>JAOPUT010000332.1 GCA_025963385.1 Mycobacterium sp.
ATCCGGCAGCGATCACCAGGCCGCCGATCCAGGCGCCCGCGGCGTTGGCGATGTTGAGCGCGGAGTGGTTGAGCGCTGCCGCCAAGGTCTGCGCGCCGTGCGCGACGTCCATCAGCCGCGTCTGGAGCGCCGGTCCGATCGCCGACCCGGAGGCGCTGATGAAGAACAGTCCGAGCAACGCGGTCCACGGGTTGTGGGCAGCCCAGACGAACAGTGCCGTCGCCACTCCCAGGGCGGTGATGGAGGCGTAGAGGCCCTTGATCACCGAGATGTCGGCCATCTTGCCGCCGACCAGGTTGCCGACCACCATGCCGATGCCGAACATCATGAGCCCTAGCGGAACCAGGGCGCGGGACAGGCCTGACACATCGGTGAGCGTCGTCGCCACGTAGGTGTAGACGGCGAACATGCCGCCGAATCCGACCATGCCGATGAGAAGCGCCAGCCATACCTGTGGACGACGGAGGGCGCTGAGCTCGGTCAGCGCGCTGGTGACGTGCATCGACTTGAGATCGGGCAACCAGTGCCAGATGGCCGCCAGGGTGGCGGCACCAATGACGACGACGAGGCCGAACGCGCTGCGCCAACCGAAGGCCTGGCCGAGGAAGGAGGCGATCGGGACGCCGAGGACGGTCGCGACGGTCAAGCCGGTCATCACGTGCGCCACGGCCTTGGCGCGATTCTTCGGACCCATCAGGTGGGCGGCGACGAGGGCTGCGACACCGAAGAAGGCACCGTGCGGAATGCCCGAGACGAAGCGAGCGACCATCAGGGTCTCGTAGCTCGGAGCCAGCACGCTGGCCAGGTTGCCGAGGGTGAATACCGCCATCAGCCCGAGCAGCAGGGTCTTGCGCCCCACCCGCGCGGTGAGCGAGGCGATGACCGGGGCGCCGACGACCACGCCGAGCGCGTACGCGGAGATGACGTGGCCGGCGATGGGTTCGGTGATGTCGAGGCTCGAGGCGATGTCGGGGAGCAGGCCCATGGCCACGAACTCGGTGGTGCCGATGGCGAAGCTGCCGACGGCGAGGGCGAGCACGGCCAGCCATCGCACGGCCGGAGGCGGTGAGACGACGGACATGGGTACGGAGGAAGGTCGGTCCAGGGATCTGGTCACGGCGTCAACGGTAGCGGCACTTACGCCTTTCATCAAACCGACTTTTGTCTTTTGGAACACAAAAGTGGTGTGGCTTACGTTTCTCGGGTTCAATCGAGGTATGGGCATCAAGGGCGAGCGCAGCGACGGGAGAGGTATCAAGGGCGACGGGAGAGGTACCGCGGGGGACGTCTTCGCATTGATCAGGGATCGACGAGACATCACGCGTACGGAGCTCGGCCACCTCACCGGTCTGTCCCGCACCGCCGTCGCCTCCCGGATCGCCGCGCTGACCGGCCTCGGCCTGGTGCGCGAACGAGAACAGGCGCCATCGACCGGAGGACGACCGCCGACGCTGCTGTCCTTCGACGCCGACGCGGGCATCGTGTTGTCGGCCGCCATCGGCATCAGCCGCACCAGGCTGGCCGTGTGTGATCTGGCCGGCGACGTGAAGTCGATCACCGACATCGATCAGGAGGTCGCGCTCGGCCCCGACGACCTGATGCCCGACGTCGTCAAGCGTCTCGACGTGATGCTGCAGGAGTACCCGAACGTCCCGGTGTACGGCGTCGGACTCAGCCTGCCTGGCACCGTGGACCGCGACCGCGGGTGCAGCCGTGACTCGCCGATCCTGCGCGGCTGGGACGGCGTCGAGTTACGGCCGTACTTCGAAGAACTGCCGCGTCTTTCGGGTGTTCCCGTGATCATGGACAACGACTCCAATGCGATCGCCGTCGTCGAGGGCCACGGGTACGACGACGTGCTCGTCATCAAGGCGTCGAGCGGCCTCGGTGCCGGCATCGTGGCGGGGGGAGTGCTGCAGCGGGGCGCCGCACAGGCCGCGGGCGAGTTCGGGCACAACAAGATCGCTGCGGCACAGGGACTTCCGTGTCGCTGCGGTGACACCGGCTGCGTAGAGGCCATCGCGGGCGGCTGGGCGTTGGTCCACGCGCTGCAGCAGCAGGGCCGCGCGGTGCGAAACCTGCGCGACGTCGTCGAGATCGCCCATGGCGGTGACGCGGAGGCGCGACGGATGATCCGCGACAGCGGTCGGTACGTCGGCGAGGTGCTCGCGGCCGCGGTCAACCTGCTCAACCCCGCCGTCGTCGTCGTCGCGGGCGACATGGCCGGAGCCTACGAGATCTTCGTCGCTGGATTACGGGAGACGTTGTACGGCAACGCTACTGCGCAGGCCACCCGCACCCTCGAGGTGATGCCCGCCACGCATGGCAGCCAGTCCGGCACCGTCGGCGGCGCCGCCATGGTCCTCGACGAGGTGCTGAGCGCCCGCGCCGTCGACGCCCTGGTGACCCGTACCTAGCCGGCCTTTGCGATGACGTTCTCCGCGAACCACTCAAGGTTGCGGATCTTGTCGTCGAGGGGCTCGGTGTCGTTGCCCATGATGTAGGGGATCCGGAAGCCGACGATGACGTCGGTGACGCCCTTGTCCTCGAGTCGCTTGACGCCGTCGAGGGTAAACCCGTCGATCGAGATGACGTGGATCTGGAACTCGTCGGCGAGGCCGATCCGCTCCTCTTCCTCCCGGTACTTCTTCAGCTTGGCGAGCAGCGGGTCGAGTTCCGCGGGGTCGCCGCCGCCGTGCATCCAGCCGTCGTTGCGAGCGGCCCGCTTGAGCGCGGCGTCGGCGTGGCCGCCGATGAGGATCGGAATCGGCTTCGTTGGCGCGGGCGTCATCTTGAAGCGCGGAAAGTCGTAGAACTCGCCGTGGTAGGAGAAGTAGTCGCCCGAGGTGAGTCCGCGGATGACGTCGATGCACTCGTCCATTCGCTTGCCGCGCCTGGCGAACGGGACGCCCATGATCTCGTAGTCCTCGGGCCACGGGCTGGTGCCGACCCCGAGGTTGATGCGGTTGTCGAACATCGCCGCGAGCGAGCCGGCCTGCTTGGCCACCAACGCGGGCGGTCGGATCGGCAGCTTGAGCACGAACACGTTGAACTGCAGCCTCGTCGTCACCGCGGACAGCGCCCCGATGAGCGCGAAGGTCTCGATGAATGACTTGCCGTCGAGAAATTCGCGGTTGCCGTCCTCGGTGTAGGGATACTTCGAGTCCGACACCTCGGGGTACGCCACGCTGTCCGCGATGGTCATCCCGTGGTATCCGGCCTCGTCAGCGGCTTTCGCCAACGGGATGTAGTACTTCGGATCGGTCATGGCTTCCGCATAGGTGAACCGCATGCCCGCAATACTAGAACGTGTTCTAGTTCGTCGTCACGGGAATGGCGGAGCGCCTTCTCCGGTCACCGAGTAGGTGCCCCACGGGGTCTTCTCGGTGACGCGGGCCGCAGCGGTGCGGTCGCCGATCGTCACCGACACTCGAGGCGTCCGCAGCACGTCGTCGGGAACCGCCTCGAAAACCGTTCCCCGCCAGTGGTATCGGCCATCGTTGGCATCGAGGTGCCCCGTCAGTCGCACCCGCACCGGGTGGTCGGCGTCCGCGACGCGCAGCACGGCGGGACCGTCGTACACGTCATCGCTCTGCTCGACGGCGACGTTCTCGGCGGGAACGGTCGGTGCCGAGGTCGCGGGCAGGAAGTGCGTGCGACGCCACATGCGGCGGGCGATCGGGCCCATCAGCCCGACCTCGTCGAGGAACGCGGCCAGGGGCGCGAAGCCGAGGACCTGCGTCTCGTGGCGGTGCCTGCTCTGGCGCGCGATCCGGCGCGTGGCCCGGCCGGGGAGGCCAACGCGGCGGTACTGCGCGGGATTGCTGAACAGGTACTGGAAGAACAACCCGCCGACGCCGTGCAGGTTGGCCACCCACAGCCGGTTGTACCAGCGCATGTCACCGACGTGCCTGCGAAGACCGTCGCGGGCGAACTGGATGTGACGCGCTTCCTCGGCGACGTGGATCCGCATCAGCCGCTGGACCGCGGGCTGGAGTTCGGGGTCGTCCATCATCTGACGTTGCAGCGAGTCGAAGATCTCCTCGCCGATGAGCGCGGCCACCCACAGCACGGAGCCCTTGAACGCCAGCGGCAGGGCGTTGATGATCATGCGTTGATACAGCTTGGGCTGCATGGGTTTGGCGCCGACCTTCTCGATCGTCCTGCCGAACATCACCATGTGCCGGGTCTCGTCGCCCATCTCGGTGAGCGCGTAGTGCGTGGCCCTCGCGGTGGGGTCCTCGTGCATCAGATCGCGCAGCAGCGCCTGATTGAGGATGTTCTCGAACCAGATGCCTGCCGACAGTGTGTTGGCGAGTTCCTGGCGCGACAGCTCGATCTGCTCGGCCCGGGTCATGCCGTCCCACAGCGGCGTTCCGTACAGCGACACCGTCTTGGGGGGAAGGAAGTACTTGTCGGGATCCAGCGGCGCGTCCCAGTCGATGTCGACGATCGGCTCGTAGGACTTCTTCACCGACCCGCGCAACAGCCGTTCGGAGAATTCTTCGCGGGTCGGGGCACCGTTTGCCTTGATCGAAGCCGTCACAGTTGACATCCCTTCGCTCCCGTTATGCTCCAAAACCTAATGAGGCCGCATTCAAGATGTCAATACCTCGGGTACCGGATACTTACGGTTCCGTGATGCGTCGGATACACGTGATCGGCATCGGGGCGGGTGACCCCAGCTATGTGACGGTGCAGGCCGTCGAGGCGCTCAACGACGTCGACGTGTTCTTCGCGATGGACAAGGGTTCCGCGAAGGACGACCTGGTCGCCCTGCGCCGCGAGATCTGCGAGCGGTTCATCCGGGAACCGGGCTACCGGTTCGTCGAACTGGCCGACCCGCCGCGATCCAAGGAGGCCCCCGACGACCCCGCGTACCGACAGGTCGTCGCCGACTGGCATTCCGCGCGCGCCGACCTGTGGGCCAGGGCGTTGCTCGACGAGCTTGCCGACGACGGCGTCGGCGCCTTCCTGGCATGGGGTGATCCGTCGCTGTACGACAGCACCCTGCGCATCCTCGACATGGTGGCCGAGCGGGTCGACTTCACCTATGACGTCATCCCCGGCATCACCGCGATCCAGGCGCTGACGGCGCGGCATCGGATCCCCCTGAACGACGTCGGGGCGCCGGTGCTCATCACGACGGGGCGACGGCTCCGCGAAGAGGGGTTCTCGGGCTCGGCGGTGGTGATGCTCGACGGCGACTGCGCGTTCCTCGACTGCCCGCCCTTGACGAGGATCTGGTGGGGCGCCTACCTCGGCACACCGAACGAGATCCTGGTCGAAGGGACGGTCGCGGCCGTGGGGACCAAGATCGCCAGGGTGCGGGCCGAGGCCAGGGCACGCCACGGTTGGATCATGGACATCTACCTGCTCAAGTCTCGTTGAGCGGAGCCCGGATCCAGTGCTCCCGCCCTGTCGGCATGGCAGGATCGCCGCGTGGGTCAGTTCCTCCTCCGCGCGGCCTTGACGGGTGTCGCCCTGTGGATCGTCACCAAGCTCGTCTCCGGCATCGAGTTCGTCGGCGGTGACACGGCGCTGCAGAGGGTCGGCGTCATCTTCGTCGTGTCGGTGATCTTCGGCGTCGTCAACGCATTCATCAAGCCGATCGTGCAGCTCATCTCGATACCGCTGTACATCCTCACCCTCGGCCTGATCCACGTCGTCATCAACGCGCTGATGTTGTGGATCACGTCGTGGATCACTGCGAACACCACGCACTGGGGCCTACGCATCGACGACTTCTGGTGGACGGCCATCTGGGCCGCCATCGTCCTGTCCATCGTCAGCTGGGTGCTGTCGTTGGTGCTGCCCGACCCCGAGAGGGTCAGCCGCTAGACCGTTGGCGCTGCCAGGTTCGCGGGGTATCTTCGCGACGGTGGCCCCCGAGATCAACCGCCGGACCTTCGTCGGCGCCTCGATCACCGTCAGTGGAGCCGTCGCGGCTGCGTCCCTGGTATCGGGCTGCGACACCGACGCGCCGCCTGCCGAAGGGCAGACCGCCCTCGTTCACATGCGGATCAACGGCGAGGACAAGGACATCGGCGTCGACACCCGCACCTCGCTTCTCGACATGCTCCGTGAGCGCGTCGGGCTCACCGGCACCAAGAAGGGCTGCGACCAGGGCGCCTGCGGCGCATGCACCATCCTGCTCGACGGCAGACGGGTGAACTCTTGCCTGACGCTCGCCGTCATGCACGACGGCGCCGACGTCCGCACCATCGAGGGCGTCGCCGAGAACGGCAGGTTGCAGCCACTGCAGCAGGCGTTCATCGACAACGACGCATTCCAGTGCGGCTACTGCACCTCCGGCCAGATCATGTCGGGTCTCGGCTGCATCGACGAGGGGCACACGGGATCCGATGCCGAGATCCGGGAGTGGATGAGCGGCAACATCTGTCGGTGCGGCGCCTACACCAACATCGTCAGCGCCATCAGCAGCGCCGCCAAGGAGGCCTGACGCCGGTGTTCCCCTTCGCCTTCACCAAGGCCGTCGACGAGAAGTCGGCCCTTGCGGCAGGTGATTCGGGCGCACGCTACATCGCGGGCGGAACCACCCTCATCGACCTGATGCGGGTCACGGTGGAGCGGCCGGGGGCCATCGTCGACATCAACGCGCTGCCCTACCGGGACGTCGACCTCGACGGCCGGGCGCTGCGGATCGGGTCGCTGGTGCGGATGGCGGACCTGGCTGCCGACGACCGGGTGCGGCGCCAATTCCCGGTGATCGCACAGGCATTGGAGCTCAGCGCATCGGCGCAGCTCCGGAACATGGCCTCGATCGGCGGCAACCTTATGCAGCGGCCCAGATGTCTGTACTTCCGCGACGTATCGGCGAACTGCAACCGGCGGGCTCCCGGCACGGGCTGTTCCGCACTGGGCGGTCTGAACCGCACCCACGCGATCCTCGGCACCAGCGATCAGTGCGTGGCCACTCATCCCTCCGATCTCGCCGTCGCCCTCGTCGCACTGGACGCGGTCGTCGTCGCGCGGAACACGGCCGGCGACAGGCGAATTCCGATCGGCGAGTTCTTCCTCGAGCCGGGCACGACGCCGGACCGGGAGCACGACCTGCGACCGGGAGAGCTCATCGTCGGGGTGGAGGTGCCGACCGGACCCACGACGGTGAGGTCCGGATACCTCAAGGTTCGTGATCGAGAGTCCTACGAGTTCGCGTTGGCGTCCGCCGCCGTGGGACTCGACCTCGCCGGCGGCGTGGTGCGCGGCGCCCGGGTCGCCGTCGGCGGTGTGGCCACCGTCCCGTGGCGACTCACCGCGGTCGAACAGGCGCTCGTCGGACGCCCCGTCTCGCCAGGGCTGTGGCACGACGCGGCAACCCATGCCGCCGACGGCGCCAAACCGTTGGCCGACAACGGTTTCAAGGTCGTACTGGTCCAGCGGGTGGTGGAGCGCCAGCTCGCCACGGTGGCAGGTCTGCCATGACGTACCCGCAGCGCGTCAGCGCCCCTGCCATCGGTGTCGCCACGTCGCGGGTCGACGGCCCGCTCAAGGTGACCGGCGCGGCCAGCTACGCCGCCGACAACCCGGTTCCCGACTTCGTCCACGCGGCGCTGGTGTGCAGCACCGTCGCGACCGGCTCGGTCCAGCACATCGACAGCGGCGCGGCCTCCCGGTCTCCCGGGGTGACGCACGTCCTCACCGACTTCGGCCGAGTCACGCTGCCGTACGACATCCGGCGCGTCGCGTTCTTCGGCCAGCCGGTCGCGGTGGTCGTCGGCGACACGTTGGAAGCCGCCATGCACGGCGCCACGCTCGTCAAGGTGTCCTACGCGGCGGGCGGTTCGGTCACCGACATCGATGCGCCGCAAGCCGTTCCGAGGCCGGGGCACAATCAGGTCGACTACGCGCGGGGTGCTCCGGAGGACGCGTTGCGTACCGCCGCGGTCGTGACGGACCTGCACTACGGCATCGCTCGCAACAACCACAACCCGATGGAGCTCCCGTCGACCGTCGCGAAGTGGGATGGCGACCGTCTGACGGTGTGGGACAAGGTGCAGTCCATCGTCGGCGCGCAGGCTGCCCACGCCAAGGCCCACGGCGTGCCCCCCGCCCACGTTCGGGTGATCTCGCCGTTCGTCGGAGGCGCGTTCGGCAGCGCAGGCCAGACCTGGCCGCATCAGCTGCTGGCGTCGTTCGCCGCCCGCGTCACGGGCAAGCCGGTGAAGCTGGTGCTCACCCGACAGCAGATGTACGCAGGCATCGGCTACCGGCCCACCAGCAGGCAGCGCATGGCGATCGGGGCCGACAGGACGGGTCGCATCAGTGCCATCGTCCACGAGGGTCGCACCGAGACCGCGCGCTACGCCGACTACGAGGACGGGCTGATGGCGTCCCCGAAGTTCATGTACACCAGCCCCAACATGCGTTCCACCTATCGGGTGGTGCCGTTGGACGTGAACGTGGGCACGCCCATGCGCGGCCCCGGCGCGACGTCGGGCACGTTCGCGCTCGAGTCGGCGATGGACGACCTGGCTCACCGCCTCGGGGTCGACCCCGTCGAACTGCGGATGCGCAACGAACCCGACCACGACCAGTCCGACGGGCTGCCGTTCTCCACCAGACGGCTCGCCGAGTGTCTGCGCCGCGGGGCCGACGAATTCGGTTGGTCCCGACGCAATCCCGTGCCGGGTGCCGTGCGCGACGGTTCTCAGCTCGTCGGAATCGGAGTGGCCGCGGCGGGCTACCACACCAGCCGCAGCGAGTCGGATGCGATGGCGAGGATCAACGCCGACGGTACCGCCGACGTCCAGACCGCCACCAGTGACATGGGCCCCGGCACGTACACCTCGATGTCACAGGTGGCGGCCGACGCGCTGGGCATGTCGATCGGGCGCGTCCGGTTCGCGCTCGGCGACAGCAACTATCCCAACGCCCCGTCGCATTCGGGCTCACGGACCATGGCCAGCGTCGGCTCTGCGGTGTTCACCACCGCCAACACCTTGCGTGACAGGGTCGTTAGGACCGCGGTGGTGGATCCGGGTTCACCGCTGAACGGGTTTCGGCCAGACGACGTCGCGGTGTCCGACGGGCGCATGTACGTCACGAAGGACCCGTCCCGCGGCGAGAGCTACCGGGAGCTGCTGACCAGGCGGGGCTGGCCCAGCGTGGACAGCCACGGCAGATGGGCGCCCGACGCCGCCGACGAGCACTTCTCCATGTACGCCTACGGTGCGGTGTTCGCCGAAGTGGCCGTGGATGATTCGCTGGGATACGTCCGCATCCGCCGTATCCACGCCTGTTACGACGCGGGGCGGGTGATCAACCCGAAGTTGGCCCACAGCCAGGCCATCGGCGGCATGGTCGGCGGAATCGGGATGGCGTTGTTGGAGGGCACCGAACTCGATCACCGGGACGGACGCATCGTGAACGCGAACATGTCGGACTACCTGGTGCCGGTGAACGCGGACGTGCCCGCGCTCGACGCCAGCTTCCTGACCGCGCAGGACACCATCGCCAACCCGATCGGTGTGAAGGGACTCGGCGAGCTCGTCATCGTCGGAGTTCCGGGCGCGATCGCCAACGCCGTGTTCAATGCGACGGGCAAGCGGGTGACCGACCTGCCCATCCGTCTGGAGAATCTGCTCTAGCCTGGAAGGCGTGCCGGAACTACCCGAGGTCGAAGCCCTTGCCGACCACCTCCGCCGTCACGCCGTGGGACTGCCGGTGGGGCGAGTCGACGTCGCGGCCCTGTCGGTGCTGAAGACCTTCGACCCGCCCATCACCGCGTTGCACGGTCAGACGGTGACCGGTGCCAACCGCTGGGGCAAGTATCTGGGCCTGCAGGTGGGTGGGCTGCATCTGATCACGCACCTGTCGCGGGCGGGTTGGCTGCGGTGGTCGGACAAGCTGTCAGGGGTGCCGCTGCGCCCAGGTGGCAAGAGCCCCATCGCATTACGCGTTCACCTCGGTAAGCCGGGGGAGGCGCCGGGTTCCAATGTCGCCGCCGGGGCGGCTCCGGGCTTCGACCTGACCGAGGCGGGGACGCAGAAGAGGCTGGCCGTGTGGCTGGTCGACGATCCCTTCAAGGTGCCGCAGATCGCCTCGCTGGGCCCAGACGCGTTGTCGTTGGGTCCCGAGGAGTTGGCCGAGGTGCTCAAGGGCAACAGCGGGCGCATCAAGACCGTCATCACCGACCAACGGACGATCGCAGGCATCGGCAACGCATATAGCGACGAGATCCTGCACGTCGCGAAGCTCTCGCCGTTCGCGACCGCTGGCAAGCTGACGGCGGCGCAGCTGAGCGCGCTGCACGACGCGATGATCTCGGTGCTCACCGACGCGGTGTCTCGGTCGGTCGGCCAGGGTGCCGCGACGCTCAAGGGTGAGAAGCGGTCCGGGCTGCGGGTGCACGCGCGCACCGGGATGCCGTGTCCCGTCTGCGGTGACACCGTGCGCGAGGTCTCGTTCACCGACAAGTCGTTCCAGTACTGCCCGACCTGTCAGACCGGCGGCAAGATCCTCGCCGACCGGCGAATGTCGAAGCTGCTCAAGTAGTTTCGTTGGGCCTCGGGCCGTCGATGACGAGCTCCATCATGCGAGCGCCCTTCCTTCGGCATCGGCTGGCCGCACTACGACCCCCCAGGGCGTTTCGGACGATGCCACCGCGCGGCGGATCATGGCGCAGTCTCCCGACCGGTTGGTTAGGCTGCCCGGGTGACTCGTCAGAAGATCCTCATCACCGGTGCCAGCTCGGGCCTTGGTGCAGGTATGGCCCGCCAGTTCGCCGCCAAGGGGCGTGACCTCGCGCTGTGCGCCCGACGCGTCGACAATCTCGACGCGCTCAAGGCCGAGCTCACCAGCCGGTACCCCGATGTCTCGGTGGCGGTCGCCGCCCTCGACGTGAACGACCACGAGGCCGTGCCGAAGGTGTTCGCCGAGCTCAGCGACGAACTCGGCGGCATCGACTGCGTCATCGTCAACGCAGGCATCGGCAAGGGCTACCCGCTCGGCGGCGGCAAGCTCTGGGCCAACAAGGCGACCATCGAGACCAATCTGGTGTCGGCGCTGGTGCAGATCGAGACGGCGATGGAGATGTTCACGAAGGCAGGCGCGGGGCACCTGGTGCTCGTCTCCTCGGTGCTGGGCAACGTCGGTGTGCCGGGCGTCAAGGCGGCGTACGCCGCCAGCAAGGCGGGGGTGACGTCGCTTGGTGAGTCGCTTCGCGCGGAGTACCCGTCCGGACCGATCAAGATCACGGTGCTCGAGCCGGGCTACATCGAGTCGGAGATGACCGCGAAGTCCAACAGCACGCTGCTGATGGTGGACAACGAGACCGGCGTGCGCGCGATGGTCGACGCGATCGAGAAGGAGAAGGGCCGCGCCGTCGTCCCCGGTTGGCCGTGGTGGCCATTGGTCGAGCTGATGAAGGTGATGCCGACGCGGTTCACCAAGTACTTCGCCTGACGCGCCGAGCCCCGGTTTCCGCGCCGAAACCGCCACGACATGGCTGCGAAACACTCTCCCGCTTTGCTGTCCGCATGGGCCGCATGTTTCACCTGGGATGGTTTCTCAACTTCGTCGCCGACGAGTGGAACGGGACCTGGGGTGACGGCGGCCGCGACTTCACCGGCGACTTCTACGTCGAGGTGGCCCGCGATCTCGAACGGGCCAAGTTCGACTACGTCCTGATCGAGGACAAGCTCATGGTGTCGACGGCGTTCGGCGGCACCATGGAGCACGACCTCAAGCACGGCGTGAACCCCAAGCACGACCCGGTGCCGCTCGCGGTGCTGATGGCCAACGCCACCAGCAGGCTGGGCGTGGTGCCGACGATGTCGACGAGCTTCTACCCGCCGTTCCTGCTGGCGCGGCTGGCGAGCACGATCGACCACATCGCCCGCGGTCGCTTCGGCTGGAACGTCGTCACCTCCGCGGAGGACCGGTCGGCCCAGAACTTCGGGTTGGAAAAGCTGTGGGAGCACGACGAGCGTTACGTCCGCGCCGCCGAGTACCTGGACCTCGTCACCCAACTGTGGGAGTCGTGGGAGCCCGATGCGGTCGAGCGCGACCGGATGACGGGAACCTACGCCAACTTCAAGAAGGTCCACACGGTTGACTTCGAGGGCAAGTACTTCAAGTCCCGCGGCCCGCTGAACACCGCGCCGTCACCTCAGTACCGCCCGACGATCGCGCAGGCGGGGGCCTCCCCGCCGGGGCGGGCGCTGGCGGCGCAGTACGCGGACACCATCGTCACGCCGGCCAATGACGTTGCCGCCATGAAGGCGTATCGCGACGACATCCACGCCAGGATGGAGGCGATCGGCCGCGACCCTGCGCACTGCAAGGTGCTGTACCTCGTCTCGCCGATCGTGGCAGACACCCACGACGAGGCAATGGCCAAGCGCGAGCGGTGGTTCACCGACCCGTCATACGTCGAGTACATGCTCGCCGAGATCTCGTCGATCACCGAGATCGACTTCTCCCAGTTCGACCTTGACGAACCCCTGCCCGAGCTCTCGACCAACGGCGAGCGCGGGGCGCTGGCGAGCTTCGTCGCGGGTGGCAAGGACAAGACGCTGCGCGAATTGGTCAGCGGCAGTGGGATGTCCAGCAACATTCCCTTCGTCGGGACACCCGCCGAGGTCGCCGAGGAGATGGGCGACGTGATGGCCGACGTCGGCGGTGACGGGTTCCTGATCACCAGTCCGGTGATGCGACTGAACCGTCGCTACGTCACCGAGATCACCGACGGGCTGGTGCCCGAACTGCAGCGTCGCGGGCTGGCCCGCACCGACTACACCACGGCGATGCTGCGCGACCACCTCCGCGAGTTCTAGGCGCTGCGGCCGCGCTCCTGGCGGTAGTGCCGCACCAGCGCATCCGTCGAGCTGTCGGGCTGCTCGGCGGGTGCCGAGTCGGCGGTGAGCACCGGAAGCAGCGAATTCGCTTGCGTCTTACCGAGTTCCACGCCCCACTGGTCGAACGAGTCGATGCCCCAGACGACGCCCTCGGTGAACACCTGGTGTTCATAGAGGGCGATCAACTGACCCACCACCGACGGCGTCAGCTTGGTCGCCAGGATCGACGTCGTCGGACGGTTGCCCGGCATCACCTTGTGCGGGACCACCTCGGGCTTGGTGCCCTCGGCAGCGATCTCTTCGGCAGTCTTGCCGAACGCCAACACCTTGGTCTGGGCGAAGAAGTTGCTCATCAGCAGGTCGTGCATGCTGCCGGTGCCGTCGGCGGTCGGTAGGTCGTCGGTGGGCTGGGAGAATCCGATGAAGTCGGCGGGAATCAACCGGGTGCCCTGGTGCAGCAGCTGATAGAAGGCGTGCTGTCCGTTGGTTCCCGGCTCGCCCCAGTAGATTTCACCGGTCGACGTGGTGACGGGGGTGCCGTCGGCCCGCACCGACTTGCCATTGGACTCCATCGTCAGCTGCTGAAGGTAGGCCGGGAACCGGGCCATGTCGTTGGAGTATGGCAGCACCGCGCGTGACTGTGCGTCGAAGAAGTCGTTGTACCAGAGCCCGATGAGACCAAGCAGCACAGGCGCATTGGCCGCCAGCGGCGTGGTGCGGAAGTGCTCGTCGATGACGTGGAAGCCGGCGAGGAACTCGGCGAACCGCTCCTTGCCGATCGCCGCCATCACCGACAGCCCGATCGCCGAGTCGACGGAGTACCGGCCGCCGACCCAGTCCCAGAAGCCGAACATGTTGTCGGTGTTGATGCCGAACTCGTCGACCAGCTTCTTGTTGGTCGACACCGCGACGAAGTGCTTGGACACGGCGGCATCGCCGAGCGCGTCGGTCAGCCAGCGGCGCGCCGCGGTCGCGTTGGTCAGCGTCTCCAGAGTCGAGAACGTCTTGGATGCGACGATGAAAAGCGTTGTGGCGGGATCGAGTCCATCGAGCTTGGCCACCAGGTCGGCAGGGTCGACGTTGGAGACGAACCGCGCCGAGATGCCCGCGTCGGCGTAGTGACGCAGAGCCTGGTACACCATCACGGGCCCGAGGTCGGAGCCGCCGATGCCGATGTTGACGACGGTCTTGATGCGTTCCCCGGTCGCGCCGGTCCACTCGCCGCTGCGCAACCGGTCGGTGAACGCCCCCATCGCGTCGAGCACCGCGTGGACGTCGGCGACGACGTCCTGCCCGTCGACGATCAACTTGGCGTCCCTTGGCAGTCGCAGCGCGGTGTGCAGCACCGCGCGGTCCTCGGAGGTGTTGATGTGAACGCCTGCGAACATCGCGTCGCGCTTGGCCTCGAGGTCGGCGGCCTTGGCCAGGTCGACGAGCAGTTCGAGGGTCTTCCGCGTCACCCGGTGCTTGCTGTAGTCGATGTACAGATCGCCGACGGTCAACGTCAGCTCCCGGCCCCGCGCGGCGTCCTCGTGGAAGAACTCGCGGAGCGTCTTGGTGCCGATCTCGTCGTGGTGACGGACCAACGCGTTCCATGCCGGCGTCGCGGTGATGTCGGGAATCTCAACGGGTTGGGAAGACATATCCCGACCCTAGTGCGGCGACGCTTTCGAGGGTGTAAATGATGGACGTATGGACACCCGCATTGATCCGAAAGCTCTACTTTCATCCGTGCCCACCGGTTTGTGGATCGGCGGTGAAGAGCGCGCCGCGTCGTCGACCTTCGACGTGCTCAACCCGGCGACCGACGAGGTGTTGATCTCCATCGCCGACGCCACCCCCCAGGACGGCATCGCGGCGCTCGACGCCGCCGCCGCGGTGCAGAAGGACTGGGCCGCAACCCCGCCCCGCGAGCGCGGCGAGATCCTGCGCTCGGTGTTCGAGGCGATCACTGCCCGCGCCGAGGAGTTCGCGACGCTGATGACCCTCGAGATGGGCAAGGTCTATTCGGAGAGCATGGGCGAGGTCAAATACGGCTCGGAGTTCTTCCGGTGGTTCGCCGAGGAGGCCGTCCGCATTGGCGGTCGCTACACCAAGAGCCCCGCGGGCACCGGCCGCATCATCGTCACCAAGTCGGCGGTCGGTCCGTGCCTGGCGATCACCCCGTGGAACTTCCCGCTGGCGATGGGCACCCGCAAGATCGGTCCTGCGATGGCAGCCGGCTGCACGATGGTCATCAAGCCTGCGCAGGAAACGCCGTTGACGATGCTGCTGCTGGCCAAGCTGATGGACGAGGCCGGCCTGCCCAAGGGCGTGCTGTCGATCCTGCCGACGTCCAAGCCCGGCGATCTGACCACCGCCCTGATCGACGACGGCCGACTGCGCAAGCTGACGTTCACGGGCTCGACGGGGGTGGGCAAGGCCCTCGCCAAGCAGAGCGCCGACAAGCTGCTGCGCCTGTCGCTGGAGTTGGGCGGCAACGCGCCGTTCATCGTGTTCGACGACGCCGACCTCGATGCCGCGGTCGACGGTGCCGTGTTAGCCAAGATGCGCAACGGCGGCGAGGCCTGCACGGCGTCCAACCGGTTCCACGTGGCCAACGCGGTGCGCGCGGAGTTCACCGAGAAGCTTGTCAAGAGGATGAGCGAGTTCAAGCTGGGCAACGGGCTCGACGAGTCCTCGACCCTGGGTCCGCTGGTCAACGCCAAGCAGGTCGCCACCGTCGAGGACCTGGTGTCCGATGCGGTGTCGAAGGGCGCGACCGTCGCCGTCGGTGGCGTCGCGCCGGAGGGACCTGGCCACTTCTACCCGGCGACCGTCCTCTCCGACGTCCCCCCCAGCGCGCGCATCTTCAAGGAGGAGGTGTTCGGACCCGTGGCGCCGATCATCGGCTTCGACACCGAGGAAGAGGGCATCGCTGCGGCCAACGACACCGAGTACGGCCTCGCGGCCTACATCTACACCCAGGGCCTCGACCGCGCGCTACGCGTCGCCGAGGCGATCGAGGCGGGCATGGTGGGCGTCAACCGTGGCGTCATCTCCGACCCGGCTGCGCCGTTCGGCGGTGTCAAGCAATCCGGGTTCGGTCGTGAGGGCGGATGCGAGGGCATCGAAGAATATCTCGACACCAAGTACATCGCGTTGACGAACTAGCGGGGCGGGGGCGCTGCCGAGGGACGGATGTCGAGGACGATGAACGCGAGTCACTCGACTTCTTCATCCATCCCCTTGTGCTGGAGCAGGTTTCAGCTCTTCGTGTCGTGCGCGAGCGCCATTCGCGAGAGGTGAATTGCTGACCT
>JAOPUT010000309.1 GCA_025963385.1 Mycobacterium sp.
GCATACTTGCTAACGCCTTCGGAGCGTCAAGCGCTTGACAGCTCCCATACCGACCAGCAGCCCCCTGGACAGGAGAGACATCAGTGACGTACACCATTGCCGAACCCTGTGTCGACATCAAAGACAAGGCATGTATCGAGGAATGCCCCGTCGACTGCATCTACGAGGGCGCACGCATGCTGTACATCCACCCCGACGAGTGCGTCGACTGTGGTGCATGTGAGCCGGTCTGCCCGGTCGAGGCCATTTACTACGAGGACGACGTCCCCGACCAGTGGAGTGGCTACACGCAGTACAACGCGGACTTCTTCGCCGAGCTGGGATCGCCGGGCGGCGCCTCGAAGGTCGGCCTGACCGAGAACGATCCTCAGCCGATCAAGGACATGCCGCCGCAGGGCGAAGAGAGCTGAGCGAAGCGAAGCCGACCAACGGAATGGGTCTGGACCCGGCCAGGTTGCTCTCGGCATCGCTGCCGGTCTTTCCATGGGACACGCTGGCTGACCTCACCGCCACGGCCAGGGCGCATCCCGATGGCATCGTCGACCTCTCGGTCGGCACACCCGTGGACGACGTGGCCGAGGTCATCAGGGCGGCGCTCGCGGCGGCCAGCTCCGCGCCGGGATATCCGACCACGGCGGGCACACCCGCCCTTCGGGCCTCCGCGGTGGCGGCGCTGCAACGTCGCTACGGCATCACCAACCTCGACGACGGCGCCGTGCTGCCGGTCATCGGCACCAAGGAACTCATCGCCTGGTTGCCGACGCTGCTCAACCTCACGGGCGACGACGTCGTGGTGGTGCCGGAGCTGGCGTATCCCACCTACGACGTTGGGGCGCGCCTGACTGGGGCCGAGGTCGTCGCCGCCGACTCGCTGACCCAGCTGGGTCCGCGGACGCCGCGGCTCGTCTACGTGAATTCGCCGAGCAACCCGACGGGAGCGGTCCTCGGCGTGGATCACCTCCGCAAAGTCGTCGAGTGGGCTCGCAGCAGGGGGGCGCTGGTCGCCTCCGACGAGTGCTACCTCGGTCTCGGTTGGGATCCCGACGCGCCGCCGGTGTCGGTGTTGCACCCGTCGGTCTCCGGGGGTGACCACACCGGTCTGCTCGCGATCCACTCGCTGTCCAAGACGTCCTCGCTGGCCGGTTATCGGGCCGGCTTCGTGGCAGGCGATCCCGCGGTGGTGGCCGAACTGCTCGCAGTGCGCAAGCACGCCGGGATGATGGTGCCGACGCCGATTCAAGCCGCGATGGTCGCCGCACTGGACGACGACGCCCACGAGAAGGTGCAGCGCGACCGTTATGCGCGTCGGCGCGACGTGCTGCTCGCGGCCGTCCGGGGCGCGGGGTTCACCGTCGACCACTCCGAGGCGGGTCTGTATCTCTGGGCGACCCGGGGCGAACCGTGCCGGGACACGGTCGCGTCGCTTGCCGAACTGGGGATCCTCGTCGCGCCGGGCGAGTTCTACGGTCCCCGCGGCAGCCAGCACGTGCGAATGGCGCTGACGGCGACCGACGAGCGGATCGACGCGGCGGTCTCCCGGCTAGCTTGACGTCCCGCCGAACGTGGATTACCCCCACGCGATCACGCGATTTGCCGTAGATCAACTGCACACTCGACCCCCACCTTGTACTCCTCCCACCCCATGTCGACGGGGGCGAATGGGTACCCACCGGCGTCGCGCACCTCGATCTAAGTTTGTGGTTGCCGCAGGCCGGCGCCGATCAGCACCAGCCTGGTGCGCGTTTCCTGAGGCGACTCGGCGCCGCCGTCCATCAATTCGAGGACCTCCCGGAGCTGTACCAACCCGCGCGCACCGCGATGCAACTCGACCAGGGGGTGGATGAGACCAGGCGTCAACGAACACGCGTTGGCCAACGCATCGGCGCGAATAACGGCCGCTTCCAGTCCCTTTCGGCGACCTACGTCGAACACGGTTCGTTCCGGCGTGGTGACCGGCACTCCGTTGATGATCATCGTTTCAGCGTCGCTCAGATGCTCTCGGTGCACGAAGATGCCGTTCGCGCTGCCCTCCGCGCGCGTGAGCTCAGCAGGATGGTCGGCATCGATCCACAGTGAGCCGTGCAACGCGGCCGCAGACAGCCCGGAAACGGTGGCGCGCCGCCCGGACCACAGCCACGCGGCGACGGCGCGACGGGCGGCAGTCATCTCCACCCCGTTCGGCAGATACACGTTGCGGTAGATCAACTGATTTCGGCTGTGCAGAGTCCGCTTCGTGAACTGACCTGCGGCCAGTGCTTCGGTGCCGATGAAGGGCTCAGCTCGCTGGGGCATGCACACACGCAAGCACCCGGTGTCACGTCAAAAGCCGTTCGAACGGCCGACGCTGGCTTGCTCGTGGACTAACTCCGCTCTGTGGATGAATCGCCGAATGTGGATTACCGCCACGGCTGAGGGCGCAAGGCCGTGGGGGTAATCCACGTTCGGCGGGGAATTGCGCTCAGGTCACCCGCAGGCTCAGGGAAAGCAGCAGTCGCACATCGGGATCGGCCAGTGAGCTGCCCAATTCCTCCTCGATGCGTCGCACGCGGTAGCGGACCGTGTTCGGGTGCACGTGCAGGTGTGACGCCGCCGTCGACACGTCACCGAAGCTGTCGAGGTACACGCGGAGGGTTTCCACCAGCGTGGGGTCCTTCTCGCGCAGCTCGGCGACCCGCGGGTCGACGAGGCGGTCGTCGGCGCCGATCA
>JAOPUT010000139.1 GCA_025963385.1 Mycobacterium sp.
CGGTCACCCTCGAGCTCGGCGGCAAGTCGGCGGCCATCGTGCTCGACGACGCCGATCTCGCCGGATCCATTGAGTCGTTCTTCGGCGCCACCTTGCTCAACAATGGCCAAATCTGCTGGCTCAGCACCCGTGTGCTGGCGCCGCGGAGTCGCTACGACGAGATCGTGGACACGATCACCGATCTCGCGCGGTCCCTGACCATCGGTGACCCGCTGGATCCCGCGACTAAGGTGGGCCCTTTGGTGTCCAGCAGACAGCGAGACCGCGTCGAGGGCTACATCGCCCAGGGTCAACGTGAAGGCCGACTCACCACGGGTGGATCGCGACCCAAGGGTTTCGATCAGGGCTGGTTCCTGGAGCCGACCGTATTCGCCGACCTGGATGCCAACGCCGCGATCTCGCGCGAAGAGATCTTCGGGCCCGTGCTCGCGATCATCCCCTATGCCGACGAGGACGAAGCCGTGGCGGTGGCCAACGACAGCGACTACGGGCTCGGAGGCACCGTGTGGTCGGCTGACCAGGAGCGCGCGGCCGGCGTCGCGCGCAGGGTCCGGTCGGGAACGATCGGGGTGAACCACTACGTGAACGAGCCAACGGCACCGTTTGGCGGGATCAAGCAGAGCGGCATGGGACGCGAACTTGGCCCCGAGGGGCTGCACCCGTTTCAGGTGTACAAGACCATCTACATGCCACCCGCGTGATGGGAAAGGGGACAACGATGTCTACCACCGAAGCCACTCAGGTCCACGTCGAGTGCGCACGTGAGATCATCAGCGCCGCCACCTCCCTGATGTCCGGTCGGCCGGTTTCGACACTGAGCGCGGGTAGCGATCTGCCCGCGACCGACTCGGCGTTGACCGTGACCCGCCGCGCGCTGGTGGGCACCCTCGACCGTTGCGGCGATGGGGCAGACGGGGTGCCCCGCGACGGCCTGTCAGCGCTGATGCTGGAGACGATGGTGGCCCAGGCGAAGGTCAAGGATGCGATGATCGCGCACCGCGGTGAGGCGGCGTGCGGTGTGCAGGAGGCGCTTTCAGCGCTGCGCAACGCCACGTCGACGGTCGCTCTGGCGGAGCGGGCACCGATCGAGTTGCGCCGGATCGGCTTGCGCAGGGCTCTGTTCTCGCGCATCGAGAAGGGCGTCTGGATGGCGCGAACCGCCTTCGCGGTAGACGACGCCGTGTTCGCCCACGAACTCGTCGCGGTAGGTACGGCCAACCCGCGGCGGCTCAACGGTCCGCTGATCGAAAGTGAAATGGTTCGGCGATGTACCCCGGTCCTCATCACCGATCCGCAATCGAATCCACGTGTGCACCGCGAACTCGTCCGCTACACCGACAGCAACAGCTACGTTGCTGCCCCCGTCCTGGCGTGGGGAGTGCCGGTGGCCATGGTGCACGCCGACCGCGACCTAGACGGCGCGGTCGATGAGTTCGATCGGCACATGCTGGGGATCTATGCGGAGGGTCTGGGCCTGGCGCTCGAGCGGACCCAGCTGATGGAACGGATGCAGGCGGTTCGCAAGGCCGCCGCCATGTATCACGCGGGCGTGAGCGCGATTGCCGACGATTTCACCGCCGACATTCTGGACACGGCAGGCATCGCGGTGGCGGGACCAGGCGATCACGGCCACGACCATTCCGGACTGCTGGCCGAGCAGCATGGAGAGCGACTCACCCCACGGGAGTGGGACGTGCTGCGAAACCTGGCCTCCGGCAAGACCAATGCGCAGATTGCCACCGGCTTGTTCGTTTCCGAGGGGACCGTGAAGTCCCACGTGAAGCACATCCTGCGCAAGCTGGGTGCCACGAACCGGACCGAGGCAGTCGCTCGTTATCACCGTTTGGCATTGGCGTCGGCCGGTTCCAAGGCTGGGTGAGTCCCGACTGCGGGCACCCGCGTCGCACGGTTCATGTCCGACGTACTCGCCAATCTCGGTGGGCCGCTGTAGCGAATGCGCGCCTTGACTTAGCCAGGTCGGTGCGCCATTGCCGTGCCGTTGAGGTGAGTGAACGACTCGGACAGTAAACCGATCGTGCGTGCGTGATCGCGCGCGGAGGTGTGCATCGTGCGCAATCGTTCTGCCAGGACGTTGCGTTCGAAGATCACACCTACACCTTCGGCCACGACCCGTAACAAGGCGGCAGTACCCCCGTGGGTCCCGGGATCGTCGACGTGCAGATGGCCTACGGGTGTCAGTCCCAGCAGGATCGGCACCGTGACGTGTGAGGATGCCCGGGGCGACGCAACGTCCGACGCACCGGGCGGGCCCTGGTGTTGTCCCGCACGGGAGAACAGCAACCGAGTAAAGCCGCACTCGCGGAGCTCTGTGGGAATCCGCTCGGTCAGTTCGTCGTTGTCGAGCACGCCGCGGAGCCGAGTGAGCGCCTCTGCGGCAGCCTCGAGGGTGCCTGCAGACCACTGCGCGGTCCCGTCATCGTCTGGGACCGGCTTGGAATCGTCCTGCGGCATTGCCACACGAGGAGCCTAACTGGGTGATTCCGCTGCGCGCATCTCTCAACAGGAGGACGTAGGTAGGAATTGACGGCGCCGATAATGCCGTGTGGCGTTCGGTCAGCCCAATACGAGGGCGGTGAGGGGAGAGTCAGACGCTGCCTGCGCGCGGTGGTACTTGGCAACAGCCTCGGTTCGATTGCCCGCGCCGAGTTTGCGCAGGATGTGCTTTACGTGGGACTTCACCGTTCCCTCGGTGACGAACAGGCTGGTGGCAATCTGCACGTTGGTCTTACCGGCCGCGATCGCGCGCAGCACTTCGGATTCGCGCGCGGTGAGTTCGCTGAGACTTTGAGAATCTGCGCTGTAGGAGCGTGGCTGCCCGGAATGTTCCTCACCGCGTCCCTCGGTGGGTAGCGGCGCTGATCCAGCGAGTTCCAGCACGTCCACGGTGTAGTCGTCGGCCAGGGCGTTCGCCGTCATGAGGTGATGATTGGCCGCGCGCCGCATGTCCTCCAGCCGCTCGATCATGAGGTTGCGCTCGAATGCGATCCCGAGGCCTTCGGCGAAGATCCCAATGGTCTGACGGTCGAACTCTGCGACGTAGTCGTCGCCGTGGCGGTCGGCGTGTACCAGGCCGATGGGTTGTCCCCAGGCGAACACTGGCGCGGCGACGTAATCCGTGGACTTGGTGATCGCGCTGAGCTCCTTGTGCACTCGCGAATCGATTTGCACGTTGCGCACCAGGATCGGCTGGCCGCCGCGGACCATCTCTCCTTCGATCAGGGGTCCGGCGAGTTTGCGGGGATGCGCGGTGCCAATTTCGACCATCGCGAGGGCCAGTTCTCGGTCGTCCCCGGCGAAGGCCGAGCGGGCTATCCACGTGCCCTGCTTGACGTAGGAGAACAGGACCCGGGTGAATCCCATCGAGCATGCTTCGATCGGGATCCGTTCGGCCAACGCCGCCGTCGTCAGCGCGGCTCGAAGGCGGTTCACGGCGAGTTGTGCGCTGTGGACCTCTTGACGTTGCGCAGCCAGCAGAGCGTCCCTGATGGAGAGTTGAAGCTGCTCGGCGCGCAGAATGAGTGCCGCGATCGACGCGGCAGATCGAGGCTCTGCGCCGGACTGCAGACGGGCTGACAACGCGCGGCGTGCGGCCATCAGCGCGGCATCCACCGATTGGACGCCGCTGGTTCTCGAGCCTGTTGGCAGGACGCGGTCGGAGCTCAGCGTCTGTGCGGCGAGGGTGAGGACTTCACGACTCTGCTCGAGGAGGTCGGGGACCGACAGGGTTTGCTCGATCATCTCGCCTCCTCGACCCCGTGGCGTGCACATCACGCGCCGTACGGCGAATCATACAGACGTGTGACCCAGGCCACTGCAATGTCACGTGGCACCATATCATTATAATGGTCAGGCCAAAACTATCCCGTGTCTGCACGGGCGTCATCTGAAGGACGCCGTCGCGGTGACCTGCTAAGCGTCGATGATCTTGAGCGACTGAGTCGGGCAACCCATCGCCACGGCCTCCATCTCGGCACGCCGAGATCCATCGACGACTTCACTCTCTACCGACAGCACGCCGTCGTCGTCGAGTTCGAACATGTCAGGCGCCACCATCTCGCACAGCCCCATGGAGGCGCATCTGGACCGATCGAAGACGATGCGACATGCGGCTACCATCGCGCGTCGACCCATATGAGCACGTCACTCACGCATGAAGCGATAATTCGCACGGTCAACCTCCTGTAAAGTGCCTAAGTTCAATTGGACCACCACGGCGCGGGTGGCGTAACGCCCAAAAGGGAGTGATTTCCGCACCCTACCGAGGGATTCTCCGACCGAGGCCCGATACCCACCCTCCGATCGATCCGCACGGTGAACAGTTCGCGGACGATTTCGACGATCCGGTCCGAGGATGTGGCCTCGAGTGTCGTCAGTCCGAGGTCGATCCGATTGCGGGGCTTCGCGATTTCCTCACCCCGAGTGGGCAGCGGCGGATCGGGGTGGCGTGTTCCCCGTGAATGAGTCCATCTGATCTG
>JAOPUT010000383.1 GCA_025963385.1 Mycobacterium sp.
GTCATTCGGGGGCTGGCCGTCTTGATCCAGCTGAAACAGCGTCTGGTTGATCTGATCCTGCAGCGCCTTCGGTCCGTCCCCGACGCCGTGGCGAACCCAGTCCACCTCGATCTGATCGCGTTCCGACTGTTGGACCCAGCCCGGGATTCTTGCGATGCCCTTGCGGATGATTTCCACGTGCTCATTGGTGAGGAACCCCATCCGTTGGGCCACCGCGACTGCCTCCAGCGTCGGGGCCAGAACCTCGCCGGTGACCGAGCGGCGCGGGCCGAGCAGCGCAGCCTGGGTGAGACGCATCCCTGCATCGCGGCCCGAGAGTCGCCACCGGATCGCGAGCACATCGCGCCACGACTTGGCACCCATTTCCACGGCCGTGGTCTGCTGTTGCAGCTGGGCCAAGGCCCGGTGGCGGTGGGCCGCAGCACGGCACTCGGATTCCTCCAGTGCGTCGAGCAGCGTCACCGTCTCCGTGGCACTCAACGCATCGAACTCGCACGCGTCGAGTTCGTCGTGGATTGCGCGCAGCGCAGCCACTGCGGCGAGCACTCGATCCGACGACACGATTCGAACATACATTCGACCACCGACACGGGAGCGCCGGTCGTCCCACGCGTGTGGCTCCTGCAACCAAAGTGGCACATGGGAATTCACGTCCCACGCCACGCCACCCACGCCGGTCGGCAGCTAGCCGAAGTGGACGCCCTGGGCGAGCGGGAGCTCGGAGGAGTAGTTGACGGTGTTGGTGGCGCGCCGCATGTAGGCCTTCCAGGAGTCGGACCCCGACTCGCGGCCACCACCGGTCTGCTTCTCACCACCGAACGCGCCGCCGATCTCGGCACCCGACGTGCCGATGTTCACGTTGGCGATGCCACAGTCCGAACCGTCGGCGGCCATGAACCGTTCGGCCTCACGCATGTCGGTGGTGAAGATGGCCGACGAAAGACCTTGCGGCACCGCATTGTTCAGTTCAATCGCGTCATCGAACGAATCGTAGGTCAGGACGTACAGGATCGGCGCAAACGTTTCGTCGTGCACCACTGCGGTCTGCGACGGCATCCGGACCACGGCGGGCCTGACGTAGAAGGCGCCCGCGCCGGCTTCTCCGCCGACGTCGCAGCGCTCGCCGCCGACGACCTCGCCACCGTCGGCACGTGCCTTCTCCAGCGCGCCCACCATGTCGCGGTACGACCGCTCGTGAATCAGCGGCCCGACCAAGGTTCCCTCAGCGGAGGGATCTCCGATCGGCAGGCTGCGGTAGGCCGCGGTGATGCGCTCGACCAGGGTGTCGACGACCGAGGTGTGCGCGATCACCCGGCGCAGGCTGGTGCAGCGCTGTCCCGCGGTGCCTGCGGCCGAG
Source organism: Mycobacterium sp. (assembly GCA_025963385.1). Classification (GTDB taxonomy): domain Bacteria; phylum Actinomycetota; class Actinomycetes; order Mycobacteriales; family Mycobacteriaceae; genus Mycobacterium. The sequence continues at coordinate 1,358 of JAOPUT010000383.1, forward strand.
AACGCGATGCCGCGGACGGCGAGGTCGAGATCGGCCGACGGCGCCACGATGGCGGCGTTGTTGCCGCCGAGTTCCAGCAGTGACTTGCCGAACCGCTGCGCCACTCGCGGACCCACCCGCTGACCCATCCGGACTGAGCCGGTCGCGCTGACCAGCGCGACACGTGGATCGTCGACCAGTTGCTCACCGATCACCCTGTCGCCCTGGATGAGTCGGCTCAGGTTGCGCGGCGCGCCAACGTCGTCGGCGGCCCGCTCGATCAGCGCCTGGCAGGCGATGGCCGTCAGCGGCGTCAGCTCCGAGGGCTTCCACACGACGGTGTCACCGCAGACCAGGGCGACGGCGGTGTTCCACGCCCACACGGCGACCGGGAAGTTGAAGGCGGTGATGACGCCGACGACGCCCAGCGGGTGCCAGGTCTCCATCAGCCGGTGACCGGGCCGCTCGGAGGCGATGGTGCGTCCATATAGCTGCCGAGAGAGGCCGACGGCGAACTGGCAGATGTCGATCATCTCCTGAACCTCGCCGAGCGCCTCCGAGGTGATCTTGCCCGCCTCGATGGTCACCAGCGCGCCGAGATCGGCCTTGTGCTCGACGAGCAGCTCACCGAGTCGCGCGACGAGGGCACCGCGCACTGGGGCGGGGGTTACCCGCCAGGTGGCGAATGCCCGTGCAGCGTCGGCAATGGCCGCGTCGGTCTCGCTGCGAGTGGTCTCGGCGACGGTGAAGAGGACGTCACCGGTGAGCGGGGTGCTGGCCTGCAGACCGTGGCCCCCCGGTTCGCTCAATTCGATCGCCGAGCCAACGGCCTTCAGTGCCGTGCGGGCGCGGTCGCGAAGCTCGTCTGCCGTGGGCAGGGCAGTCGGTTGGTTGGTCATGATGCTGCTGCTTTCTCGTAGAGGTCGTACGGGTCGTGAACGTGTTGGGCTCCGCCAACGCGCGAAATGACGTCTGGCGCCATAACACATCGGGTCCGCAGCTCGGCGGTCAAGACGTTCATCGGGCCGCACCGATTGCCCGGGTCGCTGCGCTCCCGCCCGTCGGCGCCCTGCGATAGTCTCCGGCCATGGCCGACGCTTCGGAGGAGCTCGACGACATCGACCGGACCTTGGTTCGCGAGTTGGTGGCCGACGGCCGCGCCACGCTGGCCCACCTGGCCGCCAGCGCAGGGCTGTCAGTGTCGGCAGTGCAGTCGCGCGTGCGGCGGCTGGAGTCCCGCGGTGTCGTGATGGGGTACCAGGCGAGGATCGATCCCGAAGCCGTCGGGAACATGCTTTCGGCGTTCGTCTCCATCACCCCCATCGACCCCTCTCAACCCGATGATGCGCCCGCTCGGCTGGAACACATAGAGGCCATCGAGTCGTGTCACTCGGTGGCCGGGGACGAGAGTTACGTCCTCCTGGTGCGTGTCCGGTCGGCGCGGGCGCTCGAAGACCTGCTGCAACAGATACGGACGGCGGCGAATGTCCGCACCCGAAGCACCATCATCTTACAGACGTTTTACGAAGGCCGCGACTTTATACCGTAGATAATCCTGTTTTATGGTCTGTGGAGCGTAAAAAATCCGTTAAGATGGCGATATGACCGCTGTCCTGCCTCTGCGTGACCTGAAGCCCAGCTGCCATGTGGCTCCCGACGACGTGCACGAGGTGCTGAGTCGCAGCATCTTGGCCGACGGGTTCGATTTCGTCCTCGACGTCGACCGATCGGCCGGCTCCTATCTCGTCGACGCTCGTACCGGTGATCGCTACCTGGACATGTTCACGTTCTTCGCGTCATCCGCACTGGGCATGAATCATCCGGCGCTCGCCGACGACGAGGCGTTCAGAGCCGAGCTCGCCGCGGCCGCGGTGAACAAGCCGAGCAACTCCGACGTCTACAGCGTGCCGATGGCCCGTTTCGTCGAGACGTTCGCCCGCGTGCTCGGTGACCCTGCCCTTCCGCACCTGTTCTTCGTCGATGGTGGCGCACTGGCAGTCGAGAACGCGCTCAAGGTCGCCTTCGACTGGAAGAGC
>JAOPUT010000345.1 GCA_025963385.1 Mycobacterium sp.
CTTTCGCCCCGGTGACACCTGCGACAAGGTCAGTACCCCACGCGCTCCACCTTCGAAACGAAGCAGGACACCAGCCATGTCCTCGGTGTCGATCGTCGTCGGCTCGGTAGGACCACCGGCGGCCGCAGAGAAGGTCGCCCTGGCTCCATCGAGCGGACGGTGCCGAACCGGGATAGCGGTCGTCAGATCTGCCATCACCGCCTCGACTCTGCGGCCAGAGACGAAGTTCGCGAGATCCAGCCAGTGGGACCCGATGTCGCCCACCGCACGCAGCGATCCGCCGAGCGCGGGGTCGAGCCGCCAGTTCCAATCGGTGTCCTCGGCCAGCCAGTCCTGGAGGAAGCCGCCCGTGATGAGCCTGACCGCGCCCACCGCGCCGGACTCCACACGGGCACGGGCCTCCTGGCAGTGCGGGTAGAAGCGGTTGATGAAACAGATCGCATGGACCAGGCCGGACTCCTCGGCGACGTCACGCAGTTCGGCGGCCTGCGCGGACGTCATGGCGAGCGGCTTCTCGCAGATGACGTGCTTGCCTGACCGCAACGCGGCAAGGGCCTGCTCGTGGTGAAGGTGGTTCGGCGAACAGACGTGAACGACGTCGACCCGATCATCGCCGAGCATGTCCTCGAAGTCCTTGTACGGCAACGGAAGTCCGGCAGAACCGGCTTGTTCGGCGGCCCGGTCGGGCGATGAGCCGACGACGCCGAGGACGGTGACTCCGATCCGACGCAGCGCCTCGGCGTGCACCGAGGCCATGAACCCGGTGCCGACGATCGCGGCGCTAGTCATGCGCGGAACAGGAATCGCTCGAGCTTGCCAAGTCGGAGCACCACGGCGAATGCGATCGCCACGACGGCGATGAAGAACGCTGACACCGCTCCGAGGGCAGGGGAAATCGCTCCACGAAGACCAGAATAGATACCAGAATAGATATAGAGGGGCACCGTCTGGTTGTCGACCGTCGTCAGCACCTGGCTCAGCACGAAGACCACCAACGCACCGGTTGTGCGGCTTAGTTGTTCGTGGGTGGTGGTGGGGGTTCGAAGGGTTGGTACCACCACCATTGGGCGCGTTCCCCCGTCGGTCCGGAGCACGGCGCCACCGCGGGTGGGGGTGTGGTCGGAGGTCTCGCCAGCGATCCCGGGTCGAGCCGGTGGCCCTCGGCGTCGGTGACGACGAGACGGTCGGCTGGGCCGGTGATCGTGATGCCACCGCGGTGGTGCAGGCGGTGATGATAGGGACACAGCAGGACCAGGTTGAACAATTCGGTGGGGCCGCCGTCCTCCCAATGCCGCAGGTGGTGGGCGTGCAGTCCGCGGGTGGCCCCGCAGCCGGGGACCACACAGCACCGGTCACGGTGCTCCAAAGCCCGACGCAACCGGCGGCCGATGGTGCGGGTCGCCCGCCCGGACCCGATGACCCGGCCGTCACGTTCGAACCAGGCCTCACACGTGGCGTCGCAGAGCAGGTAGCGGCGCTCACCGTCGGTGAGCAGCGGTCCCAGGTGCAGGGCGGCGACGCGGTCCGCGACGTCGAGGTGCACGACGACGGTGGTGTGCTGCCCGTGCGGGCGCCGCGCCGCCTCGGCGTCCCAGCCGGCGTCGACCAGGCTCATGAACGCGTCCACGGTGTTCGGGAACGGCGGCCGCTGCCCCGATGGGTCCTCGGCGGAATCCTCGGCGGAGTCGGTGTCGTGGTCACTGTCGCCGTGGTCGTGTTGCCAGTCGGCGATCAACCCGTCGCGCTGCGACTGCAGGGCGGCGTCGAACTTCGCCGCCTCCAGGCGGGGGAGCCGGATCCGCCAGGTGGTGTATCCGTCGCCAACGGTCTTGCTGATGGTCCGCTGCGGTTCGGGGGTCGGGTCGGGGTCGGGTCGCGGGGCCAGGTTCAGCGCGGTGCGTAGCTGGGTGACCGAGGCGGAGGCGGCCAACTGGGCGTAGTGCGCATCCGAGCCGTCGGCGGCCTTCTTGGCGATCACCCCGACCTGATCCAGCGAGAGCCGGCCTTCGCGCATCCCTTGCGCGCACCGCGGGAACCGGGCCAGGCGGTGGGCGATGGTGGCGATGGTCTCGGCGTTGGTCGGGGAGGCACCGGTCATCCACGCGACCAGCGCCGTAATCGACCGGGCGCCGGTGATACCGCCTAGGTTGGCGTGGTCGATCTCGGCGACGATGTCGATGATGCGGGCGTCGATCGCGTTGCGCTGTCCGACCAGCTCGGCCATCTGCTCCATCAACACCTCGAGCCGATCCGCAGGGATCACCTCATCGGTGAAAGATGCTGCAGCCGAAGACATACCACCATCAAAGCAGAGGGTTCCGACAAAACTCGGCGACCGCTAGGTGATCGTCACGCCACCGTCGACGGCGATGGTCTGGCCCGTGACGTAACCCGCCGCGGGTGAGGCCAACCAGACCAGCGTCGCGGCGAGTTCGGCGGGATCGCCCATCCTCGGCAGCACGAACCGGGAGCTCAGCGAGTCGAGGTAGTCCGGCTTGTACTGGTCGGTCATCTCGGACTTGAAGAACCCCGGCGCGATGGCGTTGACGCGGATGCCCTTGCGAGATCCCCACTGCTGGGCCAGGTCTCGCGTCAATCCCACGATGGCGGCCTTGCTGGCGCTGTAGGCGGCCTGCGGGAGCCCCGCGGTCGTCAACCCGAGGATGCTCGAGATGTTCACGATCGAACTCCCCGGCGCCATGACCCGTGCCACCGACTGCGCCGCCCAGTAGGAGCCGTGCAGATTGATGTCGACGACGGCGCGGAACTCGTCGGGCGTCTCGCGGGTCGCAGGCACGGCCGTTCCGACGCCGGCATTGTTGACGAGGACATCCACGCGGCCGAACTCCGCCATCGCTGCGTCGACCATGGCTTGGCACTGGTCGGGATCCGTCACGTCGGTCTGAACGGTCAGCGCACGTCTACCCGCCGCGGTCACCAACTCGGCTGTGGCTCCGAGCTTCTCGACACGACGGGCAGCGAGGACGACGTCGGCGCCGGCCTGGGCGCACGCCTCGGCGAAGGCCACGCCGAGGCCCGACGAGGTGCCGGTGACGATGACGACCTTGCCGTCGAGACGAAACATGTCCATCAGGTTCATGGTCACAGCCCCATGTTCTTGGCGATGATCAACTTCATCACTTCGCTGGTGCCGCCGTAGATGCGGTTGACCCGGCTGTCGGCGAACAGCCGGGCCACCGGGTACTCGGTGATGTAGCCGTAGCCGCCGTGCAGCTGCAGGCAGCGGTCGATGACCCTGGACGCGACCTCGGTGCAGAACAGCTTGGCCGACGCGGCGTCCGCGGCGGTCAGCTCGTCCTTGTCGATGGCGTCGAGCGCCCGGTCGATGACGGCCTCGGCGGCGTCGACCTCGGCCTGGCAGCCGGCGAGCTCGAACTTGGTGTTCTGGAAACTGGCGACGGGCTGATTGAAGACGGTGCGGTCCTGGGTGTACTTCTTGGCGAACTGCACGGCCGCCTTGGCTTGGGCGTAGGCATTGACGGCGATCCCGAGTCGTTCCCGAGGCAGATTGTTGCCCAGGTAGGAGAACCCGCGGTTCTCCTCGCCGAGGAGATCCTCGACGGGCACCATCACGTCGGTGAAGTTCAGTTCGGCGGTGTCGGACACCTTCAACCCGAGCTTGTCGAGCTTGCGGCCCACCGAATAACCCGGCAGCGTCGTGTCGACGATCAGCAGCGACAACCCGAACCGGCGGTCGTCCTCACGGGGCGGGGCCGTGCGTGCGGCCACGATCATCCGATCGGCCTGCACGCCACCGGTGATGAACGTCTTGGCGCCGTTGAGGACGTAGTGCTTGCCGTCCTCGGTGAGTTTCGCGGTGGTCCGCATGCCCGCCAGATCCGAACCGGTTCCCGGCTCCGTCATGGCGATCGCGAACATGATGTCGCCTGTCACGAATCCCGGCAGCCAGCGCCTCTTCTGTTCGTTGGTCGCGTAGGCCTGCAGGTAGGGCAGACACAGCGTGACGTGCGCACCGGAGGCGCCGAAGGACACGGCGGCACGGTTGGTCTCCTCGGAGAGCACGGCCTGGAACTTGTACGACTCGATCCCGGCCCCGCCGTACTCCTCGGGAACCTCGATTCCGAAGACGCCGAGTTCGCCGAGCTTGTGATAGAACTCGCGCGGCACGATGCCGGACTGGTACCAGTCGTCGTAGACGGGCACGACCTCGGACTCGATGAAACCCCTGAGCGTCTTCCGGAAGGCTTCGTGATCGTCGTCGTAGACGGTTCGCAACATGATTGCTTTCTACCCTGTCCGAGACGATCCGCCCACGACGGGCACCCGGTTCGAAGGCAATTCTGACGAATTCATCAAATGTGAGGAGACCAACTACCATGGTCGCATGGCAGCGGAATCGCTCATCGACGTCCATGCCCACTACCTGACCGATCGCTACGTCGAGGCGGCGAAGGCGGCGGGTGTCGACCATCCCGACGGCATGCCTGGCTGGCCGACCTGGACGGTCGACGACCACCTCGCGCTGATGGACGACACGCGTACCGCACGGGCGATCCTGTCGATCTCCTCGCCAGGGGTGCACTTCGGCGACGACGACGCGGCTGCCGGCTTGGCGCGTCACGTCAACGAGTTCGCTGCCGACGTGACCGGCGAGCACGAGGACCGGTTCGGGTTCTTCGCCTCGGTTCCGCTGCCGAGCGTCGACGCCGCGGTCGACGAAGCCGTGCATGCGATCGATCGGCTCGGGGCGCGCGGTGTCGTGCTGATGAGCAACGGCGCGGGACGCTATCTCGGGGATCCGGCGCTCGACCCGCTGTGGAAGGTGCTCGACGAGCGTCGCGCCATCGTCTTCGAGCACCCGACGTCACCCCCGAACTCGGACTCGGTGGCACTCGGCAGGCCACGGCCGATGCTGGAGTTCATGTTCGAGACCACCAGGACGGTGACCGATCTGATGTTCGCGGCCGTGCCGGAGCGGTACCCCGACATCCGATTCGTGATCCCGCACTGCGGTGCGGCGCTGTCGGTCGTCGTCGACCGCATCGAGCTGTTCCGTAGCCTGCTTCCCGGACCGTCCACCATGACGACGAGGCAACAGCTGCAACGGTTTTGGTACGACCTCGCCGGTACGCCGTTTCCCGCGCCAGCCTCGGCGCTCGTCGACGTGGTGGGATCGGATCAGCTGCTCTACGGCAGTGACTTCTGCTGGACCCCCGCGCCGGGTGCCGCTCACCAGGTGACGCTGCTGGATCAGCAGCAGACGGACTGGCGGGCGTTGACCACCGCCAACGCCACCCGCCTCCTCGCCTAGTTGGGGAATTCTCGCGTGCGCGAGGATGTTCCTGAGGCGAGCACGGGGAAGGAGCCGCGGCCATGAGCTCGAGGGAACTGCACTTCAACGCCTTCATCTGGCCGAACGGCTATCACGAATCGGCATGGCGCCTCGCCACCGACGACGCCCGCAACGTGCTCGGGCTGCCCTACTACGCCGAGATCGCGCGGACCGCCGAGCGCGGCCTGCTGGACTCGATCTTCCTGGCCGACAACATCGCCATCGCCGAATACCGTGCGACGCACCTGCCACAGACCCAGTTCGACCCGATCTCCGTGCTGTCGGCGCTGGCCGCCACCACCGAGCACATCGGCCTGATCGGGACGGGTTCGACGACGTACAACCAGCCCTGGGAACTCGCCCGGCGGTTCGCGACGCTCGACCACCTCAGCGGCGGTCGCGCCGGCTGGAACATCGTCACCACCGTGACACCGTTGGCGGCGGCCAACTTCGGGGAGTCCGCCCATCCCGACCACGCCGACCGCTACGCGCGCGCCGAGGAGTTCGTGGAGGTCGCCGGGCGGGTGTGGGACAGCTGGGAGGACGACGCCGTCGTGGGCGACCGCGAGGGCGGGGTGTGGGCGGACCGCGCCAAGTTGCACCCACCCCGCTTTCACGGCAGGTTCTACGACGTCGAGGGGGTCCAGCCGTTCCCCCGCTCACCGCAGGGCCGTCCGGTCATGGTCCTCGCGGGCCAGTCGGGCGCAGGCATCCGGCTCGCTGCGCAACACGCCGAAATGGCATTCTCGGGTCCACCCTCGCTGGAGGCCGCGGTCGCCTTCCGCGCCGACCTGCACGCGCAGGCCGCCGCGTTCGGCCGCGATCCCGGCGAGCTGCTCGTCCTGCCCGCATTGATGGTGACGCTCGGCGGCACCGAGGCCGAAGCCAGGTCAAGGGCGCAGCGGCTCGAGGAGCTGGCCAGCGCCGAATTCCGTTGGCAGAATGCGCTGTACACGGCCGGGCTGGACCCTGACGCCTTCGATCCCGACGCTCCGCTGCCGTCGCGGCTGTGGGCAGAGCCGTCGCCGTCCACCCGTGCCGACCAGCTCTACGCGGCAGCTCGCGCGCGTCCAGAGGCGCCGCTGCGCGAGGTCGCGCAGCAGGTCAGTGGCGGTGCCGGACAGACGCACTTCATCGGCACACCGGAACAACTCGCCGACCACGTCATCGCGTGGCAGGACGCCGGCGCCGTCGACGGCTTCACCATCATGGGGTCGACGCTGCCCCACGAGCTGACGGCGTTCGTCGACCACGTGATACCAATCCTGCAGCGCCGTAACCATTTCCGCACCGAGTATGTCGGCTCGACGTTGCGCGATCATCTCGGACTCTCGCGGCCGGCCCGGTAGTCGTGCGGCAACCCTGGCGAGACCGGTTCCCGCTGGCTCCGGATCTCGTCATGCTGAACCACGCCTCCTATGGGCTGGTACCCCGCGCGATGTCGGAGCACGCCGACGCGCTTCGGCGTGACCTCGAACGCGATCCGAACACCAACCTGGGTGAACCACTGCACGACCGGCTGCGTGCGGTCGTCGAGGTGGTCGCCACCGAACTCGGCCTGCCCATCGATGCCTGCGCCTTGACCACCAGCGCCACCTCCGGGGCGGCGGCCGTCCAGCGATCGCTCCCGCTCGGCGAGAAGGACACCGTCGTCGTCCTCGACTGCGAATACTCCTCCGTCATTCGTGGGTGGCGACGGCGCTGCGACGAGGTCGGCGCGACACTGCACGTCATCCCGGTACGTGTGCCATTCGAGGGCGGCGCCGAACTGCTCGATCGGATGTCAGAAATCGCAGGTGATGAGGTGGCGGTGCTGCAGCTCAGTGCCGTCACGTCGTCCGCCGCGATTCGGTTGCCCGTCAACGACATTGCCGCATGGGGCCGTCGGCGCGCCGCGACGGTGGTCGTCGATGCGGCGCACGCACCGTTCCACGTCGAGGTGGGTGGTTGGCCGGACGTGGACGTCGCGTTCGGCACACTGCACAAGTGGCTGCCCGTGCCGCGATCGGTCGGCATCCTGTGGCAAGGCAGCACGTCCACCATGGACCTGCGGCCCGCGGAGACCTCGTTGAGCTTCGACGAGCCACGCCTCGCCGACCGGTTCGGGTGGCCCGGAACCTTCGATCCTGCGCCGCGACTCGCCGTCCCCGAGGCGATCGCGCTATATCGCTCGTGGAAAGTGGACGGGGAGGTCGGTCACTGTGAGGACCTGGCCGACTACGCGGTGGACCGACTGTCTGGCGCCGGGGCGATTCCGACTGCAGGACATGGGTTTCGGCCGCCACGGATGAGGGCGTTCCTGCTGCCCGGCGTCGACCTGGAGGTGTTGCGACGGCGCCTGCTCGACGCGAACGTTCGGGCGTGGACGGGCGCCCACGATGCGTCGGCCAGTCTGGTGCGCGTCGCCACCGGTGTGTACAACGACCAGCGCGACATCGACGAGCTGGTCCGCGCCGTCGAGCCGCTGGTGACACCCGGCCGTTCGACGCACTGATCGTCGGCGCCGTAGCCGGGCACACCGCTGTGCGTCCTGGTCATGCGGGGGGCCTCATTCCGACGATCGCCTGGCTGGTGGGTGCACGGTGGGATTTGGGTAGCGCGTCGCACAGCGCACCGAGGTCGCGTCCCGCCTTCATGACGGTACGGTCGGGTCGGACGAGCGCCGCCGTGGCGCGGCCGTGCCGCAACCAGTCCGCCAGCTCGCTTCCCGGGGCGGCGACGTGCAGGGCAGCTCCGCGCTGGGCGACCAGGGCTCGTTCCGCGGGATCGGGGGCCGTGCTGGTGATGATGGCGAAGCCGTCGCCGAGTTCGTCGTCGAGGCGACTCTGGCCCACCAGAACCGGGTTGGGGCAGAGCGTTCCGGTCAGGCCCCACGGCACGCGAGACCTCGCGACGAGTGCCGAACGGTGCAGTCCCGGTGTCCTGCTGTCGAGGATCTTGGCGCTGAGCCCTGGCACGTGGTGCAGCCGAGGCAGGACGACGCGCCGGATCACGCTTCCGAGCTCGCCCCCCGAGGTCATGACCCGGCCGACGCCGAGTGCGAGCCGGATCATGTGGCGGGCGTGCGGCTTTCGCTCGACCTCGTAGGTGTCCAACACCTCGGCGCCGAGCGTTCCGTTCAGGACTCCCGCGAGTTTCCATGCCAGGTTCATGGCGTCGCGCATGCCGGCCCCCAGTCCCTGCCCGATGAACGGCGGAGTGAGGTGTGCGGCGTCGCCGAGCAGGAACGTCCGACCGCGGCGCCAGCGGTCGGCGAGTTGCGCACGGAACGTGTACTCGGTGACTCGCACCAACTCGAGGTCGTCGGGGTCGACGTGGCCGATCCAGGGTTGGAGCAGCGGTCCGAGTGTGTCCATCGTGTCGAAGTCCGCGGCGGTCTCGCCCTCCACGAGTTGGAACTCCCACCGGTATCGCGTCTCACCGATGCGCATGTAGGTGCCTGCGCGCACCGGGTCGCACACCTGGTGCACACCCTCCCACTGATGGAGATCGGCGCCCGTGGCGACGTCCGCGACGAGCCAGCGCTGCTCGAAGCCCTTATCCTCCATGCGCGATCCGATCCTGCTGCGGGTCAGGCTGTTTGCCCCATCGCAGCCCAGCGCATAGTCGGCGTCGACGACGTGCATGGTGCCCGCGGCGCGGTCGGAGTAGGTGACGCGGACGCGGCCGTCACCGTCCTGGTCCACGTCGACGACCTCGACGCCGCCGCGCAGCCGAGCCGATGGATGGCGCGCGAGGTTGGTCCGGAGCAAGGCTTCGAGGTGGGGCTGATCGAACATGTTTGCCTGCGGGAAACCGTTGCGGCTCAACCCGGTATCCCTGGTGAACTCACAGAGCGTGGTCATGGAGCTGTCGAGAAGCCTCAGTCCGAGGGCGGGCCGCGACATCGTCGCGAACTCGTCTGCGACGCCCAATCGTGTCAGTACGCGGTAGATCTCGTCGTCTAGGTGCACGGCACGCGGCTTCGGGTAGACGTGCGACCACCGCTCCAGGAGCAGGGATTCCACGCCGTACCTGGCGAGCAGCGTCGCGACGGTGACGCCCGTGGGCCCGGCGCCCAGGATGACGACGGGAACGTGCTCGACCTCGGCGGTCATGCGTACCTGACCACCGCACGCTGGGTGCCGAGGTCGATCGCCTTGTCGTCGGTCGCGACGCTGGCTTCGACGACGTCGCCCGGTTGCAGGTACTTGGGGTTCTTCGACTGACTCTTGAAGAACGCCTTCCACTTCAACGCGGGCGGCAGCAGGTGACCGATGATCTCGATGGGCTTGGGCGGCGCGCTCAGCGCGGTGCCGACCGGTGTTCCGGTCAGCAGCAGGTCGCCGACGTCCATCCGCTGGAAGCGTGTCAGCTCCTGCAGCGTGCGCACGGGCCGGTAGATCATGTCGCCCGCGACGACGGAGTTCTGGCGGAGCTCGCCGTTGACCATCAGTTGCAGGCGCAGATCGCCGAACCGCATCAGCTCGCCCGCATCGAGCAGCACCAGGAACGGGCCGGCGGGGGTGAACGTCGGATACGACTTGGCCTCGTAGAACTGGGTTTTGGGGAGCTGGACGTCGCGGGCGGATACGTCGTTCGTGACGACCAGCCCGGCGATGTAGTCGGCGAGGTTCGAGTCGGTGACGGTGCTGCCGACGGGCAGTTCCCTGCCGAAGACCAGCCCGATCTCCACCTCGTAGTCCATGAACCGGACGTGGGTGGGCTTGACGATGTCGTCGGTCGGCCCGTTGATCGAGCCGGATGCCTTGCGGAAGAAGGTCAGTGGGATCGTCGCGGGATCCATGCCGGAGTCCTTGACGTGGGACTCGAAGTTCGTCATCTGCGCGACGACGCGGCACGGCGCGGTCACCGGCGACAGCAGCGCGAGGGTCTCGACGGGGACGCCGCCGGTGCCTGCCTTGGCGGCGTCGATGGCGGCCCGGTCACGGAGCAGTTCGCCGGTGGTGACGGCGGCGGTGTCGATCTTTACGGCGCCGGTGTCGGTCTGGACGTACCAGGCGTTGGCGGTACGGAGGACGGTCGTGGTCACGAGCTTGCTACTTTCATCAGTCCCGCGAGGCGGGAGAGGGTGAATTCGTTGTCCCGGTTTCGAATTGCGGTCACCATCGACCGCAGTTCGTCGATCGACTCCCGGCCCGGTGCGAGGCCGAGGAAGTCCTTCGTCACCGGCGGACCCCATTGCGCCAATCCGGAGGCGGTGAAGGCGGCCCAACCGGGCTCGAGGGTGTCGTCGAACATGTCGCCGTCGGTGAAGTGCTCGACGAGGAAGCCGTCGGGATCGCGCCAGTAGTCGAAGATCTGACTGCCCTGGATGTGTCGGCCGATGCCCCACGACCGCTGGTAGCCATGCTCGCGCAGGTACTCGCCGCCTGCGGCGAGGGCATCGAGATCGGCGACCTGGTAGGCGGAGTGCACGTACCGGTTGCGGGGGCCCAGCGCCAGGGCCAGCGTGTGGTGGTCGGTGGGGACGTCGCCGCGGTCACACCGGATGAAGCTCATCGTCGGGCCCTGGTCACGCTGCCCGGGGAAGTACAGGAAGTCGCTGACGATCATCCCGAGGTTGTCCAGGTACCAGTTCAGCGCCTCGAGGTACCTGGTGCTCTGCAGCACCACGTGGCCCAGCCGCTGCACCCTGGCAGGAATCCGCGCCGGGTGCTGAGTTGCGTTGGTGCGCCGCACTTCCTGGCCGACGTTGAGGACGAGCGCCGACTGGGTCCGCAGTGGCGCCAGATCGTGGGTGCCCGCGACGACGTGCACCGGGATTCCACTGGGGTCGACGAGGTCGACCGCGATGCCGCCGATGCTCTCGGGCATGGCGCGGGTCGGCGCCCCCGAGGCGTCTGCCAGCGTGAGGACGTCGACCTCGTCGTGGGCGGTGAAGGCGACCCCGACGAATCGCGACCGCGCACCCTTGCGCACGATGAGGCATGGTGCCGCGGCATCGGTCCCGCGGACGTGGAGTTGGTGTTCGGTCCGCAGCACGGTGGCGAAGCCGAAGGCGTGCGCGAACGCCTCGGCGCGGGCCAGGTCGGGCTTCTCGAATTCCAGCCAGGCGATGTCGTGCACCTTGATCACGGGATTCCGCGACCGGCCCGGATGCTCGCCCCTGAGGGCGCCTTGCTCGCTGTGCAGGTCCTGATGTGCGCCAACGGTGTCCGTCATGTCGCTCCTCTACGTAACTGACGAAATCGTCACATACGTCGCCATCCTCAGTCAAGTACTTCTGACGAATTCCTCAGATATGAGGAAGGAGTTAGGATCAGTGAATCCTGGGAGGGAGACACGTCATGACCGATGAGCAGGACCAGCCGCCGAACCGGTTGGCGCGGCGCAAGCAGCGGACCCGCGCGGCGCTGATCGCGGCGGCCCAGTCCTTCATCGCCGCAGGCAAGCTCAACGTCCCGGTCCTGGAGATCACCCAGGCAGCCGACGTCGGCATGGGCTCGTTCTACAACCACTTCGACAGCAAGGAAGAACTGTTCGACGCGGCGCTCACCGAAGTGCTGGACGTCCACGGCGCCGTGCTCGACGAACTCACGGCGTCACTCGACGATCCCGCCGAGGCGTTCGCCCGCAGTTTCCGGCTGACCGGCCGGTTGTTCCGCCAGCGCCCTCAGGAGAGCAAGGTGCTGCTCTCCAGCGGGTTGGCCCTTCTGTCCTCGGACCGCGGCGTCGCTCCACGGGCGCGGCGCGACGTCAGCGCGGGTGTCGACGCGGGCAGGTTTCACGTCAAGGATCTGACGCTGGCGATGGCGGTGGTCGGCGGTGCGCTGCTGGGTCTCGGCCAGCTGCTGCACGACGAGCCGGATCGCGACGATGCGGAAGCGGCGGACGCGGTCACCGAGCACGTGCTGACGTTGCTCGGCATGTCAGCCGACGAGGCGCACCGCATCTGTCGGCTGCCGTTGCCCGATCTCGCCTCGCTCGGCCGTCCGGGTTCGGCGGCCTGAGCTAGAACGGGATGACGGTCTCGCTGTTGAGCGTCTTCCACAGGCGACGGCAGGCCGCACCGACGCGTCGCCAGGTGGGGCTGTGCGACATGGCGTCGATCAGCTCCTGGTCGACGATCACGTAGCCGCCGTCCAGCCGGCGCCACCATCCCGCCATGGACAGTTCGATCGCCGCCATCGTGGTGACCCTGCCGTGAGCCAGGGTGTCCAGGGTGGCGTCGTCGATGAAGTTCCCGCGGGTGGTGTGGGCGAGGTGGTCGACGACCCGGACGTGTACCTCGAGCGAGGCGGGGGAGAGAACCGGACGCGCCCTGTCGGCACGCAGAGCTTCTACCTCGAAGAACACCGACCTGTCGTCCATGAGGCCACTCTAACTGCAACACGGACGTAACAGGGAATTTACATGCCGAACAGTCGGCGAGGACGGCCTCAGGCCTTGATGCGATCGACGATCAGATCGTGCAGAAGATCCGGTTTCTCCTCGGGAATCCAGTGCGAACCGTCGGTGGCCTCGAACCGATACGGCCCGGTCACGAACCGCGCGCAGAGGGTGGCACCACGCCTGCTGAGGGCGGTGTCGCCGCTACTCCATACGTACGTCGTCGGAGTGGAGACCTTTCGGGTGTACTTCGGGCTCGCGAACGGCATGGCGCGGTACCAGTTGACGGTCGACGTCAGCGCCCCGCTGTCGATCACGTCGGTCTGCACCTCGGCGATCTGGTCGGCCGTCATCCCCGTCTGCGTGAGCATCCTGGCGACCCGACGGGGACTACGGCAGAGGAACTCGGGCAGCCATGGGATCTGGAACAGGCCGATGTAGTACGAGCGCAGACACTGGCTGCTGATCAACATCGAGCCGAGGAAGGCCGAGGGGTGCGGCACCGAGACCGCGGTCAGGGTGCGGATCAGGTCGGGGTGGCTCGCGGCGGTGGACCAGGCCACGCCCGCGCCCCAGTCGTGGCCGACCAGGTGCACGGGGCCGCCGGTCGCGGCGATGAGGGCGACCACGTCGCCGACGAGTTGGCTCATCCGGTACGCCCGCCTGCCACGTGGCCGCGCAGTGGGCGTGTAGCCACGCTGATCGAAGGTCAAGGTGCGGTAGCCGCTCCCCTGCAGCCGCTCGCACACCGGGATCCACGACTTGGACGTCTGCGGAAACCCGTGCAGGAGGACGACGACGTCGCCGTCGATCGGCCCTCCGTCGTTGACGGCGAAGGTGAAGCCGCCATTGGTGAACTCGCGGATGCGGTCAGTCATCGGTACTCGTCTCCCTCGGGGCCAGCAGTGCCATGAGCAGTGGGATGCGTCCCGCCTCGATCTCGGGATGGGGCAGGACGGTGCGCACGATGGCCGCGCCGTCGAACGCGTTGGTCAGCAGCGCGACGATCGCGCCAAGGGTTTCCTCGGGAAGGTCGCCTGCGGTCGGGAGTGCCCGCGCGGTGTCGAAGATCCGCGTGCTGTACTCCTCGAGCACGTTCTGCAAAGTGCCCCTTAGCTTTTCGTCAGTCCTGGCGGCGATGAGGAGCTCGTAGATCACCACGTTGGTGTCGTTGCCGGTGATGTCCCGCATGGCGTTGAGCACGCCCTCGAGGGCAGACATGTGTGGCGGTGTCTCGGCGACCTGCTTACCGAACGCGTCGAGCTGACGGCGCATCACCTCGTAGGCCGTGGCGGCCATGAAGTCGCCCATGGTGTCGAAGTGCCGGAACAGGGCCCCTCCGGACAGCCCTGCGCGACGGGTGATCACCGCAGCCGATGCCCTGGCGTAGCCGACGTCGATGATCGTGGCGATGCTCGCGTCGAGCAGTCGTGCGACGGTCTCCTCGCGTCGCTCCTGCTGTGTCCTTGGCACGTCAGGCGCGTACGGCGACGTCGGCGGCGGGCCGCGTGGCACCCGACGCGCGCAGGAACCTGCCCGACTTGGTGGTCTTGCCGTAGCCCTCGCGGAATTCACCACTGCGGTAGACCACTTCACCGTTCACGGCCGTCGCCACCACGGCGTCGTCGTTGCGGTTCACCATGCGGCTCAAACCGCCGTAGAACGGCACCGTCGCCTCGTGGTACCCGTCGACGGCATCGTCGAGTCCGGCCGGATCGATTACGACGAAGTCCGCGCTGTCGCCCTTGCGGAGCGTGCCCGCGTCGAGACCGAACCAGTCGGCGACCTCGGCGGTGAGGCGGTGGACGGCGTGCTCGACGCTGATGAACGGCCGACCGGCGCGCTCGGCGACGAGGGCGCGCTTGAGCAGTCGCAGCGCGTAGTTGTAGAACGCCATGTTGCGTAGGTGGGCGCCCGCGTCCGAGAAGCCCATGTGGACGGTCGGTTCGGTGGCGAGCTTGTCGAGTTGTCGCCGCCGGTGGTTGGCCACCGTCGTCGTCCAGCGCACGTTGCGTTCGCCGTTCTCGACGAGGACGTCGAGGAAGGCGTCCAGCGGGTGAAGGCCACGCTCGTCGGCGATCTTCCCGAAGCTCTTGCCGATCAACGTCGCATCGGGGCACTCGACGATCACCGCGTCGTGAAAGTCGCGGTGCCACAGCGTCGGACCGAGTTTCCTGCGATCGAATTCACGCCGGAACTCGCGGCGGTACTCGACGTCTGCAAGCAGTTCGTTGCGCTCCAGCTGATCGCGAAGGTGCAGTGCGGCGGTGCCCGCCCCGAACTCCTCGAAGACCGGCAGATCGATGCCGTCGGAGTACAACTCGAACGGAACGGGCAGGTGCTGGAACCGGACGCTGGCGCCCAGCACCTTGTTGAGCAGTCGGGTGCCGCGACCGAAGACGCTGACGGCGCCAGGCGCGGCCTTGGAGTCGGCCGATACCAGCAGGCTCATCCGCACGCCGTAGCGGCGGCCGAGCATCCGGCTGCTCGCCAGGAAGAACAGCAGGGCCGTCCACGGCCGCGCGACGTCTGGGGCGCTCTGCAGCATCCGGCGCCGTTTGCGCAGTACCGCAATGAGTTTGCGTCGCTCGCGCCACGTGGCGAACGTCGACGGCAGGCCCCGCGAGCGGTAGCGGTCGCCGTCGAGCTTGTCGATGGCCGAGTCCATGCCGGACATGCCGAGCAGCCCGGCGTCGAGGGCCTCGGTCAGCTTGGCGGCCATCACGTCCAGTTCGGCGGGCGTGGGCCGCACGGCGTCGTCGGTCGCGCGGTCGAGGCCCAGCACCGAGGCCCGCAGATCCGAATGTCCAAGCAGCGAACTGACATTGGGGCCGAGTGGCAGCGCATCCAGGGCGGCCACGTACTCGGCGGCCGACGTCCAGGTCTTCTTCTCGTTCAACGCGCCGAGGACGTACTGGCGGGGAACTGCCTCGACACGGCTGAACAGGTCGGCGGCGTCCTCGTTGTCGGCGTAGATCGCGGACAACGAGCAGTTGCCGAGGAGGACGGTCGTGACGCCGTGCCGGACCGACTCACGAAGGCCTGGGTCCAGCAGGACCTCGGCGTCGTAGTGGGTGTGCACGTCGATGAAGCCGGGCACGATCCACTTGCCGTCGGCGTCGATGACGTCGGGGCAGCCCGTTTCGTCGAGTGGCTGGGCGGAGACCGCGGCCACCACGCCGTCGCGGATGCCCAGCGTCCTGATGAGCGGAGGCGCGCCGGTGCCGTCGAACCACAGGCCGTTGCGGACGATCACGTCGTAGGGCATGACCGCGACCCTACATAAGATTGCGAGTGCTCACAATCTTTTCCTAGGCGGCGGCCTCGTCCTCGTCGTCCTGCGGCTGCGAGGGCATACCGAACACGGCCCTGGTCACGGTCGTCGGACTCACGGCGGAGGTCGCGCGGCGCAGCAGATCGCTGGGCCTGAAGTCATTCGGCAGCGACAGCTTGAACACCTTCTTCCACGCCGATCCGACCTGGCGGGGCAGCGATCCGGTGGTGTAGGTCAGGCCGTAGCGCTCGAACAGCTCCTGGATCTTGGGAGCGATCTCCTGGTAGCGGTTGCTCGGCAGATCGGGGAACAGGTGGTGCTCGATCTGGAAGGACAGGTTGCCGCTCATGAAGTGCATCAACTGGCTGCCGGAGATGTTGGCGGAACCGAGCATCTGACGCAGGTACCACTCACCGCGGGTCTCGCCGTCGATCGAGTTCTTCTCGAAGGTCTGCACGCCCTCGGGGAAGTGCCCGCACATGATGACCGAGTGCGTCCACAGGTTGCGGACCAGGTTGGCCGTCAGGTTGGCGGTCAGCGTGCTCACGGCCGACGGGCCGGACAGCAGCGGGTGCAGCACGTAGTCGCGGGTGGCCTGCTTGCGGATCTTGGCGAGCACCCTCTTGGTCCTGGCCTGGAAGTCGGCCTTGTCGGAGCGCCCCTTGAGGTACTTGCCGATCTGAAGGTCGTAGGCCGCGATGCCGTACTCGAAGACGCAGGCGTTGATGAAGTTCCACAGTGGCTGGGCGACGTAGAACGGCACCCACTTCTGGTTCTCGTCGACCCGCATGATGCCGTAGCCGAGGTCGTGGTCCTTGCCGCGCACGTTGGTGTAGGTGTGGTGAACCTCGTTGTGCGAGTGCTTCCACATCTCCGCGGGGGACGCGTTGTCCCACTCCCAGGTGGTGGAGTGGATCTTGGAGTCGCGCATCCAGTCCCACTGGCCGTGCATGACGTTGTGGCCGATCTCCATGTTCTCGATGATCTTCGAGATGGACAGGCCGACGGTGCCGACGACCCAGGCGGGCGGGAACAGCGAGAAGAGAAGGATTGCGCGACTGCCGAGTTCGAGCTTGCGCTGGCCGTCGATGACCTTGCGGATGTAGTCGGCGTCGCGCTCACCGCGGCTGGCGATGACCTGCTCGCGGATGGCGTCGAGCTCGCGTCCGAGGTTCTCGATGTCCTCGGAGGTGAGGTGAGCGGTTGGGTCTGACGTGATGTTCTGAACGGTAGCCATGTCGGATCTCCTTGTCTGGCTTAAAGATCGATGTCGCACGAGCCTGCGGCGGCGGAGACGCAGGTTTGGATCTGGACGTTGTCACCGGGGGACGCGGTCGTGACGTCGCCGGTGCGCAGGTCGCGCACGGCGCCCTGGCGCAGGGGCACCACGCAACCGAAGCAGACGCCCATTCGGCATCCCGACGGCATCAGGACGCCTGCGGCCTCGCCTGCGTCGAGCAGTGTCTCGGCGGCGCCGGCGTCGACGACGTTGCCGGACCTCGAGAACGTCACCTCTCCGCCGTCGCCCGCGGTGATGATGGTGGGCCGGAAGCGCTCGGTGTGCAGCCGGTCGGCGATGCCGTCCTCGGCCCACCGCGCTTCGAGTGCGTCGAGCATCCCGGCGGGACCGCACGCCCACGTCTGCCGCTCGGCGAGGTCGTCGACCAGGCCGTCGAGTTCGGCGACGTCGAGCATGCCGTCGGTGTCGGTGTGCTTCTCCACCAACCTGATTCGGCCCTGGCGTGCCAGCATGCGCAGTTCGCCGCCGAAGATGACGTCATCGGCGGTGGGAGCCGAGTGCACGACGATCACGTCGGAGCCCTCGGCGGTCATATTGCGAAGCATGCCCATCACGGGGGTGACCCCGCTGCCTGCGGTGAGGAACAGGATCTTCGGGGGCGCCTGCACGCCGAGCGTGAATTCGCCTGCCGCCTGGTCGAGTTGGACGACGGTGCCTGGCTTGGCGCGGCGGACCAGGTGGTTGCTCACCTTGCCGTCGGGGATCGCCTTGACGGTGATCGCGATGCAGCCATCGGCGCGGCCCATCTCGGACGTCAGCGAGTAGGCACGCCACTGGCGGACGCCGTCCACGTCGATTCCGATGCGGACGTACTGGCCCGGGGTGTGTCCGCGCCAACCGCGGCCCGGCTTGATCACCACGGACACGGCGTCACGGGTCTCCGGGTGGATGGCGACGATGCGACCGCGGAGGTCGGCGCTGGAGCGCAGGGGGTCGATGACGTCGAGGTAGTCGGCGGGTACCAGCGGGGTGGTCACGCGCTCGGCGAACTTGACGACCCGCGCCCGCAGCGCGCCGACGGCGGTCGGGCGGGGTGCTGTCGTTGTCATGTGTTCACTCTGGCTGAGGTCGAGGTATAAAGTCTTGACCGTCGGGCGTGAATGATCATCACGAATTTGTTCGGAAAGAATAGTTTAGGAATAGTTTTGTCGGACTCGGCTCTCCGTTTCAGCGGTCTCGACCTGTCTGCCGAGGTCGTCGACGAGCTTCAGGCGATCCTGCCTCGGATGGCCGAGCGCACCGTGACCGCCGTGACGGTCGAGGTACCCAGCTATACCCGTGCGTTCAGTGGCCGGATGGGCCAGACCATCGAGAACGCGGTGCAGATGGCACTCGGCGCCTTCCTGCGGCTGGCCGTCCGCGCGCATGACTCCGATCCGGCCGCGACGTTGTCGCCCGCGCTCGACGGCGCGTACGAGCTCGGCAGGGGCGAGGCGCGGCAGGGCCGTTCCATGGACGCCCTGCTCTCGGCCTACCGCGTCGGCGCGAGGGTGGCCTGGCGGGAGCTGTCGGCCACCGTCGTCGCCGCCGGCCTGCCTGCCGAGACCGTGGCTCGCTTCGCCGAGTTGGTGTTCGCGTTCATCGACGAGCTCTCGGCGTCCAGCGTGGCGGGGCATGCCGACGAGCTGGCGACCACCGGCAGGGTCCGGCAACGCTATCTCGAGCGGCTGGCCAGGCAGCTGCTGGCCGGCGAGACCGCCGAGACGTTGCGGGAAAGCGCCGAGAAGGCGGACTGGCACCCACCGGAGACCTTGACCGCGGTCGTGGTCGCGGAGGCCCAGACCCGTGGTTTGGCAGCGCGGTTTGGCCAGTCGACCCTGCAGCTGAGTGAAGACCTGCCCGAGGTCGAACCTGCGGAGTCGCTGGCCGTCCTGCTAGTGCCCGATCTCGACGGCAGGCACCGCGGTCAGCTGCGGTCGGCACTGCAGGGCCGCAGGGCGCTGGTCGGACCCGCGCGCCCGTGGATGTCGGTCAGGTCGTCGTATCGCCGTGCGCTGCGGGCGCGCGAGCTGGACGTCGACGAGGAGGTCGTCGACACCGACGAACACCTCGTCGAGCTGGTGTTGACCGCCGACCGCGACGCCGCAGACGATCTGCGCCGTCATGCGCTGGCGCCACTCGCGGGGCTCAAACCCAACACCGCGGACCGGTTGGCCGAGACGCTGCGGTCGTGGCTCCTGCACCAGGGTCAGCGCGACGCCGTTGCCGCCGAACTCTTCGTGCACGCCCAGACGGTGCGTTATCGCATGACCCAACTTCGCGAGTTGTACGGCGACCGGCTCAGCGACCCCCAAACCATTCTCGAGCTCACCGTGGCGCTCGGAGTGCCGACCTGAGCGTCAAAGGTGCGGCCGCCTGCTGGCTGGTGGCTGGCATCGCCTATTCGAGCCTCGAAGCCGTGGCCGCCGCGCGGGTGTCCGGATACCGCTATGGCCACGACTTCATCAGCGACCTCGGCATGCCGGATTCACCACTGAGCCCACTGATGAACACGGCGTTCGTGGTGCAGGGGGTGCTCTTCCTGGCCGGAGCGACGCTCCTCGTCCGTGCCAGGGGTCAGCGCCCCGGAGTCTTCACCTACTGCGCCGCCGCCAATGCGGTCGGCAACGTCGTCGTCGCGGCCGTGCCGAGCGGGACCGAGGGCATCGCGTGGCTGCACGTCTCGGCAGCGGTGCTGGCGATCGTGGGTGGCAACGGCGCCATCCTCGCGGGATGGCGGTTGACGAGTGGGCTGCGCGCCTATCGGGCTGCCTCGGTGTGCCTCGCGACGCTCGGCCTGCTCGGCTTCGCGATGCTGGCCGCCGCTGCGACGACGTCGCTGACGATGATCCTGCCGAGCGCGACATGGGAGCGCACCAGCGTCTACACGATCATCGTCTGGCAGGTGCTCTCCTCGTTGCTGCTGCTGCGACCCGGCGGCGCCGTACGGCGCCAATGACGGTCATCCCCCTTGGTTCGGTGGCGGAGGTGGCGGTGCCGGGGTGGGCGATGGTGCCGGGGTGGGGGGAGGCGGCGGTGCCGGGGTGGGCGCTGGTGGTTGCGGGACCCCGGGTGCCGGGGTAGGCGCCGGTGGTTGCGGGACCCCGGGCGCCGGGGTGGGCGCCGGTGGTTGCGGGACCCCGACCTTGCCCGCCACGTAGTCCGCGGCCTGGTCCACCAGACCGTCCGGGATGTAGGCGTTGTGGAGCGAGAAGTCCCCACCGTCGGAGCAGATCGGATCGCCCGGCACGCACGAGTCGAGGGTCTTGCCTGCATATAGCGGGCCGATGACGATCGACGGTTCGCTGACCATGCCCATGAACCGTGGCGAGGGCTTGCCGAACAGCGTCACTGCGGCCACGTGGTTCGCCACGGCGGGCGGCATCGGTCCCGTGACACCCGAGTCGGCGGCGCCTGCCGGCACGGTGTCGGAGGTGACGAAACCCGCGACGGCGGCGCCCTGGGAGTAGCCACCAAGGACGATCTTGGTGTTGGGGCATCTCGCGGCGGTGGCCTGGATGTGTGCCGCCGCATCGTTGATGCCGTCGACCGCGCGCGGGAAGTCGACGGTGGCGGGGTACTGGACCCCGTAGACGTCGAGGGTCTTGGCGCCGACCTTGGATCGCAGCGAGTCGACGAAGACCTGACCGACGCCGCCGACGCCCGGCGGCTCACCGGTCCCGCGGGCGAACACCACCTCGATGTCGGAGCAGCCCGGAGCGGATGCGCCGACGGGCGGCTCGGCGGAGGCGGCGGGAATGGGCGCGCTCACCAACGCCCACGTCGCAAGCATCGCCATCCCGAGGACTTGAGTGGCGTGACGTGAATTCATGCCATTAGATTGCCTAATCTTTCGCACGACAAACCTTCCCCCAACGGTGATCTGCGCGACATCTCACACCCCTGAGCAGGTGTTCAGGTGCCGCAGAACGTCTGATACGGGCCGAAGTCCTCCGGCGCGGCCGCGGCGTAGGACTCCAGTCCCTGCCGTTCGGTGAACGGTGACGTCGTCGCCTCGAGGAGGCGCTGCAGCGGACCGATGTCACCGGCCGTCGCCGCGGTGAGGGCTTCCTCGACGAGATGGTTGCGTGGGATGTAGACGGGATTGACCAGGTCCATCTCCTCGGCGTCGGGTCCGAGGGCCCGCCACCGGGAGAGCCAGCCGTCAAAGGTGGCGAGGTCCACGAAGAGCCCGCGGGAGGGTTCGGCGTCACCGCGGGCCGCAGCGCCGAGGTGCCGAAAGAAGGAGGTGTAGTCGACGCGGCTCTGCTGCAGTTGTGCGAGCAGCTCGGTGGCCAATGACGCCACGGTCTCGTCGGCCGTTCCCTCGGGCAGCCCGAGTTTGGCCCGCATGCCCGACGTCCACGCGGCGTCGTAGGTCGCGCCGAAGCCGCCGAGGGCCTCCACCGCGAGGTCGACGGCGCCCTGTTGATCGTCGGACAGCAGCGGCAGCAGGGTTTCGGCGAAGCGAGCCAAATTCCATTGCGCGACGATGGGTTGGTTGGCGTAGGCGTAGCGGCCCGCGTGATCGATCGAGCTGTACACGGTGGCGGGGTCGAACGCCTCCATGAAGGCGCACGGCCCGTAGTCGATCGTCTCGCCCGAGATCGTCATGTTGTCGGTGTTCATCACGCCGTGGATGAAGCCGACCAGCATCCACCGGGCCACCAGGGCGGCCTGTGCGGCGACGACCGATTCGAACAGCGCGAGATGGGGCTGCTCGGCCTCGGCGGCGTGAGGGTAGTGCCTGGCGATCGCATGATCGGCGAGGCGGCGGACCAGCTCGACGTCACCGGTGGCGGCCGCGTACTGGAAGCTTCCGACGCGGAGATGGCTGCTGGCGACGCGGGCGAGGACGGCGCCAGGCAGCAGGGTGTCCCGCTGCACCGGCTGACCCGTCGCCACCACGGCGAGCGACCGGGTGGTGGGAATGCCCAGCGCGTGCATCGACTCGCTGACGACGTACTCGCGCAGCATGGGCCCGACCGCCGCGAGTCCGTCGCCGCCCCGCGCGAACGGCGTCCGCCCCGAGCCCTTCAGGTGCAGATCGCGAAGACCGCCGTCGGCGCCCTCGAGCTCACCGAGCAGCAGTGCCCGGCCGTCGCCGAGGCGGGGCACGAATCCGCCGAATTGATGACCCGAGTACGCCTGCGCGACGGGCGCCGCCCCGCTGGGGACGGCAACGCCGGTGAGCAGGGCCAACCCGTCCGCGCTGCGCAGCCACGACGGGTCCAACCCGAGCTCGACGGCCAGCGCTTCGTTGAGCGCGAGCAGCCGTGGTTCGGGCGTGGCGGCGGCCTGCCACCGGATGGCCATCTCCGGCAGGTCGCGGGAGAAACGGTCGGCGAGGACGATCGTCGAAACCGGTGCGGTGCTCATCTCTCCCAGACTACGGAGATCGTGCCCGTTCGCCTGGCTCAGCGGTCGATCATCTGCATCTGCTGCTCGTTGTGGTGCTCACCTGCCGCGGGCGATACGTCGGTCAGCTTGGCGACCTGCTCCGCCGTCAGCACGATCGCGTCGGCGGCGACGTTCTCCTCGACGCGGGACACCCGTTTGGTGCCGGGAATGGGAGCGATGTCGTCGCCCTGGGCCAGCAGCCAGGCCAGGGCCACCTGCCCTGGCGTGGCGCCGACTTCCTCGGCGATCGCCTGGACCTCCTTGACCGCGCGGAGGTTGTGCTCGAAGTTCTCGCCGATGAAGCGGGGGTTGTTCTTGCGGTTGTCGTCGTCGTCGAAATCGGCCGTCGACGTGATCTGCCCGGTGAGGAAGCCGCGCCCCAGCGGCGAGTACGCCACGAAGCCGATGCCCAGCTCGCGCAGCAGCGGCAGCACGGCAGGCTCGGGGTCGCGCGTCCACAGTGAGTACTCCGACTGCAATGCGGTGATCGGATGCACGGCGTGTGCGCGACGGATATTGTCGACGCCGGCCTCGGACAAACCGATGTGGCGAATCTTGCCGTCCTGCACCAACTCTGCGAGCGCGCCGACCGTGTCCTCGATGGGCGTGTTCGGATCGACGCGGTGCTGGTAGTAGAGGTCGATGCGGTCGGTGCCGAGCCGCTTGAGGGATCCTTCCACGGCAGTGCGGATGTTGGCGGGGCTGCTGTCGAGGTGGCCGGGACCCTCGCCGCCGTGGGAGATCATGCCGAACTTGGTGGCGAGCACGACGTCGTCGCGGCGACCCTTCAACGCGCGGCCGACGAGTTCCTCGTTGGTGTACGGGCCGTAGATCTCCGCAGTGTCGATGAGCGTGACGCCGAGGTCGATGGCTCGGTGGATGGTGCGGATGGACTCCGCGTCATCGGTGCCTGCTCCGGTGTAGGCAAAGGACATGCCCATGGTGCCGAGGCCGATCCGTGCGACGTCCAGATTGCCGAGTTGGATGTGCTTCATTGACTTCCGTTCTCTAGGTGGGGTATTCGTCAGCGGTGAACTGGGGCCCAGGTTCGGCAGTCCCGCCCGTGCCGGGGTGGTCCTGGCGCGTCGCGAGGCCAGGAACTCGCGCACCTCGGCCCGGTTGTCCATGCCATCGACGGTACGACCGCTACCTGGGTGAGAGGGAGGGTCTGTCGTTACCCCGTTCGTCACAGGGGGTGGGTAGCGTCTGCGCTGACGTCGGCGACGAGGCCGACCCGCTCGCGAGGAACACCAGATGCACAACGTCGTGATCACCGGTCCAGGCGCCGTCGAGGTGCGCGAAGCCCCCGATCCGGTCCCGCCCGGCTCGGACGGAGCCGTGGTCGGCGTCGAGTTGGCCGCCATCTGCGGATCCGATCTGCACTTCTACGACGGTGACCTGCCGGTGGGCGATGGCGTGGCCGTCGGTCACGAATTCATCGGCACCGTTCTCGAAGTCGGCCCAGAGGTGTCGAACGTGGCGGTCGGGGATCGTGTGCTGGCCGCCTCGGTGACGGGGTGCGGAAAGTGCGAAGGATGCGCCACGGGCAACCCGGTGACGTGTGTGCACGGGATGCAGATCTTCGGGTCTGGCGTGCTCGGCGGGGGTCAGGCCACGGCGGTCGCCGTGCCGAACGCAAACTTTCAGCTCCTGCGGATTCCGGACGGCGTCGACGACGAGGCGGCGCTGCTGCTGACCGACAACCTGTCGACGGGTTGGATCGGCGCGAAGAAGGCCGACATCCCGCAGGGAGGAACGGTCGTCGTCATCGGGCTCGGGGCGGTCGGGTTGTGTGCGGTCCGTTCTGCGTTCGCGCAGGGGGCGGGCACGGTGCTGGTGGCCGATCCGGTCGCGGGCCGGCGCGCGCTCGCCGTCGCGTCAGGGGCGACGGCCCTCGAGGGCCCGACGGTGGCAGCGGTTCTCGAGCACACCGGCGGCCGCGGCGCGGACAGCGTCATCGACACCGTGGCACTGGACGTCACGCTCGACGACGCCTTGACGTGCGTGCGTGCCGACGGCACCGTGTCCGTGCTCGGGGTGCACGATCTCAACCCCTATCCGCTGCCGATCCTGATGGCGCTGATCCGCAATCTCACGCTGCGGATGACGACGGCGCCCATCCAGCAGACGTGGACCGACCTGCTTCCCCTGGTGACCAGCGGATCGCTGCGCACCGACGGGATCTTCACCCACAGGTTCCCGTTGGCCGAGGCGGCAGACGCGTACGCCGCGGTCGCGGCGCGAAGTGCCGAATGCGTGAAGGTGATCTTGAGCCCCGCCTCTCAATAGCCTATTGATAGCGAGCGCAAAGACACTGCTCACGGTGCACCATGCCTGCGAGTGACGCCCAAAATGTGTCAATAAGTCATTCATCGCCACGAAACAGTCCGGCAATAGGCCGCGCTTAGCGTCGTGTCGTCACACAACGCGGCCAATCTCACATCAACGGGCTAAGAAGGGCTTTCACATGACCACGGTGTTGAACGGGCAGGGTGCCCAATCCGGGACTGCTTCCAAGGCGCGCACTGTCGCCGATGGGCTGACGGCGTCCGGAGTCAAGTACGCGGCGATCAGCTTCGTCGACATGCACGGCAAACCGAAGGCGAAGATGGTGCCGCTGAACCATCTCGGGCAGGCGGCGAAGGGTTCGGAGATGTTCACCGGCGCTGCGCTGGACGGCGTTCCCCAGGACGTCAACGACGACGAGGTCGCGCCGCACCCCGATCTGGATGCGGGCATCATCACCCCGTTCAACCGCGAGGTCGCCTGGTTCCCAGGGGATCTGTGGATCGGTGATACTCCCTTCGAGGCGTGCAGCCGCCAGATCCTCAAACGCGTCACCGCCGAGGCCGCCACTCTGGGTTACACCTTCAACCTGGGCATCGAGACGGAGTTCTTCCTGCTGACCGACGACCGCGTCGGCACGCCGGCCCCCGCCAGCCCCGACGACGATCTGGACAAGCCGTGCTACGACCTGCGCGGGTTGCTGCACAACTACCCGGTCGTCGACGAGATCGTGACGGCGATGAACGAATTGGGTTGGGATGTCTACTCCTTCGACCACGAGGACGGCAACGGTCAGTTCGAGACCGACTTCACCTACACGGACGCCGTATCGATGTCGGACCGATTCGTGTTCTTCCGGATGATGGTTGGTGAGATCGCACGCAAGCACGGGTTGTTCGCGTCGTGGATGCCCAAACCGTTCGCCGATCGCACGGGAAGCGG
>JAOPUT010000401.1 GCA_025963385.1 Mycobacterium sp.
CGCGGTCAACGGCTACCTGGATGCCCCGCTCGATGACGGCACGACGTGGCGCGTGGAGATCGAGCGGGCGCACATGGAGGAGGACACGGGCAAGCTGACGCACCTCGGCAGCGCCACGGGTCGCATCACGGGCGCCACCACGTCGCTGCTCGACTTCAACCGGGCAGGCGTGCCGCTCGTGGAGATCGTCACCAAGCCCATCGAGGGCGCGGGCGCGCGGGCGCCCGAGATCGCCCGCGCGTATGTCACTGCGCTACGAGATCTGTTGCGCGGGTTGAACGTATCCGACGTCCGGATGGACCAGGGGTCGATGCGGTGTGATGCCAACGTCTCGCTCAAGCCGATCGGCGCGAGCGAGTTCGGCACCCGCACCGAGACCAAGAACGTCAACTCCCTCAAGAGCGTCGAGGTGGCCGTCCGCTACGAAATGCGCCGTCAGGCAGCGGTTCTCGAGGCTGGCGGCGAGATCGTCCAGGAGACGAGGCACTTTCACGAAGACGGGTACACCAGCCCGGGGCGGCGCAAGGAGACCGCGGAGGACTACCGCTACTTCCCGGAACCCGACCTGGAGCCAGTCGCGCCGAGCGCCGAACTCGTCGAGAAGCTTCGGACCACCATCCCCGAGCTTCCGTGGTTGCAGCGCAACAGGATTCAGGAAGAGTGGGGTATCTCCGACGAGGTGATGCGCGACCTCGTCAACAACGGCGTCATCGATCTGGTGACGGCGACGGTCGCGGCGGGCGCCTCCAGTGAGGCGGCTAGGGCGTGGTGGGGCAATTTCCTGGTGCAGAAGGCCAATGAAAGGGGAGTGTTGGCATCCGAATTGGCGATCACCCCCGCCCAGGTCGCCGAGGTGGTCAAGCTGGTCGACGACGGAAAGTTGTCGAACAAGCTGGCACGCCAGGTGATCGAGGGCGTGCTGGCCGGCGAGGGTGAACCCGCGCAGGTGATGGCCGACCGCGGGTTGGCCGTCGTACGCGACGACTCGGTGATCCAGGCCGCCGTCGACGAGGCACTGGCCGCCAACCCGGACATCGCCGACAAGATCCGCGGCGGCAAGGTCCAGGCGGCCGGCGCCGTCGTCGGTGCCGTCATGAAGGCCACCAAGGGGCAGGCCGACGCGGCGCGCGTGCGGGAACTGGTGCTGGCCGCCTGCGGCGTCGAAGGCTAGCGCGCAGCCACCGCCGCTAGGTGTTCTCGGCGTTGGTGCGGGGGAATCCTCCGCCCTGCGGGAACAGCGGGAACACGACGTCGTCGACCTTGTCGGCATCGCCGGAGGTCTTGTTGACGGTGGCGCCCCACACGTTGCCGTCGGGGGACAGCTGGAGCGCCCAGGCGTGACCGTGGACGTCCTGGCGGATCACCTCGGGATCGCCGGTGACGGCGCCGGTGTCGGGTGCCATCCGGACGGCGACGGTCTGCTTCGTGTTGACCATGTTCACCAGGACGGTGCCGTCGGTGACCGCGCACCCGGCGATGCCCGGCTTGTCCGGCCACGTCCACACCGTCGACACGACGGAGTCCTTCGTGATGCGCTGCAGACGGTCACCGGTTGGTGTCCGGTCGGTGACGTATTGGGAACCGTCTGCGTCGTCGGAACAGAGGCCGCCCGCCTCACCGATTCCGCTCAACGCGGTCGTCGGCGGCGCCTGGTTGACGGTCGTCGGCTGTTCGATCCGAATCAACTTTCCGGCCAGCGAACCCGGATCGGTCGCCTGCGCGGGGTTGCCCGCATCTCCGGTGAGCACTTCCAGCGTCGTGGGGCTGGTGAACATCAGGGCGCCCATGTTGCCCGTCGCACCCTTGGGGATGCCGGTCAGGATCGGCTTGGGCACGTCGCCGTCGGCGATCCTGATGACGCGGTTGTCGGTCGGCGTGCTGACGTAGGCGTACATCAGCCGGTCCTGTTCGTACGTCGGCGACAGCACGATGTCCATCAGGCCGCCGTCACCGGACGGATCGACCGGAATGACCACCTTGACCTTGGGTTCCGCGTTCGTCGCGATCTCCTTGACCGCACCCGTGATCCGCTCGGCCACCAGTGCCGACTTGCTGTCGGGACCCATGATCAGGCCGCTGGTGCTCTCCAGGCAGCCCTGCATCACACCCTTGGCGTCGCAGGCCTTCGGGAACGGCTGCGCAGGCAGCGGGGGAGGCGGTGGAGGCGTCTCGCTCGGCGGCGGCGCCATCTGCGGTTCGGTCGTGAACGGCTGCGACTGGTTGTCGTCGAACCGGGCGCACCCCGAGCCCACCAGCAACGCCGCGCACAGCAGCACCAGCACACTCCGCGTCGGCCGGTGCAGACTCATGCCCGCCAGATTACGGATCGCCTGGCACTGCGCGCCACGTCGGTAGGCGCGTCGCGCACTCGCGGCTTGGCGGATATGGGCGCGAAAGACCCGCGCCAATCCACGATTCGCAGGTAGTTACCACTTACGCTGGAAACGTGACCAGTACTTCTCACGATCCGCGCGCATGGCAGAGACCTGAAGACCTCGCCGTGCGCCCTGCGTCGGCACGCCTGGTCGACCCGGAGGACGACCTCCCATCATCCACGTACGCGGGCGACTTCGAGACCACCGCCATCCCGCGCTACGACTCAGGCACGCCCAGTCAGGAGCACTCCGGCTACGGACTGCTCAGCGAGCCGGAGCCACTGCCCTACGTCCAACCGGCGGGCAAGTACCAGACCCCCGCCGCGGAACCCACCGAGATCGAGCCGGACGCCTTCGCGGGCAAGGCGGATGCCGACCGCAGGGGCACCCAGGACCTCGGCCTGATGCTGCTTCGCGTCGGGCTCGGCGCGCTGCTCATCGCGCACGGTGTGCAGAAGGCCTTCGGGTTGTGGGGCGGCCAGGGTCTCAACGGCTTCCAGCAGTCTCTTGTCGACATGGGCTACCAGCACGCGAACATCCTGACCTACGTCGGGGTCGCGGGACAGATCGGCGCCGGGGTGCTCCTGGTACTCGGGCTGTTCACCCCGCTGGCCGCCGCTGCGGCGGTCGCCTACCTGATCAACTCGCTGCTGGCGGCCGTCGCAGCGCAGCCCGACAAGGGCTACTTCGCGTTCTTCCTGCCGAGCGGCCACGAGTATCTGGTGGTGCTGCTGGTACTGGCCGCCGCCCTGACGCTGACGGGCCCCGGCAAGTACGGCTTCGATGCGGGTCGCGGCTGGGCCAGGCGCCCGTTCGTCGGGTCCGCCGTGGCACTTGTTCTCGGTATCGGCGTCGGTGTCGGCGTCTGGGTACTGCTGAACGGCGCCAACCCGCTCGCCTGACGCCTACTCGTAGGGGTTGGGGACGCGGCCGTCGGTCGCCGCCGTCAGTTCGGGCAGCGTCGCGAACGTCACCGCGGGCAGTCGTACGTCCGTGCCGTCCTTGAGATGCGCCGACGCCCAGGCGCCTCCATCGAAGCGCAGCCCGTCGACGTCCTCCCACGCGACGGTGCGACTGCCGAACAGCGAGCGCGCCGTGACGGAATCCCGATCGGCTGTCGTGCGGAAGCGGAACACGGCGACCGATGCTGCGACGGGGATGATCAGCAGCGCGCTGAACCACGCCGGATTCGCCAGGACCAAGGCCAACAGCCCCAGCGTGAAGAAGCCGACCGCGAGGTGCGCCATCGGCGAGATCCGGATGACCAAGGGTGTCGGCGGGGGTGCCGAGGGCGTCGGGTCGGAGGGGGAGCTCACGCCGCCATCCTTCCACCGCGGGACGGTGTGACGGAATTTGACCTATGAGCTGTACGGAGGCTACCGTCAACGGTTATGCAGGCCGTCGCAATTCTCGTAGTACTTGGTTCGCGCGTTGGTGCGTAACCCGACTGAGTAACCAGTCAGAGCCTACGAGCCGACGCGCAACCCTCGTGCAGCATCCGCTGACGGGGGTTTTTTGTTGCCCGAGAACATC
>JAOPUT010000409.1 GCA_025963385.1 Mycobacterium sp.
GTCTTCCGCGAGCCCACCACCGGGGCGGTGTCCGACATCGAGCAGGCCACGAAGATCGCCCGCGCGATGGTCACCGAGTACGGCATGAGCTCCAAGCTCGGCGCCGTGCGCTACGGCACCGAACACGGCGACCCGTTCCTCGGCCGTTCGATGGGGGTCCAGGCCGACTACAGCCACGAGGTCGCCCAGATCATCGATGACGAGGTGCGCAAGCTCATCGAGGCCGCGCACACCGAGGCTTGGGAGATCCTCACCGAGTACCGCGACGTCCTCGACATCCTGGCCGGCGAGCTCCTCGAGAAGGAGACGTTGCACCGCGCCGAGCTCAAGGCCATCTTCGAGGACGTGAAGAAGCGCCCGCGCCTGACCATGTTCGACGACTTCGGCGGCCGCGTGCCATCGGACAAGCCGCCGATCAAGACCCCGGGTGAGCTGGCGATCGAACGCGGCGAGCCGTGGCCGCCGCCGACCCAGGAGCCCGCGTTCAAGGCGGCGATCGCCGCGGCGAGCAAGGCCGCAGAGGCCACGAACGGCTCGAACGGCGCCGGTGGTGGCAACAACGGCAATGGCAACAACGGGGCGCGCGCCGCAGCCAACGGCGCCCAGGGACCGACCCAGCCGAACTACGGGGCGCCCGCCGGTTGGCATGCGCCGGGTTGGCCACCGCAGGGACCCGGCCAGTACCCGCCGCCACCTCCGCCGTCCGCATGGGGGCCGCCGCCGCAGCAGGGTGGCTACCCGCAGCCGTACCAACAGCCCTATCCTCCGTATCAGCAGTACCCGCCGCCGGGGCAGCCCGCGCCGCGACCGCATGACGACAAGGGCCGTGACGACGGGCCCGCAACGCCGCCAGCCGGCTGACGGAACGGAGGCTCCGATGACGAAGCCTGATGCGAAGCCCCACCACAACAACTCCCACGTCTTCAGGCCTGCGGACTTCGACCAGGATCGCGCCGAGAAGGCCGTCCGGGAGTTGCTGTACGCGATCGGTGAGGATCCGGAACGCCCCGGGCTGGTCGAGACGCCTGCCCGCGTGGCGCGGGCCTACAAGGAGATGTTCGCGGGGCTCTACTCCGATCCCGACGACGTCCTCAACACGACGTTCGACGAGCAGCACGAAGAGTTGGTGCTGGTGAAGTCGATCCCCATGTATTCCACCTGCGAGCACCACCTGGTGGCCTTCCACGGGGTCGCGCACGTGGGCTACATCCCAGGAGCCGACGGTCGGGTCACCGGACTGTCCAAGCTCGCCAGGGTGGTGGATCTGTACGCCAAGCGGCCGCAGGTCCAGGAGCGGCTCACGGGCCAGGTGGCGGACGCCTTGATGCGCAAGCTGGACCCGCGCGGCGTCATCGTCGTCGTGGAGGCGGAGCATCTCTGCATGGCGATGCGCGGGGTCCGCAAGCCCGGTGCCACCACCACGACCTCGGCAGTGCGTGGACAGTTCAAGACCGACTCCACGTTGCGGGCCGAGGCGCTGGATCTCATCCTGCGCAAGTGAGTCCACTCAGGATGCAGGTGATGGGGGTCGTGAACGTCACCGACGACTCCTTTTCAGACGGCGGTCTCTACCTCGACCGCGACCGCGCCGTCGAGCACGGGATGGCGCTGGCCGCGGCGGGCGCGGCAATCGTCGACGTCGGTGGCGAGTCGACCCGTCCTGGAGCCACCCGCGTCGATGCTGCCGTGGAGACCGCCAGGGTGCTTCCCGTCGTCAGGGAGCTTGCCGGACACGGGATCACGGTCAGCATCGACACGATGCACGCGGCCGTCGCGCGCGCCGCGCTGCAGAACGGCGCCACGATCGTCAACGACGTGTCGGGTGGGCGGGCCGATCCGGACATGGCGCCGCTGCTCGCCGAGACGGGTGCCCCGTGGATCCTGATGCACTGGCGATCGGTCGGCGCGGACCGGCCCCACGAGGTGCCCAGGTACGGCGACGTGGTGTCCGAGGTTCGCGACGAACTGTTGGCGAGCGTCGATGCCGCGGTGGTGGCGGGCGTGGACCCGGCCCGGCTGATCATCGACCCTGGGCTGGGCTTCGCGAAGTCAGCCGAACACAACTGGGCGCTGTTGGCCGCGCTGCCCCGGCTCGTCGACACCGGCATCCCGGTTCTCGTCGGCGCCTCGCGGAAGCGGTTCCTCGGATCGCTGCTGGCCGACGCCGGGGGAGAGCTCCGACCGCCCGACGGCAGGGAGACCGCCACGGCGGTGATCTCCGCGCTGGCGATGATGCACGGTGCGTGGGGTGTGCGGGTGCACGACGTGCAGGCAACGGTCGACGCATTGAAGGTCGTGCAGGCATGGGAGGGCGAACGGTAACGTGGCTGATCGAATCGAGTTGCGCGGGTTGACCGTTCGCGGTCACCACGGCGTCTTCGACCACGAGAGGCGCGACGGCCAGGACTTCATCGTCGACATCACCGTGTGGATCGACCTCGCGGCGGCCGCCGCGAGCGACGACCTGGCGGACACCGTCGACTACGGGGTGTTGGCCCAGCGGGCCGCCGACGTGGTGGCGGGCCCGCCCCGCAATCTGATCGAGACGGTCGCCGCCGAGATCGCCGACGGGGTGATGACCGATGAGCGACTGCACGCCGTGGAGGTCGTCGTGCACAAGCCCGACGCCCCGATCCCGCTGACGTTCTCCGACGTGGCGGTGGTGGCACGGCGGTCGCGACGGGGCGCCAGGGGAGGTCCCGCGTGACGCGTGTCGTGCTGTCGATCGGCTCGAACCTCGGCGACCGCCTCGGGCACCTGCAGTCGGTGGTCGACGGGCTCGGTGCGGCAGTCCGCGGTGTGTCGCCGGTGTACGAGACGGCCGCCTGGGGCGGGGTCGAACAGGGACCGTTCCTCAATGCCGTCGTGATCGCCGACGACCCGTCCCTCGGTTGTCGCGACTGGCTGCGTCGTGGCCAGGAACTCGAACGCGCCGCGGACCGGAGGCGCGAGATACATTGGGGGCCAAGGACTCTCGACGTCGACGTGATCGCTTGCCATGACGGTGCCGACGAGGTGTCGAGCGGTGACGAGGTGCTGACCCTGCCTCACCCGCACGCGCACCAACGGGCGTTCGTGCTGGGGCCGTGGCTCGCCGTCGACCCCGACGCGACGCTGACGGTCGACGGCACGCCGCGGCCGGTGTCGCAGTTGCTCGCCGCACTGGATGCCGCCGAGCGTGATGGCGTCCGCCTGGTGACCCCCGTGCTGGTGAGCTGATGGGGCCGACTCGCAGACGAGACCTGACCGCCACGACCGTGGTCGTCGCCATCCTTGGCTACGTCCTGGTGAGCCTGACGTACCGGTGGTTCCCTCCGATCACCGTGTGGACGGGGGTGTCTCTGCTCGCGGTGGCGGTGGTCGAGGCGGGGTGGGGGTTCTTCGTCAGGTCCAAGATCCGCAACGGGAAGATCGGCGACGGCCCAGGTTGGCTGCACCCGTTGGCGGTCGCCCGCGTCGTGATGATCTCGAAGGCGTCCGCGTGGGTGGGTGCGCTGGCCCTCGGGTGGTGGGTGGGCGTGCTGGTCTACCTGTTGCCGAAGCGGGACGTGCTGAGGGTCGCAGGCGAGGACACCGCGGGTGCGGTCGTGGCCGCGGCGAGTGCGCTGGCGCTGGTGGTTGCCGCCCTGTGGCTGCAGCATTGCTGCAAGTCGCCCGATGATCCCCCAGAGGACGCCGACGGGGCGCGAGGTTAGCTCGCGTGAGCATCTGACCAGGAGAATCGCCGACGTGGGCGATACGCGATCAGAGCTGGCACAGGTACAGTCGGCCCATGACCGAACCGACTCGTGGGGTCCGCGCTCGCCGCGGAAACCGCAGGCCGGGCTCGTTGCTGTTGACGACTTTGCTGGTTCTCGCCATCGTGGCGAGTTCGGCCCTGGTGTTCACCAACAGGGTCGAACTTCTGAAGCTTGCCGTCATCGTCGCGCTGTGGGCGGCGGTGGTTGCCGCGTTCGTCTCGTTCATCTACCGGCGCCAGGCCGACATCGATCAGGCCAAGACGCGCGACCTGAAACTTGTGTACGACCTCCAGCTGGATCGTGAGATCTCCGCGCGCCGCGAGTACGAGCTGTCCATCGAGACCCAGCTGCGGCGTGAACTCGCCTCGGAGTTGCGCGCGCAGACCTCCGACGAGGTGGCCAGCCTGCGCGCCGAGCTCGCGGCGCTGCGCGCGAACCTCGAGATCATCTTCGACACGGACCTGCAGAGCCGGCCGGCGATCGAGACCGAGCGCACCACGGTGCACCGGTTCGGTGACTGGGACGCCGTGCCCCATGGCGCTCCGACGACGGACCGCAGCGAGCGCAGCAGCACTCCTGGCCGGGTGATCAGCAGTCGCATCGACACCGAGGGGCGCGACGACACCGACCCCAATACCGAGGAGAGCCCGATCATCGACGTCCCCGCGGAGCCGCAGCCTCCCGAGGAGGAGTGGACGCCGCAGATGGCGGGCGGTGCCCACCGACGCCCCTCGGAGCCGGAACCCGCCGACGCCGGGTGGCGGCCGCCCCCGCCGGAGGAGCCGAGGCTCGAGGACAGGCGCCGCGCCCCCGACGTCGGGCTGCCGTGGATGCCTGTGGACAGCCCACCGCCTCCGCCCCCTCCGCCACCGCCACCGCCCCCGGAACGCATCGGCAGGCACGGACCCGCCGGATCCGACTGGCAACCCGCACCTGCCGAGGGCCAGTTCATCCCCGCAGGGGTACCAGGCAGCAACTGGTCCTCCCCGCCCGTGGAGCAGAGCGAACCCGAACTTCCGCCCCCTCCGCCGCCTCCGGTGATCCCCCCGACGCCGGCAATGACGCCGCCGCCCATCGAATCGCCGATTCGGGGTCGGCACTACACCGCCGAGACCGAGGTGGCCGCGTCGGCGCGGCGCGCCCGCCACTCCGCTCCCGCCGACGCAGACCCGGGCCGCCGCACCCCGCCGACCCTGGCCACGGCCGCCCCTGCGGCGCCGGAGGCTCCGGAGCCACCTGCCGCCCGCCATCGCGGGGACGAGGAGTCCGCCAATGAGTCCGAGGAGGCCGCGGGTCAGCACATCGGCGGTCAGCCGGTGTCCGAACTGATGGCGCGACTGCAGGTCGGCTCCACCGGAGGCGGACGCCGCAGACGTCGCGAGGAGTGAGTTAGTCTCAACGCGACCGTCCGGTACCCGCAAAGCCGGGACCGGAACGCCGGAACCATGAACATGCGAGGTCGTCTGCGATGGTGCAGCCCGACGGACTGCGTCCGGCCCGGCTGACGGTGGGCATCATCTCCGCGGGCCGGGTGGGGACCGCACTCGGTGTCGCGCTGGAACGCGCCGAGCACGTGGTCGTGGCGTGCAGCGCGATATCCCATGCGTCGCGCTTACGGGCCGAGAGACGGCTGCCCGACACCGAGGTGCTGCCCGTCTCGGACGTGGCCGCCCACGCCGAACTCCTGATCCTCGCGATTCCCGACGCGGAACTCGCAGGCCTGGTCTCCGGCCTGGCCGCCACCGGATCGGTGCGACCGGGCACCATCGTCGTGCACACCTCGGGAGC
Organism: Mycobacterium sp.; assembly: GCA_025963385.1. GTDB lineage: Bacteria > Actinomycetota > Actinomycetes > Mycobacteriales > Mycobacteriaceae > Mycobacterium. The sequence continues at coordinate 5,529 of JAOPUT010000409.1, forward strand.
CAACGGGATCGGAGTGCTCGCACCACTGACCGAGCTCGGCTGCATACCGCTCGCGATCCACCCGGCGATGACCTTCACCGGATCCGACGAGGACATCGCCCGCCTGTCGGGAGCGTGTTTCGGCGTCACGGCGGCCGATGACGTCGGCTACGCGGTGGCACAGTCGCTCGTCCTCGAGATCGGCGGGGAACCGTTCGGTGTCCGCGAGGACGCCCGTTCGCTCTACCACGCGGCACTCGCGCACGGCGGCAATCACGTCATCACGGTGCTGCTCGACGCCGTGGAGGCGTTGCGCGACGCGCTGCGGGGCCAGGAGTTGCTCGGTCAGGAAGTCGTCGGGGACGCGCCTGGCGGTATCGCCGAACGGGTGCTCGGACCGCTGGCGCGGGCGTCGCTGGAGAATGCCCTGCAACGTGGCCAGGCCGCGCTCACCGGACCGGTCGCCAGGGACGACGCCGCCGCCATCACGGCACACCTCCGCGCGCTCGACGCCGTGAATCCCGAACTCGCACAGGCATACCGGGCCAACTCGCTGCGCACGGCCCAGCGGGCGCACGCGTCCGCCGACGTCTTCGCCGCACTCGCCGCTCCGCCGAACGAAGGGGGTCAACCGTGACCGTCCGGAAACCGCCGGCGTTCAACGCCGCCCAGCTCAACGTCTACACCAAGGTCCGTGACGTCGCCGACGTGTCCCGTGCGCTGCGGACCACCGGCCGACGCGTCGTGCTGGTGCCGACGATGGGCGCGCTGCACGACGGCCATCTCGCCCTGGTGCGCACCGCGAAGCGGGTACCCGGCGCCGTCGTCGTCGTGTCGATCTTCGTCAACCCGCTGCAGTTCGGGGCAGGCGAGGACCTCGACGCCTATCCCAGGACCCTCGACGACGATCTGGCTGCCCTTCGCGGCGAGGGGGTCGAGATCGTGTTCGCCCCGACCGCGGCGGAGATGTACCCGCACGGGCAGCGGACGACGGTGCGTCCCGGACCTCTCGGCGCCGAGCTCGAAGGCGGCTCCCGACCAACACATTTCGCGGGGATGCTGACCGTCGTGCTCAAGCTCCTGCAGATCGTGCGACCCGATCGGGCGTACTTCGGCGAGAAGGACTACCAGCAGCTGGTGCTGGTCAGGCAGATGTCCGACGATCTCGACCTCGACGTCAAGATCGTGGGCGTGCCGATCGTGCGGGAAGCCGACGGGCTCGCGATGTCCTCGCGCAACCGCTACCTCGACGAGGTGGATCGTGAGCAGGCGGGTGCGCTGTCCGCCGCCCTGCTCGCCGGGATGTACGCCGCCTCGCGGGGGGCGGCGGAGGCATTGGACGCTGCCCGCGCCGTGCTCGACGAGGTACCCGCCATCGAGGTCGACTACCTCGAGGTGCGTGACCCGTGGCTGGGCCCGGCCCCCGCCGAGGGGCCTGCCCGCCTGCTGGTTGCCGCCAGGCTCGGACGGACCCGACTGCTCGACAACATCGCGATCGACGTCGGCGCCACAGCGGGCATCGACGGGCACTCCCGCATCGAGTCGGGGGGCAGCCACGAACTGCCATGGAGGAACTGACGCCGTGTTGCTCGCCATCGACGTCCGCAACACCCACACCGTCGTCGGACTGATCTCCGGCTCGGGTGACCACGCAAAGGTGGTGCAGCACTGGCGCATCCGGACCGAGGCCGAGGTCACTGCCGACGAGCTGGCGCTGACCATCGACGGGCTGATCGGGGATGACGCCGAGCGGCTGACGGGGGCGACCGGCCTGTCGACGGTGCCCTCGGTGCTCCACGAGATCCGGGTCATGCTCGAGCAGTACTGGTCCGCGGTGCCGCACGTCCTGATCGAGCCGGGGGTGCGGACGGGTATCCCGCTGCTGGTCGACAACCCCAAGGAGGTCGGTGCAGACCGCATCGTCAACTGCCTTGCCGCGTATCAGAAGTACTCCAGCGCCGCGATCGTCGTCGACTTCGGATCGTCCATCTGCGTCGACGTGGTGTCGGCGAAGGGCGAGTTCCTCGGCGGGGCGATCGCGCCGGGCATCCAGGTGTCCTCGGATGCGGCGGCGGCCCGCTCGGCGGCCCTGCGCCGGGTGGAGTTGACCCGGCCGCGCTCGGTGGTCGGGAAGAACACCGTCGAGTGCATGCAGGCGGGCGCGGTGTTCGGTTTCGCCGGCCTCGTCGACGGTCTGGTCAACCGGGTGCGCCAGGACGTCGACGGATTCTCGGGCGCCGACGTTGCCGTGGTCGCGACGGGCCATACCGCGCCGCTTTTGCTGCCGGACCTGCACACCGTCGCGCACTACGACCGGCATCTGACCCTCGATGGTTTGCGCCTGGTGTTCGAGCGCAACCAGAACGACAACCGCGGCAAGCTCAGGCAGGCCCGCTAGCGTCTCACAGCTCATCTTCCTGTTGACGTGAGGCTCCCTCGGGAGAATCATGTGTTGCGTATTGCACTGCTCGTTGCGCATCATGCAACAGTCGGAGGATCTCTTGGCAGCCCCCAAGGTCGTCATCATCGGTGCGGGAATCGTCGGCAGCTCACTGGCCGACGAGCTCACTGCGCGAGGCTGGTCGGACGTCACCGTGCTCGACCGCGGTCCGTTGTTCGCCACCGGCGGGTCGACGTCACATGCCCCCGGTCTGGTGTTCCAGACCAACCCGTCGAAGACCATGTCGGAGTTCGCGAAGTACACGGTCGAGAAGTTCGGCGGGCTCGACCACCCCGGCGGGTGGGCCTTCAACCCCACCGGCGGTCTCGAGGTCGCCTCGACCCCCGAGCGCTGGGCCGACCTGCACCGTAAGGCGGGCTGGGCCCAATCATGGGG
>JAOPUT010000353.1 GCA_025963385.1 Mycobacterium sp.
CGCCCGAGTCTGCGGGTAGGCCGCTCGAGGCACCCGGTGACGGTGTGTCCAGATGGATGGTCGCCGCCGCGCCGCCAGTCATGGCGGTGTGGAACAGAATCCGGCTTACAGGCCAACTCGTCCGCCCCTCATCGGTTCACGTGGCGGCCCGCACCGCCTTCCTGAGTTGCTTGAGGGCGCGACCCAGTTGCTCCTCCGAGCGTCGGGCCACCTCCGCCTCGAGCTGGTACAGCACGCCGTAGGTGAAGGTGTCCTCGCCGGCGCCGTGCGCCGTGACCGATTCCTCGGACAGGTGCGTCCGGCTGACGACGCTGTCCTGATGGTCGCCGAGCAGCGATTGGATGGTCTTGGCCTTCTCGGCGACACCGTCCTCGCTCAGCGCGGACGCCGTGTAGCGAAGTTGCTTGGCGCGCTTGCGAATCTTGTGCAGGGCCTCATCCGTGTCGTGAGCCGAGACGTCGTCGTCGGCGGCGGCCGCGTCGGCCTTCTTCGCGGCCTTGCGGAGTCGCTTGTACGCCGCGGCGACCGTCACCTGCTCGGGCTCGACACCCGCCTCGGTCGCCGGCGGGATTGCCGCAACCAAGGCCTCCAACCCGTCGAGCAGGCGGAAGTAACGCTCGGACCGCATCGCGACCAGCGTGCGCTTCCAGCCGGCGTGGTAGCGGCGCTTGGCGCCCTCGACGAGCCGTTCGCGGACCGGGCCACGGACCAGCTCGGCGGGCAGGCCGTCGATGGCGTTCTCGTACTTCTCGGCGAGCACCTCGGCGTCGCGCGCCACGCCGAGGATGCCTGCCAGCAGCTTGAGCTCCTCCAGCAGCCAGGAGTCGTCGGCGATGCCGAACGAGTCCTCCGAGGCGCGCAGGAGGCTGCGGATCTTGCGGGTCGTCACGCGCATCTGATGCACGGAATCCCAGGCGTCTGCCCGCACGGCGCGGTCCCAGACCAGAAGCTCCTCGACCTGTTCGGCCACCGCGCGGTGCACCGGATCGTCGGATCGCGAGGTCAGGTCTCGCGGGGTGCTCTTCAAGACCTTGGCCAACTTGGACCCGTGCCCAGCGGGTTGAGCGCCGGCGTCGAACAGCCGGTTCGCGAGCCGGTCCAGGAGCGCCGCGTCACCGTCGGAATCCTCGACGAGCTCGAGTTCCCATTCGCGCCACTCCTGCGGTTCCGCGTCCCCCTCGGCCGAGGCGCGCACCGTGTCGTCACAGAACTCGGCGACGGCGCGGCCGTCGAGGCCGTGCAGCAGGTCGACGGTGCGGCTGGTGGAGATCCGTGCCACCGGGCGCAGCGGCCGGTCCCGCACGATGGCGAGCACGACGTCGCGCAACTCCTCGGGCACCTCGTCGTCGGGCGCGCCCTCATCGCCGAGCGGGGTGCGGACCTCGGTCCTGGCATCCGTGCCTGCGGGGAGTTTGAGGTGCCAGCCTGCATCGGGTCCACCGGTGCGCCGCCGCAGCGTGATCCGGTGCGCCGCCAGATCCTGCTCCGGGGTGTCGAAGTACACGGCGTCGAGCTGCTGCACCGGAGACCGTTCCACGCTGGCGATCGACGACAGCCCTTCGAACGACGGTGAGACGGTGCCCTCGACTACTGCGAACTTGCGCTCGACCTCCGTGTGGCGGGACGGTTTGCGCTTGTCAGCTGGCATCTTCACCTTCAGTTGGGCAGTGTCCGGGGAGCTGGTTTGGTGAACAGGTTGCCACATGGAGGTGAACGGACGGCGGCACGCGGCAGGGCCTTGACAAACCGGTGCGATAACGTCACGCCATGACCGATTTCGAAACGCTGAAGTTCGCGCAGTCCGGAGCCGTCACCAGCATCGTTCTCGATCGCCCCGACGCTGCAAACGGGATGAACGACACGTTGACCAGGGAGCTCGCCGAAGCCGCGGCGCTGTGCGACACCGACGCGACCAAGGTCGTCACCCTCACCGGTGCCGGCAGATTCTTCTGTGCCGGAGGCGATCTCAAGGCGATGGCCGCGGCGCCCAGCGCGGGCGCGTACGTCAAGGGCATCGCCGACGACCTGCACCGTGCGATGTCGATCTTCGCGAGGATGGACGCCGTGCTGATCACGGCCGTGAACGGGGTGGCCGCCGGAGCGGGCTTCCCGCTCGGGGTGTCCGGCGATCTGGTGCTCGCCGCGGAGTCGGCGTCGTTCACGATGGCCTACACCAAGGTAGGTCTGAGCCCCGACGGCGGCTCTTCGTACCTGCTGCCCCGCCTCGTCGGACTGCGTCGCGCCCAGGAACTGATGATCACTAACCGGGTGCTGACGGCGGCCGAGGCGTGGGAGTGGGGACTGGTCACCACGGTGGTGCCCGACGCCGAGCTGGCGACCAAACTGGATGACCTCGCGGCCCGAACCGCTTCCGGGGCAAGGAATTCCAACTCCGCGGTGAAGAAGCTTCTGCTGACGACGTACGCGTCGCGGTACGAGGACCAGCTGGACCGCGAAGCCCAGTTGATCGCCGAGTGCGCCGATTCCGCCAACGGCAAGGAGGGCATCGGCGCCTTCCTCGGCAAGCGCAAGCCCGAATTCGCCTAGAGCTAGAAGGAGTGCTCCTCGGCCGGGAATGCTCCCGTCGCCACCTCGTTGGCGTACTGCGTTGCCGCGCGCCGTAATTCGCCGCCCACGTCGCCGAACCTCTTGACGAACTTGGCGGTCTTGCCCGCGGTCATGCCCGCCATGTCCTGCCAGACCAGCACCTGCGCGTCGCAGTTGGGTCCGGCGCCGATGCCGACGGTGGGGATGGTCAGCTTGCCGGTGATCTGGGTGGCCAGCTCGGCGGGCACCATCTCCAGCACGACCGCGATCGCCCCGGCCTCGGCGACCGCGATGGCGTCGTGGATGGTCTGCTCGGCCGCGTCGCCACGGCCCTGGACGCGGAAGCCGCCCAACCCGTTGACGCTCTGCGGGGTGAAGCCGATGTGGGCCACCACGGGGATGCCCGCCTGAGTCAGTGTCGCGATCTGATCGGCCATGCGTTCGCCGCCCTCGAGCTTGACGGCAGCCGCGCCGGCCTCCTTCATGAAGCGGGTCGCCGTCGCCAAGGCCTGCTGAGGGCCGGATTCGTAGCTACCGAACGGAAGATCGGCGACGACCAGCGCGTGGGGTGCGCCGCGCACCACGCCGCGGACCAGGGGGATCAGCTCGTCGGCGGTCACGGGAACCGTCGTGTCGTAGCCGTAGACCACGTTGGCCGCGGAATCGCCCACCAGCAACACCGGGATCTCGGCGTCGTCGAAGATGCGCGCGGTGGAGTAGTCGTAGGCCGTCAGCATGGCCCACTTGCGGCCCTCGTCCTTCCACTTCGACAAGTGATGGGTACGGACCTTCAGCCGGGGCTTGGAGGTTTCGGTCGCAGCGCCGTACACGGTCTGTTCAGACATCGTTGTCCCTAATCTCGTCGATTCGTTCCTCGAGGCCCATTCGGGTCCCCGGGTCATCTGACTGGTCCAGTCTGTCACTCCGACCAGCGAAGGTGAACTCCTGATGAAGTGCAGTTCCTCACATCTGGTCAGGCCGCGCGCCTAACATCGGCCACATGCAAAGGCTCAGCGGACTCGATGCCAGCTTCCTCTACCTCGAGACCGCTGCACAGCCGCTGCACGTGTGCTCGATCCTCGAAGTCGACACGTCCACCATCCCTGGCGGGTACACGTTCGAGCGGATGCGCGACGCCCTGAGCCTGCGGATCAGGGCGATGCCGGAATTCCGCGAGAAACTCGCCGACAACCGGTTCAACCTCGATCACCCGGTATGGGTGGAGGACAAGGACTTCGACGTCGATCGGCACCTGCACCGCATCGGCCTGCCGTCACCGGGCGGCCGCGTCGAACTAGGCGAGATCTGCGGACACATCGCCTCGCTGACGCTGGACCGCAGCCGCCCGCTCTGGGAGATGTGGGTGATCGAGAACGTCGCGGGCACGAACGCCCACGAGGGCGGCAGGCTCGCGGTGATGACCAAGGTGCACCACGCAGGCGTCGACGGGGTCACCGGTGCGAATCTGATGTCGCAGCTGTGCACCACCGAGGCGGACGCGCCCGCGCCGGATCCCGTGGCGGGAGTCGGCGGCGGATCCGATCTGGAGATCGCTATCAGCGGCGCGGTCAAGTACGCCACCCGCCCCTTGAAGCTGGCCAACGTGCTGCCATCGACGCTGTCAACGGTGCTGGACACCGTCAAGCGGGCCCGCAGCGGCCTGACGATGGCCGCCCCGTTCGCGGCGCCGAAGACGCGCTTCAACGACACCGTCACCGGGCACCGCAACGTCGCGTTCTCCCAGCTCGACCTCGAGGACATCAAGACCGTCAAGAACCACTTCGGGGTCAAGGTCAACGACGTCGTCATGGCGCTGGTTGCCGGAGTGCTGAGACGCTTCCTCCTCGACCGTGACGAGCTGCCCGACAGCACTCTCGTTGCCATGGTGCCGGTGTCGGTGCACGACAAGTCGGATCGGCCCGGGCGCAACCAGGTTTCGGGCATGTTCTCCAGCCTGCAGACCGACATCGAGGATCCCGGCGAGCGTCTCAAGGCGATCGCCGACGCGAATTCCGTTGGCAAACAACACAGTGCGGCGATCGGCGCGACGCTGCTGCAGGACTGGTCACAGTTCGCGGCCCCCGCGGTGTTCGGCGTCGCAATGCGCGTCTACGCGTCGAGCCGCCTGACGAGTGCGCTGCCCGTGCACAACCTGGTGGTGTCGAACGTGCCTGGACCCCAGGTGCCGCTGTACTTCCTCGGCGGGCAGGTGAACGCGATGTACCCGCTCGGGCCGATCTTCCACGGGTCGGGGCTGAACATCACCGTGATGTCGCTCAACGGCACCCTCGACGTGGGTCTGATCTCCTGCCCCGAACTGCTACCCGACCTGTGGGACATGGCAGACGACTTCGCCGTCGCGCTGCAGGAGTTGCTAGATGCCACGCGGTAGCCCAGGCCGGCGACGGGTGCCTTCGGCCCTGGCCGTAGTGCTTGTCGTCGCGGGCTGCAGCACGGTGGTCGACGGCCGGGGAGTAGTGGACGTCGCACGCCCCGGGACGCCCATCCGGTGGGGACCGTGTGATCCGACATGGTCGCCCGACGACGAAATCCCCGTGATTGCCGAGTGTGGCACGTTGCCGGTGCCCATCAACTATGCCAAGCCCGACGGCGACGTCGCCTTGCTGGCGATGATCAGGTTCCCCGCGACGGGTGACAAGATCGGCTCGCTGCTCGTCAACCCAGGGGGCCCCGGCGAATCCGGAGTTGATTATGTCGCGACGTCGTTGACCTCGTTACCGGCCTCCGTGCGGGAGCGTTTCGACTATGTGGGGTTCGATCCACGTGGCGTGGGGTCCTCGACGCCGGCCGTGCGATGCAATACCGACGAGGAGAACGATCGGGAAAGGTCTGAACCTCCTGTGAAGTTGACGCCCGAAGGTGTCGCGCACCTCGATTCGGAGAACAGGGCCTTCGCCCAACGTTGTGTCGACAAGATGGGCGAGGAGTTTCTGACCAACGTCGGAACTACCGACGTGGCAAGAGATCTCGACGCAATGCGGGCGGCGCTCGGAGACGAGAAGTTGACATATCTGGGCTACTCGTACGGTACCAAGGTCGGGGCGAGCTATGCCGACCAGTTCCCGGAGAAGGTGCGTGCGATGATCCTCGATGGCGCCTACGTTCACGATGCCGACCCGGTCGATGAAGCCGTGAGACAAGCCGCCGGCTTTCAGAAAGCTTTCGACGAGTACGCCGCAGACTGCGCGAAAGCCACCGGATGCCCGCTGGGGACCGACCCGACGAAAGCGGTCGAGGTCTACCTTGAACTACTGGCGCCACTTGCGAAAACTTCCGCAAGGACTGACGACCCCCGCGGCCTAAGTTATCGCGACGCGCTCACCGGCACCAACCAGGCGCTGTACTCACCGAGTTTTTGGAAGTACCTGACGAGTGGGTTGTCTGAACTCCGTCAAGGGCATGGCGATACGTTGCTGCGACTAGCGGACTTCTATGAAGAGCGCGGCGACGATGGCCATTACAGCAACGTCTCCGATGCCTTCGCGACCATCACTTGCACCGATACACCGCCGATCACCGACAACGACGTGCTAGTCGAGCTGGATCGCCAAGTGCGCAATGCGGCTCCATTTCTGAGCTACGGAGAGTTCACGGGTCTGGAACCACGCGACGGGTGCACATTCTTACCCCAACCGGTGAGGTCGAAGCCGCACGAGATCGAGATCGGCGGTCTCCCGCCTGCTCTTGTGGTGTCCACGACCAACGACCCCGCCACCCCCTACCAAGCAGGCGTGGAACTGGCTCGGCAACTAGGCGCGGCGCTGCTGACGTTCGAGGGCACTCAGCACACTGTGGTTTTCGATGGGAATTCGTGCGTCGACGACATCGCGGCCAAGTACCTCACCGCCATGGCGGTTCCGCCGCTGGGCGCCCGCTGCTGACGGCCCGCGAGCTGGCGGACGCCACGAGGTAGCGCCCTGGGCTGGGCCGATGGGTCTTCATGGCAGCATGGACAGCCATGAACCTCAGACGCGGGGTCCTCGCGGCCGCCATGGTGGTGCTGCTGGTGGCGGGCTGCAGCAGGCTGGTCGATGGGCGCAGCGTCATCGCCACGCCACGCCCGGGTACGCCGGTGAATTGGTCACAGTGCGACCTCGCGTCGTCCGACGTCCGCATCCCCGCGGGCGCCGAATGCGGAAAGCTCTCGGTGCCGGTCGATTACACGAAGCCCGACGGCGACGTCGCGCGCATCGAAATGATCCGCTTCAAGGCCACCGGGCAGAAGATCGCCTCACTGATCGTGAACCCGGGCGGACCGGGAGAGTCCGGCGTGCAGGCCGCCGCCTCGCTGGTGGGGGCCGTGCCAGACACCATCCGTCAGCACTTCGACCTCGTCGGCTTCGACCCCCGCGGCGTGGGGCGGTCGACACCCGCGTTGTGGTGCAACTCCGATGAGGACAACGACAAGCTCAGGGCCGACCCCCAGGTCGACTACACCCCCGAGGGCGTCGCCCACATCGAGTCGCAGACCAAGGACTTCGTCGGGCGCTGTGTCGAGAAGATGGGCGACGAGTTCCTCGCGAACGTCGGAACGGCAAGCGTGATAAAGGATCTCGACGCCATGCGGGCGGCACTCGGAGATCAGAAGCTGACCTATCTCGGCTACTCGTACGGCACCCGCATCGGGTCGGCCTACGCGGAGGCCTTCCCGCAGAACGTGCGGGCGATGATCCTCGACGGAGCGGTCGACCCCAACGCCGACCCGGTCGAGGCCGATCTCCGACAGGCCGCCGCGTTCCAGACGGCGTTCAACGACTACGCGGCGTACTGCGCCAAGAGTGCGGATTGCCCACTGGGCACCGATCCCACCAAGGCCGTGGACGTCTACAAGGGCCTCGTCGAACCACTCGTCAAAAATCCCGCCAAGACCAAGGACCCGCGCGGACTGAGCTACAGCGACTCCGTCGTCGGCACCATCCTGCCGCTGTACTCGCCCAACCTCTGGCGCCACCTGACGCAGGGGTTGACCGAGCTGAAGAACGGCTCAGGGGACACCATGCTGGCGCTCGCGGACCTCTACATGGGGCGCGACGAGAACGGGCACTACAACAATTCGACCGACGTGCGGGTGGCCGTCAACTGCGTCGACAAGCCCCCGATCAAGGACCGTAAGACGGTCGTCGACGAGGACCGTCGTGCGCGTGAGGTCGCCCCGTTCATGAGCTACGGGCAGTTCACCGGGAACGCCCCGCTGAGCACGTGCGCGTTCTGGCCCGTCCCCGCCACCTCCACACCCCACGAGCTCGAGGTCAAGGGTCTGCCGCCCGTGTTGGTGGTGTCCACGACGAACGACCCCGCCACGCCGTACCAGGCGGGCGTCGAACTCGCCAAGCAACTCGGCGGGTCGCTGTTGACGTTCAAGGGCACCCAGCACACGGTGGTCTTCCAGGGCAACACGTGCGTCGACGACATCGCCGCCAAGTACCTGGTCGACCTCACGGTGCCGCCGCCCGGCGCCACGTGCTGACGCATCAAGCACGCCAAGCGGTTTCGCTCCTGGGGCGCGCGGCCTAGGTCACCAACGGATCACCGTCTGGTTGCCGAGTAGTCTCTGGTGGCACCCGGCGGCTGACCCGAAGCGCGGCGCGTGCAAACATGTTCGCCATGTGGTTGGTGGGCAGGCTGATCGCGGTGCTGCTCGCAATCCTGGTGACGGCTACCGTCGCGGTTCCGACGGCGTCGGCCGCACCCGAGGGGCAGGCGACACAGCAGTACGGCCAGCCCCCGGTCTGGGGCAACTGCGACGGCGTCCAAGTCGCCGCCACCGTCACGACCGCTCAGTGCGGGATGGTCAGCGTGCCCGTCGACTATGCGAAACCCGAAGGGCCCCAAGCGCAATTGGCGGTCATCAGAGTGCCGGCCAGTGGGGACCGCATCGGGGCGCTGATGATCAACCCTGGCGGTCCCGGCGCCTCCGCCGTGGACACCGTCGCCGGGATGGCCGCCAGCCTCGCCGACACCGACATCACCCGCCATTTCGACCTGGTCGGGTTCGATCCGCGCGGTGTCGGACACTCCACCCCGCAGGTTCTCTGCCGCACCGACCCCGAGTTCGACGCCTACCGTCGCGAACCCCTGACCGACTACAGCCCCCCGGGCGTCGCCCACATCGAGGAGATCTACCGGCAGATCGCTCAGGAGTGCGTCGCCCGCACCGGGCTGGAATTCCTGGCGAACGTGGGCACCGCCTCGACCGCACGCGACATGGACGTCGTGCGGGCGGCGCTGGGCGAGAACCAGATCAACTACCTCGGCTACTCCTACGGAACCGAGCTCGGCGCCGAGTACGCCGAACGGTTCGGCGACCGCGTGCGCGCGATGGTCCTCGACGGCGCCGTCGACCCCGGCTCGGATCCGGTGGCGGAGAACATCCGCCAGCTGGCCGGCTTCCAGACTGCGTTCGACGACTACGCCGCGGATTGCGCGCGTTCGGTCGACTGCCCGCTTGGCCAGGATCCGACCCAGTTCGTGTCGCGGTACCACCAGCTGATCGACCCGCTGGTCCAACAGCCGGGGCCGACGTCGGACCCGCGGGGACTGAGCTACCAGGACGCCATCACGGGCACCGTCAACGCGCTGTACACCCAGCGCTACTGGAAGTTCCTGACCAGTGGACTGCTCGGCCTGCGACGCGGCACCGACGCGGGCGATCTGCTGTTGCTGGCCGACGACTACCAGGAGCGCAACACCGCCGGGCACTACACGAATCAGCAGGACGCGTTCACCGCGATCCGCTGCGTGGACTCGCCGTACCCCACCGACCCCGCGGTGTGGGCCGAGGCCGATCGCCAGGCACGGGCGGCGGCACCCTTCATGGCCTACGGCGAGTTCACGGGCCTGGCGCCGAGGGATGCTTGCGCGATGTGGCCGGTACCCCCGACCTCCGCGCCGCGCGACGTGACGTCACCGGGACCGGGCAAGGTCGTCGTCGTGTCGACGACCCACGATCCCGCCACGCCGTACCAGGCGGGCGTCGACCTGGCGCGCCAGATGGACGCCTCGCTGATCACGTTCAACGGCACCCAGCACACCGTCGTCTTCAACGGCGATGCCTGTGTCGACTCGGCGGTCGTCGCGTTCCTCGTCGATTCGACCCAGCCCGCGCCGAACCTGCAGTGTTAGCACCAGGCGCGTAACACGGAATTAACAGCCGATGCCTACGCTTCGCACATGGATCGGCAGAAGGAATTCGTCCTCCGGACGCTCGAAGAGCGTGACATCCGGTTCGTGCGGTTGTGGTTTACCGACGTGCTCGGATATCTCAAGTCCGTGGCGATCGCGCCTGCCGAGCTCGAGGGCGCGTTCGAGGAGGGCATCGGCTTCGACGGATCGTCGATCGAGGGGTTTGCCCGGGTGTCGGAATCCGACACCGTCGCCCGCCCCGATCCGTCCTCCTTCCAGGTGCTGCCGTGGATGACGAGCGGCGGCAAGCACCACTCCGCCAGGATGTTCTGCGACATCACGATGCCGGACGGGTCGCCCTCCTGGGCCGACTCGCGGCACGTGCTGCGGCGCCAACTCGCCAAGGCCAGCGATCTCGGCTTCTCCTGCTACGTGCACCCCGAGATCGAGTTCTTCCTGCTGCAACCCGGTCCCTACGACGGTTCGGAGCCGGAGCCCGCGGACAATGGCGGCTACTTCGATCAGGCCGTGCACGACTCGGCACCCAACTTCCGCCGTCACGCGATCGACGCACTCGAGTCGATGGGCATCTCGGTCGAGTTCAGCCACCACGAGGGCGCGCCGGGGCAGCAGGAGATCGACCTGCGCTACGCCGACGCCCTGTCCATGGCCGACAACGTGATGACGTTCCGCTACGTCGTCAAGGAGGTCGCGCTCGCCGAGGGTGTGCGCGCGACGTTCATGCCCAAGCCGTTCAGCCAGTACCCCGGCTCGGCGATGCACACCCACATGAGCCTCTTCGAGGGTGACACCAACGCCTTCCACACCGCGGACGACCCGCTGCAGCTGTCGGCCGTCGGCAAGTCCTTCATCGCGGGAATCCTCGAGCACGCCAGCGAGATCAGCGCCGTCACCAATCAGTGGGTGAACTCCTACAAGCGGCTGGTCCACGGCGGCGAGGCGCCGACCGCGGCGTCGTGGGGTGCGGCCAACCGTTCCGCGCTCGTCCGAGTGCCGATGTACACGCCGCGCAAGGCGTCGTCGCGGCGCATCGAGGTCCGCAGCCCGGATTCGGCGTGCAACCCGTATCTGGCCTTCGCGGTCCTCCTGGCCGCGGGCTTGCGTGGGGTCGAGAAGAACTACGTGCTCGGACCTCAGGCCGAGGACAACGTGTGGAACCTGACCCCCGAGGAACGCCGCGCGATGGGCTACAAGGAGCTGCCGGGGAGCCTCGGCGTGGCCCTCGCCGAGATGGAGAACTCCGAACTGGTCGCCGAGGCGCTCGGCGAGCACGTCTTCGACTTCTTCCTGCGCAACAAGCGCGCCGAGTGGGAGACCTACCGCAGCAACGTGACGCCGTACGAGCTGAAGGCCTACCTCTCGCTCTAGTAGGAAGGCGCTACCGACTGCGCTATCTTCGACGACGTGCCGAAACCCGCGACGCAGCGCCCGAAGCTGCCCGGCGTCGGCCGACTGGGACTGGTCGAGCCGCCGGCCCGTGCCGATCTGGATCGACTGGGCTGGAACACCGATGCTCACGTCGAACTGCTGTGGTCGTTGTCGCGGGCGCCCGACGCCGACACCGCGCTGCGGGCGATGGTGCGGCTCGCCGACGCGCTCGAAGACGGCTGGGACGAGCTCAACAGCGCGCTGGTCAAGGACCGCGGACTGCGGGGTCGCCTCTTCGGTGTTCTCGGGTCGTCCATGGCACTCGGCGATCATCTCGTCGCCCAACCGCTCTCCTGGCATCTGCTGGCGGGCCAGGTGTCCCTGCCGACCGCTGCCGAGCTGCGCGCCTCCTTCGCTGATCTGGCCGAGAAGTCTTCCGAGACAAGCGATTTTCGGGTTCACTATCGCGACCGCCTGCTGGTGTTGGCTGCGTTGGATCTGGCGCCGACGGTCGAGAACGAGCCCGTGCTGCCGTTTCCGACGGTGGGGGAGCACCTTGCCGATCTCGCCGACGCGGCGCTGGGCGCAGCGCTCATCGTCGCCACCAGGTCCGTATGCCAGGGCTCGAAGGCCGACGCGACGCCACCCCGGCTGGCGGTCATCGCGATGGGCAAGTGCGGTGCACGCGAACTGAACTACGTCAGCGACGTCGACGTCATCTTCGTTGCCGAGCAGGCCGATGCGATCAGCACCAGGGTCGCCGGCGAGATGATGCGCTTCGCGGGCGAGGCCTTCTTCGAGGTCGACGCCAACTTGCGGCCCGAGGGCAAGCAGGGTCCGCTGGTCCGCACGCTGGAATCCCATGTCGCATACTACGAGCGGTGGGCCAAGACGTGGGAGTTCCAGGCGCTGCTGAAGGCCCGCCCAGCGGTCGGTGACGCCGAGCTCGGCGAGCAGTACATGGCCGCGCTGATGCCGATGGTGTGGGCGGCGTGCGAACGGGAGGACTTCGTCTCGGAGGTCCAGAAGATGCGCAGGCGCGTCGAGGAACTGGTGCCTGCGGGCGTCAGGGCGCGCGAGATCAAGCTCGGCACGGGCGGGCTGCGCGACGTCGAGTTCGCGGTGCAGCTCCTGCAACTCGTCCACGGCCGCAACGACGACTCGCTGCACGTGGCGTCCACGGTCGACGCGCTCGCCGCCCTCAGCGCGGGCGGCTACGTCGGTCGAGACGATGCCGCCAACCTGACGGCGTCCTACGAATTCCTGCGGCTGCTCGAACACCGCCTGCAGCTGCAGCGGCTCAAGCGCACCCACATGCTGCCCGAGTCCGACGACGAGGAGGCCATGCGCTGGCTGGCCCGTGCCGCGCACATGCGCCCCGACGGCCAGCACGACGCACTCGGTGTGCTACGTGAGGAACTCAAGCGCCAGAGCCTGCGGGTCTCGCGCCTGCACGCGAAGCTCTTCTATCAACCGCTGCTGGAGTCCGTCGAGGGCGGCGCGGTCGAGCTCTACGCGAGCATGTCGGCGGAGGCGGCCGAACGTCAGTTGGCCGCACTCGGATACGAGGGTCCGCAGAGCGCGCTGACCCACCTGGCAGCGCTGACCACCAGCAGCGGCAGGCGGGGGCGGGTGCAGCAGGTGCTGCTGCCAACCCTGCTGGACTGGCTGTCCGACACTCCCGATCCGGACAGCGGGCTTCTGGCCTACCGGCGACTGAGCGAAGAGCTCGCCGACCAGCGCTGGTTCCTCGCGTCGCTGCGCGACGAGGGCGCCGTCGCCAAGCGGCTGATGCGGGTACTCGGCACGTCGGCGTTCGTCCCCGAGCTCTTGATGCGCGCACCCGAGGTGATCCAGCAGTACGCCGACGGGCCGTCGGGCCCGAAGCTGCTCGAGGTCGAGCCGGACGGGCTCGCCAGGGCGCTCATCGCCTCGGTCGGTCGGCACGGCGAGCCATTGCGCGCCATCGCGGCGGCGCGGACGCTGCGTCGTCGGGAGCTGGCCCGCGTGGCATCGGCCGATCTGTTGGGGATGCTCGAGGTCACCGACGTCTGCCGGGCGCTGACATCGGTCTGGGTGGCCGTGCTTCAGGCGGCGCTGGACGTGGTGATTCGGGCCAACACGTCCAACCGCGGCCCCCTGGCGCGGATCGCGGTGATCGGCATGGGCCGACTCGGCGGCGGGGAGTTGGGTTACGGCTCTGACGCCGACGTGATGTTCGTGTGTGAGCCGAACGACGGCGTCGAGGAATCCGCCGCGGTGAAGTGGTCGGTCACGGTCGCCGAACAGGTGCGCGCACTGCTGGGCACGCCGAGCGCGGATCCGCCGCTCGAGGTCGACACCAATCTGCGGCCTGAGGGCCGCAGCGGCCCGCTGGTCCGCACGCTCGCGTCGTACGAGGCGTACTACGCGCGGTTTGCGCAGACCTGGGAGGTCCAGGCCCTGCTGAGAGCGCACCGGGTCGCGGGCGACGAGGACCTCGGCCATCGCTTCCTGTTGATGGTCGACAAGACCAGATACCCGGCGGGCGGCGTGTCAGCCCAAGCGGTGCAGGAGATCCGGCGCGTGAAGGCACGCATCGACGCCGAGCGACTGCCGCGCGGCGCAGATCCCAACACGCACACCAAGCTCGGACGCGGTGGCCTCGCCGACGTGGAATGGACCGTGCAACTGCTCCAACTGCGCTATGCACACCAGATCCCGGCCCTGCACAGCACCTCGACGCTCGACACCCTGAACGCCATCGGCGCGGCGGAGTTGATCGCCGAAGGCGACGTCGACCTGCTGCGCAACGCGTGGCTGACCGCGACGCGAGCGCGCAACGCTCTGGTGCTCGTCAAGGGCAAGCCCACGGACCAGTTACCGGGCCCCGGGCGTCAGCTCAACGCGGTGGCAGTGGCTGCGGGCTGGGAGAACAGTGACGGCAGCGAGTTCCTCGACAACTACCTGCGGGTGACACGTCGCGCAAAGATGGTGGTACGAAGGGTCTTCGGGGAGTGAGCAGCGAATGAGCATGGACTTCCCGTTCGACCTCATCAGTGCCGAGGACTATGAGCGCAAGCGCGCGGTCCATGGGCCCCTGACGCAGGCCGTGCGTGAGCTCATCGACGCGAGTATCCGCACCGACGTCGACGACGCCACGGTCCGTGAGGCGCAAGCCGCCATCGAGGCCATCACGTCGACGCTCCGCGGTGCACAGCACGATCAGACGTCGACCCTGCGGCACGCGGGCACCGGACGTCCGTTGGCATGGGCCAATCCCGCTGTGGGACTTCGCAATGCGATCGCCCCGCCGATGGACATCCAGCACGAGGGCGGTGGCAGGTGCTGGGCCGAGTTCGATCTGGGCTTGGCCTACGAGGGGCCCCCGGGTCTGGTGCACGGCGGAATCGCGGCGCTGGTCCTTGATCACCTCCTCGGCGAGGCCGCCAGCCACGGCCTGACCAAGCCGAACTTCACCGGCACCATCACCTTGCGCTATCTGCGTGGGACGCCGCTGGGTCGCGTTCGGGCCGAGGCGTTCATCGAGCGGATCGAGGGCGTGAAGACGTACGCCCGCGGGTATCTCGGTGACGCCGAGGGGTGGACCGTCGAGGCCGACGGCGTGTTCATCCGCCCGGCGTGGGCTCGGGATGCCGGGTGAAGTTCTACGTCAGCCCCGCCTTCCTCGAGACCCGTGAAGTGGTCGAGTTGGCCAGGGCCGCAGATGAACTCGGGTACGACGGCTTCGGCATCCCCGACCACGTGGTGAACCTGGAGAAGCTGGCCACTCCCTATCCGTACACCAGGGACGGGGAACGCCGGTGGCAGCCGTTCACCGACTGGCCCGACCCGTGGGTGCTCGTCGGGGCGCTGGCACAGGTCACCGAGCGGTTGCACTTCGTCACGACGGTGTACATCCCGGGTATGCGGGATCCGTATTCGGTGGCGAAAGCCGTTGGCACCGCTGCATATCTGGCCGGTGGACGGGTGGAGTTGGGTGTCGGCGTGGGGTGGTGCGAGGAGGAGTTCACCCTGATGGGCCAGCGGTTCGATCGTCGTGGCAGGCGCACCGACGAGATGCTCGAACTGTTGCGAGCGCTCTGGCAGCCGGGCTGGACGGAGTTCGACGGCGAGTTCTACCAGGCCCCACGGCTCGAGATGGAGCCCACGCCGCCGCACATTCCGATCTACGTCGGGGGACTCAGCGACGTCGCGCTGCGCCGAGCGGCCCGCAACGACGGATGGATCGGCGATCTGATCACCACCGACCGCGCCATCGAGGGTGCTCGGCGACTGCGTGAACTTCGCGCCGAAAACGGTTTGACGATGGACGGATTCACGATCCTGACCCCGCTGACCGACGCGCTCACCATCCCTGACTACGAGCGCGCCGAGGCGGCGGGCATCACCCACATCCTGACGATGCCGTGGATGTTCTACACCGGGCCCGACTCGACGACCGCCGAGAAGATCGACGGCATGAAGCGATTCCGCAAGGACCTGGCTCTGGACGGTTGACGGCTACCGGCGGCGGCGCCACCCGCCGGAGGTCGTCGTGGTGCGGGCTCGTCGGCGTGAGTCCACGGCGAACGCCCCGCCACCAGTGAAGACCAGCAGGAAGAAGCCGAAGCAGTAGAGCACTGCCAATTCGCCTCCGTTGCTCATCGGAATGATGCCGCCGGGCAGGTGCTGGGTGAAGAAGGCGAAGGCCATCACGCCGGAGGCGACGAAGGCCGCGATCCGGGTGAACAACCCGGCGATGATGAGCACCGAGGTGACCAACTCCAGAATTCCGGCGTAGAAGAACGGCCAGGTTCCGACGGGTGCCTGCTGGGACGCGACCGGCCAGCCGAACAGGTGCGAGGTGGCATGGCAGAGGAACAACAGCCCGAACACCACCCGAAAGAGGCTCAGAACGGCGGGGGCGTGCGGATTCAGTCTGGCGTCCAGGTTCGTAGTCATCCCGTGACAGTACTATTCGGACCGTAGTCCGTAAGCCGTGTCTCCGGCCAGCGACGGCACCGGCGGCTGAATAGGCCCCTCGGGAGGATTCGCGGCAACCTCACTTCGTGCCGAAGACGCGCTCCATCAGGGCCGTGTCGCCAAAGGATTCCGCCCTGGTGATCTTGCCGTCGTGAAACGTGAACGCGTCGGCGCCGTTGGCGGTCTCACCTTCGATGCTCACCTCGGTCAGCGCGACGACGACGTCGTCGTCGGCGACGAACCGCCGTGGCGTCGCCGAGAACGCCTTGCCTGCGAAGCGCGCCAGCAGCGCGCTCACTTCGTCCTTGCCGTGATAGGTGCCGCTGAGTGCGCTCTTGCCTGGTTGCACCCACTCGACGTCGTCCGCGAAGGCGCTGAGGGCCGCGTCTAGATCGGCCGCCGCGAAAGCGGCATACCCCTTCTTGGTCGTCTCAACGTTGTCGGAACTGGACATGTCATTCCCACCCCTTTGTCGGTCGTGCGTTTCCCTCCCGCGTCAAACGCTACTGCGACAAGGCTTCTCGGCGTCCGTCGATCAAGCAGCAAATCGACCGGTGATTGCCGACGCAACGAGGAGGCAAAGATAGGTCGAGACGAACGCCACCAGCGGCTCGAAAATCGACAGCGAATCTCATCCGTTCTGATGATGTTTTGCGTGCGCCGCGGTGCTTTTCTGTCTCGAGTCGTACATACCGGTGACCCCAGGGCATGGAGCCACGAACCCCCTGGAGGTATCCACACATGTTGCATCTACCGACTCGAACCGCTCCCCACGACGTGTTCGCGGCAGCGGTGTCGCGGGCGACCGCCCATCATCTGTGGACCGGCACGAAAGTCAGTGCCGCAGTGCACCACATCCATCTGCGCGTCCCCGAACCGGGGCCGGTCCATCCTCGGCGCGAGGCCGCCTACCTAGAGACCGCGCGGATGTCCCGCGAGATGGACCACCTGTAGCAGCACATCAGAGAGGAGAGACAGGAATGTCAGAGCAAGACCAGAACGTCGAGGTCATCAAGAGGGGTTACCAGGCCTTCACCGCCGGCGACGTCGAAACGCTGATGAACCTGTTCGACGACAACGTCGAGTGGGTTCAGCCGGGTGAGAGCGCAATCAGCGGCACGTATCACGGCAAGGGTGAACTGGGCGAGTACCTTGCGCGACTCGGCGAGAAGTCGCCTTCGATCGCGCCCCACCGTTTCATCGCTGACGGCGACACGGTGGTGGTGCTGGGCGAAGCCACCGTCGGCGGCGAGACGAGTCAGGGCGTCGAGGTGTTCACACTCCGTAACGGCAAGACCGTGCGAGTAGAGGTGTACGGGGACACCGCCATGATGGAGCGTCAGTACGGCAAGAAGCGGGTCTCCGCCGACTAGTCGCC
>JAOPUT010000036.1 GCA_025963385.1 Mycobacterium sp.
GCGTCGACATCTTCACGCTGTTCAAGGGGCTACAGCTCGACATCGGTGCGCCGCCGCAATTCATGGACTTCCGCTACACCGTGCACGACCGCTGGCACGGCGAGTTCCACCTCGACCACTGCGGGGCGCTGCTCGATGTCGAACCGATGGGTGAGGACTACGTGCGCGGCATGTGCCACGACATCGAGGACCCGACGTTCGACGCGACGGCGCTCGCCACCAACCGCAAGGCCCAGGTTCGGCCCATCCACCGGCCGCCCAGGACGCCGTCGGACCGTCATCCACATTGCCGGTGGACGGTCATCATCGACGAGTCATACCCCGAGGTGCCGTTCATCCCGGCGATGGACGTGGTCGGGGCCAGCCGTGCGTACGCCTGTGAACTCGAGCCGATCGACCCGAGTGACGAAGGGGTGTCCGACTATTCGGGCCCACTGCTGTCCGACGTCGACTTCGGGGCGTTCTCACATTCGGCACTGGTTCGCATCGCCGATGAGGTGTGCCTGCAGATGCACCTTCTCGTGCTCTCCTTCAGCCTGGCCGTGCGGAAGCGGGCGAAGCGCGATGTGGCACTGGAGGAATCGATCCGCACGAAGCAGTTGATCGGCATCGCCGGGGTGGCCGCCGAGCGCATCCACAGAGCGCTGGCGTTGCCCGATAGCGCCGAGGGTGCGCTGCGCGTGCTCGAACTGCACCCGCTGCTCAACCCGGCGGCCTACGTGTCCGTCGACGTCGAAAGGGACTCCCTGCACGTGCGGCGCTCACCGGCCTACGAGGACGGCGCCTGGATCTCGCTGGTTTCGCCCGTCTCCGATCTGCCGCTGCAGGCCATCGTGCAGGCGGTCGACCCGCATCTGCGGGCCGAGGTCACTGGCACGCAGACCGACTGGACGGTCCGCGTCGTCGAAACCGACACGCCTGCGAAGGAACTCGGCGAGGTTGCCGTGACGAAGTTCAGCGGCGGGGCGTCGTGGGTGTTCGAGGGACGGAAATCGCTGCCACTGACGGTGGTCTGACGCCCTTAGGCTTGGGGCATGGCGCAACTTCGACGCGGTGCCGCGTTGCTGACGGTGTTCACGGCGGTGGTGGTGGCGGGGTGTTCGGCGGAGACGACCTCGAAGCCTCCCAGTAAGTCGGCGACCTCGAGCGCGGTGCGCACTTCGGTCTCGGCAGCACCGGGTTATGACGTCTCCCGGCTCGGTCAACTGAGAGACGACTTTCCGGCCGGCTTCGTCGCCGTCGGACTCCCGTCCGCTCCGATCGAGGTGAGTCGGCAATTGCAACCCGCGGTGGGGACCTCGGCATCGTATGGGCAGCCCTTCACCGTCGTGCCGTCACAGTGTCGCCCTCTGCTCAAACCCGTTGACGGGCAGGTGGGTGCGGACTCGATGCACGAACGGGGGGACGCGCCGGAGCGGCAGTCGATCGCGGTGGGCGCGGTCAATCCCGTGACGGTCGTCAGTGAAATAGCGCCAACCGGGTGCGAACGGTTCACCTATGCCGTCGACGACGATGAGCACCCGATGAAGGGAACGGTGGAAAGGCTCACCGCACCGACGATGGACGGCGCGACGACGATTGCGCTCAGATACGACGTCGAAGGCTCTCCCGACGTCGAGTATTCCTACGTGGCGATCCTCGACGGCCGCGTCTACGTCGACGTCCAGGCGCGATTGGCGCCGGACTTCCAGGCCGAAAGCGTGTTGTCCCAGCTCTTGGTCAAAGCCGTCGCAGCGGTCGCAGGCACATAGCGCTCAGCGGGGCGCGCCGAGGTCCGGATCGGGAATCGCGACCCGTGAGCCGGGGTACAGCTCGATCATTCCTTCCGGAATCTTCTGTCCCGGGTCGAGGATCGCCGCGGTCGCCATGTCGACGGGCACCTCGGGCGGGTGCTGTTGAAAGCCGGGATGATTCGGATCGGGTACCCACGCACCGGACCCGGGGACCAGTTCCTTCTGCCAGGGTTGACCCTTGACGTTGGGGCCCAGGAATTGAATGTCCCGATAGTCCAGCGGCGCCTTCGGTGGACTCGGTGCGACGCCGGGGAAGTCGTTCTTGGGCACCCACGTTCCCGGACCGATCTCCGCGTAGTGGCTTGGTCCCAGTGCGCTCGGGTCCAGATACCGGATGTCATCCAGATCCAGTGTGGTGTCGGGCGTCTTGGGCAACTTGTCGATCTTCGTGCCACCCTTGCCGCCTTCGCCCTCCCCCTCACTGAGCGCCTGATACTCGCCGCTGAGGCCGTGGATGCGGCCGGCGATTGCGGAGAGGTCGCCGTGGGACCGGGTGAGGATCTCCTGAATGTCACTGGAGCCCTTGCTGATCACCGGATAGAGCATGCGCTCTCCGGCCGCGGTGTTGGGGACGCGTGAGGCTGCGTCGTCGACCCACTGCCGGACGCTCTCCAGGTCGCGTCTGCCTGCGGTCACCACCGAGGCGGAGCGGTCGACCTCCGCCGCGAGGCGCTTGTCAAGGCTGGCGATACCGCCGATCGTGCGGTCCTGCTTGGCGTTGGCCTCGGCGTAGGACTCCGACGCCGCACCCGACCAGGTGTCGTCCGGCGTCGCCGACTTGACGGCGTTCTGCAGGTCCTGCAGTTGGCCACTCTGGTCGAAGTGCGAGCCGTCGCTCGGGGTGCCCTGGCCGAACGTGGCGTTGGCGTGGGACCAAATCGTCCGGAATCCGTCAAGTGCACTCACCCTGACCACTTTAGGTCCCGTCGAGGGCCCTCGGAATCGGCAAAATGGCGCCGCCGACCCATCGCCGGAGGTAGCTGCGGAGATCCGCACCGGTCCGCGGCGGCCGCCCAGGGTCGATGACGAACGACTGGATGATCCGCAGCAGGTGCTCGGCGAGATCGTCGAGTTCCGGCTCGGAGAACCCGTGACCGCTCCAGTCGACGTCGAACCGGCGCACCATTCTGTTCGCGAACCGCAGCGCGACGTCCGACGTCACCGAGACGGTGTGTTCGTCGGCCCGGCCCGGCGCCAGGAGCAGGCCGAGGTGCTTGTCCTTGGGCAGCCACTCCAAGGCGGTCGCGATGGCCTCGGTGACGGCGTCCACCGGATCGTGGAGCCCACGGAGGTGGTCGGCAAGCCGCTCGAGGAAGTCGTCTGCGGCCTGGACCGCCGCGGCCACCAGCAGCGCTTCGGTGCTGGGGAAGTAGCGGTACACGGTCTGGCGGGTGACCCCGAGACTGCGCGCGACGTCGGCGATGCTGAAGTCGGCGCCGCGTTCGTCGATGGCCCTGCCCGCCGCGGTCAGGATCCGCGCGACGGCCTCGTCGTCCGTCGCCGGGGCGGAGCCCGACCAGCCGTGGGTGCGCACGGGAGGATAGTAGCCGGGACGGCGCGTCAGCCCCGGTAGGAGACCCTCAGCTCCTTGACGCCGTTGATCCATCCCGATCGAAGACGTTGTGGCTCGGCCACTTTGGCGATGTCCGGAATCTGGTCGGCGAGCTCGTTGAAGATCAGCTTGATCTCCATGCGTGCCAGGTTGGCGCCGATGCAGAAGTGCGCCCCGTTGCCACCGAAACTCAAGTGGGGATTGGGGTTTCGCAATACGTCGAATTCGAAGGGGCGATCGAAGACGGCCTCGTCGAAGTTGGCGGAGCTGTAGAACAGACCAGCCCGCTGGCCTTCCCGGATCGTCACGTCGCCGAACTCCACGTCGGCCAGCGCGGTCCGCTGGAAGCAGTGCACAGGGGTGGCCCAGCGAACGATCTCGTCGACCGCGGTCGCAGGCCGCTCCCTCTTGAAGAGTTCCCACTGGTCCGGGTTGTCGAAGAACGCATTCATGCCGTGCGTCATGGCATTGCGGGTGGTCTCGTTGCCCGCCACCGCGAGCAGGATGACGAAGAAGGCGAACTCCACGTCACCCAAGGGCTCTCCAGTCTCCCCGCCCTCTTCGCTCAGGTCGGCCTCGATCAGCCGGGTGACGATGTCGTCGGCCGGGCAGCGCCTGCGCTCCTCGGCCATGTTGTAGGCGTAGCCCATCAGCTCGGCGTTTGCCGTCGTCGGATCGGAGTCAAAGTCCGGATCGTCGGTGTTCATGATGGAGTTGGTCCAGTGAAACAGCTTCTCGCGGTCGGCCTCCGGCACGCCGATGAGGTCGGCGATCGCGAGGAGCGGCAGCTTGCTCGCGATGTCGTCGACGAAGTTGCCGCCGTCCTTCGCGGCCGCAGTGGCCACGATCTCGCGTGCCGCCACCGCCAACTTCTCCTCGAGTGCGGCGACGGACCGCGGCGTGAACAGCCGCGAGACGATCTTGCGCAAGCGGGTGTGCTCGGGAGCGTCATGGTTGATCAGCAATGCCTTGGTCAGGTCGAGCTGCTCGCTGGTGACGCCGTCCGGCAACCGCATGACAGCGCCCTTGCGATTGGTCGACCACGACTCGCCGTTGCGAGATATCGCCTTGATGTCCTCGTGTCTGCTGATCACCCAGTAGCCGCCGTCATCGAAGATCGATTCCTGCTGCTCGTTCCACCAGACGGGTGCAGTCTTGCGAAGCTCCGCGAACTCGGTGACGGGAATGCCCTTGAGCAGGACGTCGGGATCGGTGAAGTCATACCCCTGGCCGAAGGGGCAAGCGCTCTGCATCGTCGTCATGGCGGCACCTCCTGGTGTGACGTGTGGCACGTTCCAACGTCGACCATACACTGAAGCTTCAAGTGTATGGCCGCAGGTGAAGGTTTAGGGTTGGTGACCGTGCGCGTCCTCGTAATCGGATCCGGTGCCCGTGAACATGCGCTGCTGCTGGCGCTGCGGCGAGACCCGCAGGTCGACGCGGTCGCCGTGGCACCCGGAAACGCGGGTACGACGTCGATCGCCGAGCAGTACGACGTCGACATCACCTCCGGTGAAGAGGTCGTCAAACTGGCCACGCGATTCGGCGCCGACCTCGTCGTGATCGGTCCCGAGGTGCCCCTCGTGCTCGGTGTCGCCGATGCCGTCCGTGCCGCAGGCATCGCCTGCTTCGGCCCGTCCAAGGACGCCGCCCGCATCGAGGGCGCCAAGTCCTTCGCCAAGGACGTCATGGACGCCGCAGGCGTGCGCACCGCGCGCAGCGAGATCGTCGACAATCCAGCGCGTCTCGACGCCGCACTCGAGAGGTTCGGGCCGCCTGCGGGCGATCCCGCGTGGGTGGTCAAGGACGACGGCCTCGCCGCGGGCAAGGGCGTGGTGGTGACCGCGGACCGCGATGCCGCACGTGCCCATGCGGCCAGCCTTCTCGACTCGGGGCATCCCGTGCTGCTCGAGTCGTTCCTCGACGGCCCCGAGGTGTCACTGTTCTGTGTGGTCGACGGCGAAACGGTGGTGCCGCTGCTGCCGGCTCAGGACTTCAAGCGCGTCGGCGACGGCGACACCGGACCCAACACCGGGGGCATGGGGGCCTACACCCCGCTGGCCTGGCTGCCCGACGAGGCCGTCACGTCGATCGTCGACGACGTCGTGAAACCCGTTGCCGCCGAACTCGTCAAGCGTGGCTGCTCCTTCTCGGGTCTGCTCTACGCCGGGCTGGCGATCACGTCGCGCGGTCCGGCCGTCGTCGAGTTCAACTGCCGCTTCGGCGATCCCGAGACCCAGGCCGTGCTGGCCCTCCTCGAGAGCCCGTTCGGGCAGTTGCTCCACGCCGCCGCCACCGGAGAGCTTGCGGCCCACCCGCCCCTGCAGTGGAACGACGGCGCCGCCGTCGCCGTCGTGCTGGCCGCCGAGAACTACCCCGGACGACCCCGTGTCGGCGATCCCATCACAGGCTCGGGGGCGCCCGGTGTGCTGCACGCCGGAACCTCCCGGCGCGACGACGGCACCGTGATGTCCTCGGGCGGCAGAGTGCTCTCGGTCGTCGGCACCGGCACCGATCTGACAGCCGCGCGCGAGGCCGCCTACGCCATCATGAGTGAAATTCGCTTGCCGGGCAGTCACTTTCGCACTGACATCGGACTCGCGGCTGCCGAAGGTCGGATCAGCCTCTAACGTCAGGCAACGAGAAGCGGTGCCATCCAGGCGATCTCAGCGGGCAGCTGCGAGCTCCAGAAGGCACCGTCGTGCCCACCGGGAGAGAACCCGCCAGAGGGCGGGCTGGGCAGCTGCGCGATGAACTGCTTGGTTGCCGAGTAGAAGGGATCGCTGTCCCCGCAGTCGATCCTGATCGGAATCGACCCCAGATTGGCAAGACCCCACACACTGTTCGCGGCGTAGTCGTCCGCCCCGTCGAACGCGCCGGGCGCCGTCGCTCCCGATGACGTCCACAGTGCGGGGCTGACCGCACAGATCGCGGCGGTGCGGGCCGGACCGAGGCGCGAGCCGAGCAGCAGCGCGCCGTAACCGCCCATGGACCAGCCGAGGAAGCCGACGCGCGACGTGTCCAGGCCCTGCTCACCCAGCATCGGAATCAGCTCGTTGAGGACCATGGCGCCGGAATCCTCGCCCGAAGTGCGCGAATGCCAGTAGCTCCCGCCCCCGTCGACGGCGACGACCGCGAACGGCGGGATCCCCGCAGCGACGGCCTGAGCAAGCCCCTGCTCGACGCCGCCTGCCATCACGCCTGCCGCGTCCTGCCCCTTGCCGTGCAATGCGATCACCGGCCGCAGCAGGCCGGTCTGTCCCGGCGGCCTGGCGATCGCCCAGTTGGTCGAGACGCCGCCGCGGGCCGCGGACACGAACGATCCGGTGACGTAGGTCGGCGCCGCGGTCGCCTGCGGTTCTGGGGGAGCAAGGGGCAGCGGAGGCGAGAGCGGCGCTCCGATTCCGGTCATCGCCACGGGCGGCTGCGTGGCGGGCGGTCCGCTCAGTGTCGATCCGAGCGCGTACGCACCCGCCGCGCCGGCGGCCACGCCGACGCCGAGTCGCAGAATCGCGCGACGGCTCAGCTCAGGCATGCGGGCCATCATGCCATCGCATAAATGAGAGACTCTTTCAGTTGGCCGAAAGCCCCATGACGCAGGGCCGTTGCTGGCAGCATGCAAGGCGTGACGGCAGCGGTCACCCCCAAGGGTGAAAGGCGACGGTACGCGCTGGTCAGCGCGGCCGCCGATCTGCTGTGCGAGGGTGGCTTCGACGCCGTCCGACACCGCGCGGTGGCGCGTCGCGCCGGGCTGCCGTTGGCGTCCACGACCTACTACTTCTCGTCCCTCGACGACCTCGTCGAGAGGGCCGTCGAATACGTCGGAATCCGCGAGGCCGAGACGCTGGATTCGCGCGTCGCGGCGCTCTCGCGACGCAAGCGGGGAGCCGAGTCGACGGCCGACGTACTGGTCGACCTGTTGGTCGGCGACGGACCCGGCACACGCGTCTCCGAACAACTGATCTCCCGTTACGAGCGCTACATCGCCTGCGCTCGGCAGCCCGGCCTTCGCGACGTCCAGCGTCGCATCATGAAGCAGCGGACCCAGGCCGTCGTCGAAGTCGTGGAACGGTCGGGACGGTCGGTGCGCGCGGAACTGATGACGGCGCTGGTGTGTGCCGTCGACGGGGCGGTCGTCGCGTCCCTCGTCGGAGTGGGTGACGGCCCGCGGGCCACCGCCCGCGCGACGCTCGTCGACGTCATCGACGTGCTTGCGCCGTTCGACTGACTCGGCCGAGTTTGGCACCGCCCGGATCGGGCTAGTTTGGGTGGAATGACGCTCACTGGTGCGATCGATGCTGCTCTCGACCGATCGGTTCTGCTCGGCTACTCCAAGATCGGGTCCGGCCTGCGGAGGCGCTGGTGGCCCGCGGACCCACCCGCGAAAGCGCTGGCAGGCAAGCGCGTCGTCGTCACCGGCGCGACGTCCGGCCTCGGTGAGGCGATGGCGGAGTCCTTCGCCGAACTCGGTGCGACCGTCCACCTGCTCGGCCGCAACCCGGACAAGGTCAAGCACTCGGCCGGGGTGATCCGCGGTCGCGTGCCCGGTTCGGTCGTCATCGACGAGGTATGCGACGTCGGCGATCTCGATGCCGTCCGGGCATGGACCGACGACCTGTCGGGGCGCGTCGATGCACTGCACGGCCTGGTGCACAACGCAGGCGTGATGCCCAAGGAACGGGGCGAGACGCCGCAGGGGCACGAACTGCAGTTGGCGTGCCATGTGCTCGGCCCACAGCTGATGACCGACCGACTGCTTCCGCTGCTGCGCAACGCCGACGGTTCGTCGGTCGTCTTCGTTTCGTCAGGTGGCATGTACAGCGCGCCACTCGATGCCGACGACATGGAGTCGAGGCGCGGCGACTACGACGGCGTCCGTGTCTATGCCAGGACCAAGCGCATGCAGGTGGTGCTGGCGGACGCGTGGGCCGAGCGTCTGGCGGATGAGCGCTTGCGCGAAGACCATGACGCCGGGACCGACGTTCGCGTCGAGAGCATGCATCCCGGCTGGGCCAAGACGCCCGGTGTCTCCGAGGCGCTGCCGACGTTCCAGAAGCTCACCGGTCCACTGCTGCGCGACTCCACCGACGGGGGTGACACCGCGGTCTGGCTCGTCGCGACGCGCCCGCCCTCGAAGCCGCCGCACTTCTGGCACGACCGCGCGCAGCGGCCGACCACGTTCGGCTGGCAGCGGCCCGAGGATCCGACCGTCGTCTCGCGTTTCCTCGACGCGGTGTCCTCGATGACGGAGACGTCGCGCAACTGGGTCGCCCTGCGCGCTTGAAGTTCCCGGTTTGCGGTTACTCCCTGACTCACAGCGAGTTACCAGGGAGGCGGCATGGCGCAGGCGACGGTCGAGAAGCAGCCCGAACTCAAACGGGTGATGGGCTCAGGCCTGCTGCTGTTGTTCATCATCGGTGACATCCTCGGCACCGGCGTCTACGCACTGACCGGTGACGTCGCCGCGGAGGTGGGCGGCGCCGCGTGGCTGCCGTTCCTGGTGGCCTTCCTGATCGCGATGGTCACCGCCTTCAGCTACCTGGAGCTGGTCACCAAGTATCCGCAGGCGGCAGGCGCCGCGCTGTACGCCCACAAGGCCTTCGGCGTCCACTTCGTCACGTTCCTGGTGGCCTTCATCGTGATGTGCTCCGGTATCACCTCGGCGTCGACTGCGTCGCGCTTCTTCGCGTCGAACTTCTTCAAGGGGTTCGGATTCGATTGGGGCACAACCGGAGTCGTCGTCGTGGCGCTGGCGTTCATGGTGCTGGTGGCCGCGATCAACCTGCGCGGGGTCGGCGAGAGCGTCAAGCTCAACGTGGTACTGACGATCGTCGAGATCACCGGCCTGATGCTGGTCATCTTCGTCGGTTTCTGGGCCTTCACGCAGGGCGGCGACGCGATTGACTTCTCGCGGGTCGTCGCCTTCGACACGGCCGAGGACAAGAACGCCTTCCTCGCCGTCACCACGGCGACGTCGCTCGCCTTCTTCGCAATGGTCGGCTTCGAGGACTCGGTCAACATGGCCGAGGAGATCAAGGATCCCGTCAAGATCTTCCCGAAGATGCTGCTGACCGGTCTCGGCATCGCGGGTGTGGTCTACATCGTGGTCGCAATCGTCGCGGTGGCCCTGGTTCCGGTCGGCACCCTGGAAGCCAGCGAGACGCCCCTCGTCGAGGTGGTCAAAGCCGGCGCGCCCGGTCTGCCGATCGAGCAGATCCTGCCGTTCATCTCGATGTTCGCCGTCGCCAACACGGCGCTGATCAACATGCTGATGGCGAGCAGACTGATCTACGGCATGGCCAAGCAGCATGTGCTGCCGCCGGTGCTGGGCACGGTGCATCCGTCGCGCCGGACGCCGTGGGTGGCGATCGTGTTCACCACCGCGATCGCCTTCGGACTGATTCTGTACGTGACGGCGTTCGCCAACGACTCGGCGATCTCGACGCTGGGTGGCACCACGTCACTGCTGCTGCTCGCGGTGTTCGCGGTCGTCAACATCGCAGTGTTGGTGCTGCGCAAGGAC
>JAOPUT010000069.1 GCA_025963385.1 Mycobacterium sp.
TCGAACGCCGGGGTGTTGATGTCCCAGCCGTTGAAGTCGTCCTGCGCGCGGAGGCCGTCGAGGAGGTAGACCGCGGGCGAGTTGGGTCCGCCGCTCTGGAACTGCACCTTGATGTCGCGGCCCATGCTTGCCGACGGCACCTGCAGGTATTCGACCGGGAGTCCCGGCCGTGAGAAGGCGTTCGCCGTGGCGGAGCCGCCGACGAACCCAACGAAGACGGGCAGCAGAACCGCCATGACAGCCGTGGTGAACAACCGGCGCACAAAGATCTCCTCATCGTCAGCGCGTGGTGCCGGACCGCCGTCGGATGGGTTTGCTCACGCCGTCCGCCGCCGCCTCGCATCGTCGCTCAGGCGGAATGATCCTCCCAAAACCGTGGCACAGTCCGCTGTGAAAGTCATGTGGAACGACCATCACCACCCGTCGCCGTGGGGAATAGCTCGCGCGTCGCGGTGGTACTACTCGGTCGTGAACATCGACCTGACTGGCAAGACCGCACTCGTCACCGGCTCGACGCAGGGCATCGGCCTCGCCATCGCGAAGGGCCTCGCCGAGAGTGCCGCCCGCGTCGTCGTGAACGGCAGGACGGCAGCCCGTGTCGACGAGGCAGTCGCCGAACTGACGAAGACCGCCGACGGTGAGGTGGTCGGCATCGCGGCCGACGTCACCACCGCCGAGGGTGTCGAGGGCTTGGTCGCGCAACTGCCCGCGGTTGACGTGCTGGTCAACAACCTGGGAATCTTCGGCGCGGTGCCTGCGCGCGAGATCACCGACGAGGAGTGGCGCCGCTACTTCGACGTGAACGTGTTGTCCGCGGTGCGCCTCATCCGCACCTACCTGCCCGGCATGACCGAGCGGGGGTGGGGAAGGGTGCTGCAGATCGCCAGCGACTCGGCGATCGTCATACCCGAGGAGATGATCCACTACGGCACGTCCAAGACGGCGCTGCTCGCGGTGTCGCGGGGCTTCGCCAAGGACGCCGCGGGCACGGGCGTCACGGTGAACTCCGTCATCGCGGGACCCACTCACACGGCGGGGGTGGAGGACTTCGTCTATCAACTGGTCGACGAATCGCTTCCGTGGGACGAGGCGCAGCGGGAGTTCATGCGCAAGCACCGTCCACAGTCCTTGCTGCAACGCCTCATCGAGCCCGACGAGATCGCCGCGATGGTCACCTATCTCAGTTCACCGCTGGCGTCGGCGACGACGGGAGCAGCCGTCCGGGTGGACGGCGGCTACGTCGACTCGATCATCCCTTGACCTCCGTCACGTCACGTTTGGCCCTCGCCCTGCCCGGGTAACGATCAGCCGATACGATGCGCTTGCCGCGTCTCTCCCCCGAAACACGAACGGAAAGCAGTGGTGAGCCCATGAGACGCGAAGTTGGCGCGCAGCTCCAGGTCGAAGTCTTCGATCCGACGACGCTCGAATTTCAGATCGCCGTCGCACCCCAGCCGGGTGCCGAGGTGACCGAGTCATTGTCGTTTACGTTGAACGACAACCCAATTGAGCCGCTCGAGCTCGTCGGGCAGCACGGCACCCGCATCCACAAGTTCGAGGCGGGCAAGGGGACGGTGCTGGCGAACTACCAGGCCACGATCATCGGCCAGGCCGAACCTGCGCCGGTCACCGAGATCGACCTGTCGACGTACCTGCGGCCCAGCCGCTACGCGGAGGCCGACAAGTTCTACGGTTTCGCCGCAACGGAATTCGGCCAACTCGCCAAGTCAGCCGCGCTGCTGGAGAAGGTGTCGTCCTGGGTCGGCACGCGGTTGCAGTACGTGCCGGGGTCCAGCGATCCCATCGACGGTGCCGCGGACACGGTGTTGGCGGGCCAGGGAGTGTGCCGCGACTACGCACACCTGGTGATCGCCCTGCTGCGGGCGGTCAACGTGCCCGCCCGCCTGGTGGCCGTGTACGCGCCGGGCTGCTACCCGATGGACTTCCACGCCGTGGCCGAGGCCTACGTCGACGGCATGTGGCGAGTCGTCGACGCGACGTGCCTGGCGCCGCGGCAGACGATGGTGCGCATCGCCACCGGCCGCGACGCCGCCGACACCGCGTTCCTCGACAACCACGGCGGTGGCATCAACTTGACGAGCATGAACGTCAACGCCTGGGTCGAGGGCATGCTGCCCATCGACGATGTCGAGGACCTCGTCTCACTGGGCTAGTACTGAATCGCCTCGATCAACGGGGATGGCTCATCCATCAACGCCCAGAAGCGATCTCGGATGGCGACCGTCAGCGGTCCCGGTGCGCCGTCTCCGATCGGCTCGCCGTCGAGCGAGTTGATCGGGGTCACGCCGCCTGCGGTGGTGACGGCCATGATCTCGTCGGCGTCGTACAACTCGCGGCTGGACACGTCACGCAACTCGGCCTCGACGCCCATGACGTCGGCCAGCTCCAGCACGGTCTTGCGGGTGATGCCGGGCAGGGCGTTGCGCGACGGGGTGGCCAGCTTGCCGTCCTTGACGATCACCACGTTGAAGCCGGGACCCTCGGCCACGAAGCCGTCGGAGTCGAGCAGGATCGCGGTGCGGGCGCCGCGGTCCTTGGCCTCGAAGCTCGCCGCCGTCAGGTCACCCCACTGGTAGTTCTTGATGGTCGGGTCGACGGTGTTGCGGCCCGCACGCCGGACGTGGCGGGGGACGACCGCGGTGGTGCCGAAGATCTGCTCGGCGGGCGGGAAGGCCCACAGGTAGGGAATCGCGTAGATGTAGACCTGATGGGTCAACTTGGTGAGATCCTTCTCGCCCTTCTTCTTGCCGTACCCGCGGGTGACGGTCAGGTTGACGAACGACTCCCGCAGCTGCGACATCGACACGCACTTCTTGGTGATCTCGGCGAGCTCGTCCTTGGTCATGCCCGCGTCGAGGCGCAGCTTGGCGGCGCCGTCGAGCAACCGGTCTAGGTGGTCGCCGAGTCGGAAGATGTTGCCGTGCCACACGTGTGCGACGGTGTAGGTCAGATCGGAATGCCCGAATCCGGTGTCGAAGATGGAGATCTTCGCTTCCTCGGCGGGCATGTACTCGCCCTCGATCCAGGCCACGCCGCCCGCGAACGGGCTGGAGGTGTCGAGTTCGTAGTCGCTGTACTGAATCACCGAACCCGGCGGCGTGTCCTCGCGGATGGCGCCGGGCTCGACGGCGACGAGGTTGCTGGTGAGGCTGGTGGTGACGGTCATGACACTGGGTTCCTTTGTTGGGTAACGATTTTCAGAGGGTGTGGGTCTTGGCGTAGTCCGGACCGGCCTCGCCGGTGGCCAGCCGCTTGCGCAGTCCGGTGAAGGCCCAGATCGTGACGAGCACCAGCAGGCCTGCGAAGACGTAGCCGTTGCCCGCGAACTGGGGAAGGAAGATCAGTGCGGCGCACACCAGGGTGAAGGCGATGGCCGCGACCACGGCAACCGGCACGCGCGCCTTGCCGAGATCGAACGTTCCAGGCTCGGCGGTCGGGATGGTCCCGCGACGGGTGGCGATCATCACGGCGATCGTCTGCAGGAGGTACATCGCGCACACGGCCAGCGAGGAGAGCCCGAGGATGAGGAAGAAGGCCTTCTCGCTGACCAGCGCCGAGAGCAGCAGGATCGTCGAGAGCCCGAAGATTCCGAGCACGGCGTACGTGGGCGTGCGGTTCGACGGGGAGACGTGTCGCCAGACGTGGGAGAACGGCAGCATGTTGTCACGGGCCATCGAGTAGGTGAGCCGGGTGGCGACCAGGATGTTGGCCAGGATGCAGGCCAGCACGTTGGTCAGGGCGACGGCGACGACGATCCTGCTGATGATCGGGCCGACCTGCTGGGTGATGATCTCCTCGATGGGGGCAGCCGATGCGGCCTGCACGGCGTCTGCATTCTTGATCGCCAGTACGTAGACGACGTACATGCCGAACTCGATGACGATGGAGGCGGTCAACGCGTAGAACATCGTGCGCGGGATGACGCGGCGGGCGTTGACGGTCTCCTCGGCGATGTCAGCACTGGCCTCGACTCCGATGAGCCCGAAGAACGGACCGAGCGAAGCGGCCAGCCAAGCCAGCACGTACGGGGTACTGCCGTCCGACGTGCCACCGGTGAACAGCACCGAGACGGATTGATGGTTGTCCGGCGAGGAGAAGGCCACGATCGCGACGAGAATCGTTGCGCCGACGGTGATGACGAACTCGAGGCCAACGCCGATGTTGTTGACCATCGTCGCGAACCGCACGCCGTACAGGTTGATGAGCATGCAGACGGCCATCACGCCGATCGCGACGAGGATCTGCGCGGTCTGGCTCATGTTCCAACCGAACAGGCTGCCGAGATAGCCAGAGAGGATGAACCCGACGCCGGTCATGCCGCAAATCCATCCGGCGAGAGCCAACACGCCGGTGAACAGCGCCATCGTGGAGCCGACCAGGCGACTGGTCCACTGATACGAATAGCCGGCCAAGGGGATCTTGGCGGTCAGGTCCGCGGCGATCAGCGTCCAGATGACGAACACCGCCGCGGCGAGCAGCAGGGTCCACACGAACGGTCCGCCCGCGGTGAAGTAGCCGGCGCCGAAGCCGGTAAATACTGCGGTCGTGGCGCTGATCGTGGCGAAACCGATGGCGAACGAGGCGAGGCGGCCGACCGAGCGGTCGAGCTTCTGCGTGTAACCGAACTGGGCGAGTTTGGCATCTTCGTCGTTGGCTGAGGGTGTGACGGGTGAAGCGGTGTCGGTCATCGAGTGCTCCAGATCAGAGGGTCGAGCGTTGTTCGAGTGAACCGAGACAACCGCACGTGAGGGTGCCTGCGGAAGTTCCAAATTATGATCTGCTGATAACTTGCGGTTATCAGTGGTCAGTAATAAATTGCGGGCCGCTCGGTCGGCTGCCCCTCGTCGAACACCCACTCGTCCCGCACCTGCTTGATCAGGGCGGCCGCGTCCTCGCTCAGATGAGCGGGATGCCAGGCCAGCGCGGTGTAGTTCCGGCGCCTGTCGATGATCGGTACGTAGGCGATCCCCTGGCGGTTGTACAGGCGGGCGCTCGCCTCGCTGGTGAAACTGATGCCGAGTCCCCTGGCGACCGCCGTCGTCTCCTCCTCGTAGGTGGCGGCGACGGCGGCGACGGTGGGTGGAGTGCCGTTGCGTGCGTCCATCGCCATCCAGTAGTCGCGCCACCGTCCCGCACTGCCGGGCGCGACGACGATCGGGTCGTCGAGAAGCTCCGCGATCGACACTTCGCTCCGCCCTGCCAGTCGGTGATCCCGCGGCAGGCAGGCCACCCAGTCCTCAGCGTCGAGAATCAACATCCGATGTTCGGGAAGTTCCACCGGCGGTCTGATGATCGCGACCTCGGTCGTGCCGTCGGCGAGGCCTGCGGTCGGATCGGAGAAGTCGAATTCCTTTGGCTCCACGCTGATTTCGGGATAGGCCGCCTCGAAGTGCCGGACCAGCCGGAAGAGCACGTCGGCACCGGTGCCGATCAGATAGCCCAGCCTGACGTGACGGTTTCGCCGGGACATCTCGATGAGGTCGTCGATCGTGGCGTCGACGCCGCGCAACGCCTGGATCGCCTTCGGCAGGAAGGCGGCGCCGATCTCGGTGAGCGCCACCTCACGGGTGTTGCGACGCAGCAGCGTGGTGCCGGTTTGGTGCTCGAGTGCCTTGATGGCCGTCGACAACGCAGGTTGGGTGATGAACAGCTTCTCCGCGGCGCGCCGAAAGTTCAGCTCTTCACCCAGCACGGCGAAGTAGCGCAATTGGCGCAGGGTGACCCCGTGGTCCTTGCCGCTCGTGGGTGTCCTCCATCCGATTTCCCGCGAGCCGATGATAAGCCGCGATTGGTCGGCCACGCCCACTTCTGCGACCCCGGCGCAGACTCGGCGAAGGGTGGCGGGCTTAGGGATCGCGGGGCAGGCCCAGAAGACGCTCGGCGATGATGTTCAGCTGCACCTCGGAGGTGCCGCCGTAGATCGTGGTGGCGCGTCCGGCCAGCAGGTACTCAGACCACTTGCCGGACAGCTCGTCTGGCTCGCCGACCGCTGCATCGGTGCCAAACGAGGACACCCCGAACTCGGCGTAGCCCTGGCCGGTCTTCATCGACAGCAGCTTCGAGATCGCGGCCGCGGGCATCGGATCGCCACCGGCCAGCGTGAGCAGTGTCGAGCGCATGTTGAGCAACTTGGCGGCATGGCCCTCGGCGATCAGCCTGCCCGCCTCGTGCTGCTCGATCTGATCGAACTGCCCGTTCTTCAAGAACTCCACGAACTGGTCGAGGCTGGCGAGGAACGGCGGCTCACTGCTGCCGATCGACACCCGCTCGTTGGTCAGCGTGTTGCGGCTGACCTCCCAGCCACGGTCGACCTCGCCGAGCACGAACTCGTCGGGCACGAAGACGTCATCGATGAACACGGTGTTGAACATCGCGTTGCCGGTGAGCTCCCGCAGCGGCTTGACCTCCACGCCCTCGCTCTCCATGTCGAGCAAGAAGTAGGTGATGCCCGCGTGTTTCGGGGCCGACGGGTTGGTGCGCGCCAGCAGTGCGCCCCACTTCGAGTACTGCGCGCCCGTCGTCCAGATCTTCTGCCCGGTGATGCGCCAGCCGCCGTCGACCTTGGTGGCCTTCGTCGTCAGGCTGGCCAGGTCGGAGCCCGCACCCGGCTCGGAGAACAGTTGGCACCAGATCATCTCGCCGCGGAAGGTCGGCGGCAGGAAGCGCTGCTGCTGGGTATCCGTGCCGTAGGCCACGATCGACGGGATGATCCAGGCGGCGATGCCCATCTGGGGACGCTTGACGCGCCCGCTCGAGAACTCTTGGGCGATGATGATCTGCTCGATCGGCTGGGCGGCACGGCCCCACGGCTTGGGTAGGTGCGGAGTCACCCAGCCGCCCTCAGCGATGGCCGTGACGCGCGCATCGCTCGGAAGTGCCTTCAGCGCAGCGACTTCCGCACGGATCTCCTCGCGGAGCTTCTCCGTGTCTGGATCGAGGTCGATGTCGATGGGTCGCATCCCGGTGGTGGTGGCGACCTTGATCACCTGCTGTGGGTAGTCGGCGGACCGGCCGAAGCAGGCGGCCAGCACGATGGCGCGGCGGTAGTAGACGTTGGTGTCGTGCTCCCAGGTGAAGCCGATGCCGCCGTGCACCTGGATGCAGTCCTGCGCGCAGTGCTGCGCGGCGACGGGTGCGAGCGTGGCGGCGACGGCGGCGGCGAACTCGTACGCCGAATCGGCATTGCCTGCGGCGAACTCGTCGATCGCGCGAGCCGCATCCCACACGGCGGCGGTGGCGCGCTCGGTCTCGGCGATCATGTTGGCGCACTTGTGCTTGATGGCCTGGAACTGGCCGATCGGACGGCCGAACTGCTCGCGGATCTTGGCGTACTCCGAAGCCGTGTCGGTGGCCCACCGCGCGACCCCGATGCACTCGGCGGACAGCAGTGTCGACATCAGGGCACGTGCCTGCGTGCGGCCGAGGTTGGACAGCACGCGGTCGTCGGCGACCTCGACGGCGTTGGCGCGCACGTGGGCCAACGGACGCAGGGGGTCGACGCTCTTGACGGGCTCGATCTCGATCTGGTCGGCGTCGAGGACGATCCACTCCTCGCTGCTGTCGATCGAGACTGGCAGCACCAGGAGCGACGCCTGCGCGGCGGCGGGCACGGCCCGAACCTCTCCGCGGATGACCAGGCCACCGCCCTGACGGGTGGCCGTCAATCCGGAGTCGATGGCGTACGCGGCGATCGTCTCACCGGAGGCGAGTCCCTCGAGCAGCTTGTCCTGGGGGTCGTTCGCCGAGATCAGCGCACTCGCGATCGCGGATGGGACGAACGGGCCCGGGACGGCTCCGTAACCGAACTCGGCGAGCACGATGGCCAGCTCGAGGATGCCGAAGCCCTGGCCGCCGACGTTCTCTGACAAATGCAAACCCTGCAGGCCCTGGTCGGCGGCGGCCTTCCAGTAGGTGGGCGGGTTGGCGACGGGAGTCTCGAGGGCCTCGTGCAGCACCTCGGACGGCGCGACGCGCTTGACGAGGTCCCGGACCGACTCGGCCAGGTCGTTGTGTTCGGAGAGGATCGCGATGGGCATGCTGCTGAACTCCTCAGTGCTCCTAGATCAACCGGTGGGTTGGGTTCGAGGGTACCGCGACGTCTATAGCGGGCGAACAGTTACCTCGTTTACCAGGTTCACCAGGTCTGCACCTTCGTACAGGCGGCGGCAGTTGTCGACGCCCACCTCCAGGTAGCGGCGCATGGTGTCGGCGGTGTACCAGGTGACGTGCGGGGTGACCACGACGTTGTCGAGCGACAGCAGCGGACTGTCGGCGGGCACGGGTTCGACTGCGAAGACGTCGAGGCCCGCGGCCGCCAGGCGTCCCTGCCGGAGGGCATCGACGAGTGCCGGTTCGTCGATGATCGCGCCGCGCGAGGTGTTGACGATGACGGCGTCGCGCTTCATCAAGGCCAACTTCCCGGCGTCCAGCAGCGCCGAGGTCTTCTCGGTCAGCGGGAGGTGTAGCGACACGATGTCGCTGTCGGTGAGCAGTTCGTCCAGCGACCGCCAGCCAGGAGTGCCGTCGTCACGGGTGCTGGTGTGCAGCGTGGTGGCGCCCATCGCGGTGACGATCCTTTCGACCTGCTTGGCGATGTTGCCGTAGCCGATGAACCCGACCGTGCAGCCGCCGACGTCGCGGACCGTCTCGCCGAGGGTGGGATCCGACGGCCAGCCCCTGCCCTCACGCGTGGCGCGGTCGAGTGCGGGCAGCCTCCGCAATGCCGCGAGCATCAGCAGGACCGTGCCCTCCGCCACCGACGGCGCGTTGGCGCCGGGCATGTTGGCCACCCCGATGCCCAACCGCGTCGCGGCGGCGACGTCGATGGTGTTGACCCCAGCGCCGAGCTTGTGCACCAGCCGGCACCGCGTCGCGCGTTCGAGGTCGTCGCCGGACAGCGGTCGCAGCACGTGCCAGATGACGTCGGCGTCGGGAAGCTGGCGGTAGAACGTCTCGTCGTCGTCCTCGGCGCAGTAGCGGACGTCCAACCAATCCGCTTGGGGCGCCAGGTATTCGTGCACTTTGTCACCGGGTGTGAAATGGGCGAGCACCCGCACCGTCACCGCTCCTCCTTCTTGCCGACACTCCGCTTGTTGACGCGATCCTCCGCGCGCCGCGTCAACAACCGTACGTTCGGCTGGCTGCCTGGACTAACGCCAGCGCTTGGCGATCCACCTCGCGATGGTGTCGGCCTGCTCGCTGCGCGCACCGGGCGTGGTGAAGTAGTGGTCGGTGTCGATGACGCAGACGGTCTTGTCGGTGCTTGCCAGCGCGTCGTGGATGCGACGAGCGTCCGACGGGTACACACCGGTGTCCTGATCGGCGTTGATGACCAGGGCGGGGCAGTCGATACGGGCCAGGTGCGGCTCGGCTCCGGTTTGGGCGGTCCGCAGACTCCACATGCCCAACCAGTTGCGCAGCGTGCACGCGGCGGCGATGCCGTGCGCCGAGCGGTTGGCCCTGACGGGCACCCCGACGTAGCACGTGTTGGGCGCACGCTTCGTGGGCTCCAGCGTCGGGTCGACCATTCGTGGATCCGCCCAGGTGCGCAGCACGGTGAAGGGACGGTCCGAAAAGCCTGCTGCCCGAACGCGTTTCAACTCGTCCTGGACCCAGTCGGTGATCGCGTGATTGCGGGCGACCTGGGCCGCACGGTACCGCTCGACGAAGTCTGGCGCGTACGGCGGACCGTTGCGCTCGTCGAAGATGTCGAGACTCGCGTCGGCGGCGATGGCATCGTTCTCGTCGACGACGGACCCGTCCATCCACGCGGTGAGCACCTCGGGCCTGCCGGGGTGTGCCGCGCTCGCGATGTACCCGTCGGCCGGTGGCAGTTCGCCGAGACCCGTGGCAGGCCGCATGCCGTCCAACGGTGTCACGTGCGGGTCGACGGCCTGCGCCTGATAGGCGGCCATCAACGAGCCGCCACCCGAATTGCCCAGCAGCACCACGGTTTCGATGTGCTGCACTTCTCGCAGCCACTTGATCCCGACGCCGATGTCCACCAGGGCGTGGTCGAGCAGGAAGCTGCTCTCGAAGCCACGAAAGCGGGTGTTCCAGCCGAGGAAGCCGATTCCGCGGGTCGCGATGTAGTCGGCGAGGTAGTGCTCGGAGAAGTCGATCTGATAGTGCGTGGCGATCATCGCCACTTTCGGCTTGCGGCCGACGCCCCGGTAGTAGACGCCTTGGCAGGGATGTCCGCCCGAGCCCGCCCGGCGTGCGGTGGGGGAGTCGATGCCGACGAACTCGCGCGTTACCCCAGGTGTCATGACGGCGGCGTCCCCTCGTAGTAGACGGTTCGATAGAAGACGTTGGCCAGCGTGGTGATGCACGCCTCGTCGTCGACGGTCGTGTCGCTACCGCCGCTGAGTTGGGTGTAACAGAACTGGTTGAGCATCGACACCATTGCCACGGCGACCAGATGCGGATCGTCTCCGGTGGAGAAGCCATCGCGCTGAGCCTTTTTCACCGTGGCGGTGATGAGTGAGATGGGCAGCTCGCAGATGTCGGACCAGTACTGGGCGAAGTCGTCGTTGATCATGGCGAGCTGAGAGACGCCGATCATCTCGGCCAAGCGGTGACGATAGGTGTGCCAGTGCGCCGCAG
This sequence comes from Mycobacterium sp., assembly GCA_025963385.1. Lineage (GTDB taxonomy): Bacteria > Actinomycetota > Actinomycetes > Mycobacteriales > Mycobacteriaceae > Mycobacterium. The sequence goes on from JAOPUT010000069.1 coordinate 10,627, forward strand.
CCGCCCGGTAGGCGCGCTCGCGGTTGTCGAGGTCGGGCTCGGCGGCGGCCTTCGCCCGTTCGCGGGCCTCGTCGCGGAAGCGTACGGCCCACTCCCGCAGCATCGACTCCTTGGAGTCGTAGTAGTTGTAGAAGGAGGCGGTCGACCTGCCTGCCTCGGCAGCGATATCCGCGACGGTGGTCGCAAGAATCCCCTTGCGCGCAATCACGATTCGCGCTGCCGCGTCGAGTGCCGCCTGTGTCTGTCTGCCACGGAGGGTGGGCAACTGCTCGCGAGGGGCGACCGTCACTGGCTACCTCTCTGCAGATCCTGGCTCGTAGCTGAATCTGATGTTAGATTCAGATTCGCACTTTGACCAGACGGAGTCGAATCATGATCAAGCCCAGTAACCCCAACTCCGAATTCGACCTCGGCGGCATCAATCACGTCGCACTGGTGTGCGCCGACATGGCGAAGACGGTCGACTTCTACTCGGGAGTCCTCGGCATGCCGCTCGTCAAGTCGCTCGACCTGCCAGGCGGCATGGGCCAGCACTTCTTCTTCGACGCGGGTAACGGAGATTGCGTCGCATTCTTCTGGTTCGCCTCTGCGCCCGACGGCGTACCCGGAATCTCGGCGCCTGCCGCGATCCCCGGTATCGGCGAGATCCTCAGCGCCGTCGGATCGCTCAATCACCTCGCCTTCCACGTGCCTGCCGAGAAGTTCGACGAGTATCGAAAGCGGCTGAAGGAGAAGGGAGTTCGCGTCGGCCCTGTGCTCAACCACGACGAGAGCCCGGCCCAGGTCTCCGCCGCGCTGCACCCCGGCGTCTACGTCCGCTCGTTCTACTTTCAGGATCCCGACGGCATTACCCTGGAGTTCGCCTGCTGGACCAAGGAATTCACCGAGAGCGACACGGCGACGGTGCCCAAGACCGAAGCGGATCGCAAGCCACCCGTGCCGGTCGGGAGCTAGCTGCGATCGAAGTTGCGCACGGCGAGCTCGTCGACGATCCTCGCGAGCTGATCGACGAGCTTCCCCTGTGTCATCACGAGGTCGCCCGACACCCACGCGTTGATGGTCTGGCCGACCCCGCCGACGATGAAGTGCGCCAACGCCTTGACCCAGTCATGCTGGGGGAGTTGGTATGCCGTCGCCGCGTGCTCACCGGACAGGAGGGCGAAGACGCCGCCGACCTCGGCGCGTTTGCGTGCCAGGACGGCGTTGGTCAGCCGGGGGTTGAACAGCAGGCGCCCGACCCGGGCGTCGTCGGCGATCACGCGGACGAGGTTGGCGATACCCGCGCGGTTCTGCTCCTCGCGCGGAGCCGCTGCGACGGCGGCCTGGGTGGTCGCGGCGATGTCGGCGATCACTCCGTCGAAGACCGCAGCGACCAGCTCGTCCTTGTCGGCGAAGCTCTCGTAGAAGTAGCGCGCGGTGATCCCGGCCTCGCTGCAGAGGGCGCGCACGGTCAGGTCGGCGGGGTCGTCCGAGCCGCCGAGGAGCTCGAGACCGGCGTCGAGCAGCTTGCGCCTGCGCTCCGCCACCCGGTCTCGGGCCTGGACTCCGCCGTAGGGCCGGACCTTTGCCATACCACGATCTTGACACCCGTCAGCCACCGGTGCAATATCTGGAAACACGCGTTATCACAATTGCGATGAGGAGTCGGCCGATGGCGGTTACGGAAAGCCACGTCGAGCGCGCGATCAGCGGGCCCGCCGCACCGACGGCGCGGCGCAGGTCGTCCAGGCGGCGCGGGCCGACGATCGACGAAGGCCTGCTCGGGGTGGGTCTGTTGCTCGGACCGGCGAACGTGATCATGCAGCTGGCCAGGCCGGGCGTCGGCTACGGCGTCCTGGAGAGCCGGGTCGAGAGCGGCCGCGTCGACCGTCACCCGATCAAGCGGGCCCGCACCACCTTCACGTACCTCGCGGTCGCAGGCAGCGGCAGCGACGAACAGAAGGCCGCCTTCCGCCGCGCGGTGAACGGGGCCCACGCGCAGGTGTACTCCACCGACGAGAGTCCGGTGAAGTACAACGCGTTCGACAAGGACCTGCAGATGTGGGTCGCCGCGTGTCTGTACAAGGGCGCCGTCGACTCGTACCGGACGTTCGTCGGCGAGATGGACGACGAGACCGCCGACCGGCACTACGCCGAGGGCATCTCGCTGGGCACCACGCTGCAGGTGCCGGCAGAGATGTGGCCTGCCGACCGCGCCGCCTTCGACGCATACTGGCAGAAGCAGCTCGCCGAGGTGCACATCGACGACACCGTGCGCGAGTATCTGTTCCCGATCGCCGCGAGCCGCATTCGCGGGGTGACCCTGCCAGGCCCGCTTCAGCGTTGGCACGAGTCCTTCGCGCTGCTGATTACCACGGGCTTTCTGCCGCAACGCTTCCGGGATGAGATGCAGTTGCCGTGGGATGACCGCCGCCAGCGCCGCTTCGACCGCCTGATGGGCGTGCTGCGCGTCGTCATCCACCTGTCGCCGAGGGTGGTCAGGCAGTTCCCGTTCAACGTGTTGCTCAAGGACCTCGACTGGCGGATCCGGACGGGCCGCCCGCTGGTGTAGCCGCCGTCGCGGCGAGCTCGTCGGCGTAGGGTCGCGAACGTGCCTAGCCATAGAGAAGATCGGGACACCTGGGACATCACCACCAGCGTCGGCTCGACGGCCTTGTTCGTTGCGGCGGCGAGGGCCTTGGAGGCGCAGAAACCCGAGCCGCTCGTGCTGGACCCGTTCGCCGAGGTCTTCTGCCGCGCGGCGGGCGGCGAGTGGGCCGACACGCTCGACGGCACGGTCTCGGGCGGTCGCGGTGCGACACTGCTCGAGACCGAGTTCGGCGAACACTTCGTGGCGTTCCAGGCGGCGCGGACCAAGTACTTCGACGCGTACTTCGCCGATGCCGCCGCGGCAGGAGTGCGCCAGGTGGTCGTCGTCGCGGCGGGCCTTGACTCACGCGCCTACCGGTTGCCGTGGCCGGACGGGACCGTCGTCTACGAGCTGGACCAGCCGCTGGTACTCGAGTTCAAGCGCAACGTGCTGGACGACCTCGACATCGCGCCGACAGCGGATCGTCGGGAGGTGGCCGTCGACCTGCGCGACGACTGGTCGGGCGCGCTGCAGGCAGCGGGATTCGATCCGTCGCAGCCGACCGCGTGGATCGCGGAGGGCCTGCTCATCTACCTGCCTGCCACCGCGCAGGAGCAGTTGTTCGAGGGAATCGACGCGCTCTCGGCTCCTGGCAGCTGGGTGTCGGTCGAGGAGGGCAGACCGATGCCCCAGAAGGTCTTCGAAGCCAAGCAGCAGGAGGAGCGTGACTCCGCCCAGGCGGGGATGTTCTTCACGCTGATCTACAACGAGCAGGTCGCGCCTGCCGCCGAATGGTTCGGCGACCGCGGCTGGAAGGCCATCCCGACGCCGCTCATCGACTATCTGGATGCCGTCGGCAGGCCCATCCCCGCCGACCATCCGGAGGCAGGCCCGATGGCCCAGGCGAACAGTTTGGTGACCGCCGTCAAGGAGTGATCCAGATCGTCGAGTGAACGGGATCCGACTCCAGGGGTCAGGAGAACATGAAGGGCCGCATAAAGCGCGTCATCCTTCGCAGGTAGTCCGGCTGGCTGACGTGAAGCACGTGATTGCCGGGAAACCAGTGGAACGCGCAGCGATCCCAATGCCGCCAGAGCATTTCGGCTTGCTCGGGTGGTGCCAGCCGGTCGCCGAGCCCGGTGATGATGAGCCTGCGGTCCTTGGGCACCAGCGGCGCGTAGTTCAGCGGTGAGTGGTAGGCCGACGCGGCTGCCGACTGCTCGCGGTCGATACCCGTCACCCGGTTGCCGAGCTTCACCAGGAGGTTGGCCGGGAACCAGTCGTCGAACGCCGCATCGGGCGTGACGACGGGCACGTTGGGGATGACCGCCTGGACCCGGTCGTCGACCCCGGCGATCAGGGCCGACGTGTACCCGCCGAGCGACATACCCGTCAGCGCAACGCGATCGACGCCGGTGTACTCGAGGTAGTCGAGTACGGACCGGAAGTCGTGGACCGCCTGCGCCATCGTCTCGGCGAAGCCCGACATGCCGTCGGCGAAATAGCCGTAACCGCTGTAGGGCGAAAACCTTTCGGCGCGCCGCCCATGAAACGGCAGCGTGTATAGCAGCACGTCGTACCCCGAGCGGTAGAACCACGGCAGCGAGAAGAACAGCCCGTTGAACAGGTATGCCGAACCCATGAAGCCGTGTATGAGGCACAGCGTGGGATGCGGCCCGTCGTCGTGCCGCCAGTGCTGGGCGTGGACGACGTTGTTGCGGGTGTACCCGCGCCGGTGCTCCCGAAGGGCGGGGTTGACCGCCTCGAAACTGCTGGTGAATCTGATGTTCTGCACCCGGCCGTGCGCCGTCCACTCGGCGACGGGGTTCGCAGGGCGCGACGAGACCCGCGGCGGCTCCTTCGGCGCAGGGAAGGACAGCTCGGGATCCTTCGCGGCGCCCAGTTCGGCGTAGAACCTCATCGCATCGAGTTCGGCGCGAGTGTCCTTGGGCCGCAGGGCTGCAGCGGCGACCCTCGGCAGCATGGCGGCCCCGACGAGCGAGGCGATGGCCGTGCGCAGACCGAGGTCGGCGGCGGCCGAGGAGTCGACGATGAGCTTCTGCTGCAGCGTCAGGTCCACGCGCCGCGGGAGGCCACCGATGCTGGCGTCGGCACCGGCGACGTCGGGAACCGGGATGGGCGGATCTACCGGAGCAGCGACCTCGGGGCTCGAACTGGACACGGGCGATGGTAACCCGCGGCCGGCTGCGAATCAGCTGTGGGTGGGCAGTCCGAAGAGGCGCGCGGCATTGTCGTGGAACACGCCGCGCAGCCAGTCGTCGTCGATGCCGTCGAGCGTCGTCAGCACCTGCATCGCCTCGACGTAGCCGTACGGGATGTTCGGAAAGTCGCTGCCGAACAGGATGCGGTCGCCGAGCTCCACGAGTCGCGGGAGGTCGGCCGTCGGGAACGGCATCTGCTGCTCGACGAACGGGGTGAAGGCCATCGTCGTGTCCAGCCGCACCTCGGCGTACTTCTCGGCCATGTCGAGGAAGTCGCCGTACTCGGGCATCCCCATGTGGGCGACGATGAGACGCAGTCCGGGATGACGGGCCAGCACCGCCTGGATCGGTTCCGGCCCGGTGTGAGCGCCGGGCTGGGGGCCGGAACCGCAGTGGATGACGACGGGCACCCCGGCGTCCTCGACGACGCCCCACACCCCGTCGAGCAGTGGATCGGTCGGGTCGTAGCCGCCGACCTGGACATGGGCCTTGAACACCCGGGTGCCCGCCTCGATCGCGTCAGTGACGTACCCGACGGCGTCCGGCTCCGGGTAGAACGTCGCGGTGGCCAGGCAGTCCGGCGTGGTCGAGGCGAACTGCGCGGCCCACTGGTTCAGCCAGGCCGCCATGTCCGGTTTGTGGGCGTAGACCAGTGAGGTGAACGCGCGCACGCCGAATCCCCGCAGCCGCGCGAGGCGGTCGGCCTCGTCGGTGCGGTAGGCGATCGGCCACGGTCGCCCGACGAGCGGGCCCGCGGTGTCGAAGTACTGCCACACCTTGTCCATCACGCGCTTGGGCATGAAGTGGGTGTGGACGTCGACGATGCCCGGTAGCCCCAGCGATTCCCAGATCGCACGTACCGCCGTTGACTCATCCATCATGGGACAGGATGTCATCATGTGGAATCCCGATGTGTACCTGGCCTTCGCGGACCACCGTGGGCGTCCGTTCTACGATCTGCTGTCGCGGGTGGGTGCCGAGTCGCCGCGTCGCGTGGTCGACCTCGGATGCGGGCCGGGGAACCTGACGGTCACGCTGTCGGACCGCTGGCCCGATGCGGTCATCGAAGCCGTCGACAGCTCACAGGAGATGGTCGACGCGGCCCGTGCGCGTGGGCTGGCCGCGAGCCTCGGCGAACTGGAGGCGTGGACACCGAAGCCGGACACCGACGTCGTACTGAGTAACGCCGCGCTGCAGTGGGTGCCCAGCCATCGGGAACTCCTGGTCCGCTGGGCCGGGGAGCTGACCATCGGCGCGTGGATCGCCATGCAGGTGCCAGGCAACTTCGATGCGCCGTCGCATGCCGCGGTGTGGGAGCTGGCAGGTAGCCCGAAGTGGGCGGATGCTCTGCGCGACATACCCTTTCGCGCAGGCAAGGTCACCGATGCCCCGGAGGAGTATGCCGCGCTGCTGGCCGACGCCGGATGCGCCGTCGACACCTGGGAGACCACCTACGTCCACGAGCTCACCGGCGCGCATCCCGTTCTCGACTGGATCACGGGCACGGCGCTGACACCGGTGAAGGCTGCTCTGAGCGAAGGGGATTGGCAGCAGTTCCGCAGCGAGCTGATCCCCATGCTCGCCGAGAGATACCCGGCCCGTCCCGACGGACGCACGTTCTTCCCGTTCCGCAGGATCTTCGTCGTCGCCCAGGTGGGGTAGGCCACGCGGGGGCTAGGCGCCGTCGCGCTTGGCCCTGAGCACGTCGAGCACCTTGCCCACCAGCTCGTCGATGTCGGCGCCCGCGGTGTCGAGTACCAGGTCGGGATTCTCGGGTGCCTCGTACGGTGCGTCGATTCCGGTGAGGCCCTTGAGTTCACCGGCCCTGGCCCTGGCGTAGAGACCCTTGGGGTCGCGCTTCTCGCACTCCTCGACCGACGTGCAGATGTACACCTCGATGAACGGCAGCTTCGCCGCGTCGCTGAGGGCGCGGGCGATCTCCCGGTCGGATTTCAGGGGCGACACCAGAGACGCCAGTGCCACCACTCCGGCGTCGGCGAACAGCCGCGTGAGATGGCCGACCCGCCTGATGTTCTCGGCGCGATCGCCCGCGGAGAAGCCGAGATCGTCGGAGAGGCCGTGGCGGATGTTGTCGCCGTCGAGCAGGTACGCCACGTCACCCGATTCGACGAGCGCGCGTTCGACGGCGACGGCCACGGTCGACTTGCCCGACGCGGGCAGGCCGGTGAACCAGATGGTGGCGCCGCGCTGGTGGGTCGCCGACCACCGGTGGTCCCGATCCAATGACGAAGGATGCCAACGAATGTCGTTACGGGTCTGGCTACCCGGCTTGACCTCGCGGGGCTCGATGATGGTGCCTGCGCCGATGGTCTCGTTCGACGTCTCGTCGATCAGGATGAACGCGCCGCTGTCCCGGTTGTCGGAATAGGAGTCGGCGACCACGACCGAACTGGTGCGCAGTGTCACCTCGCCGATGTCGTTGAGGGACAGCTCGACCGGGTTGTCGAGCTCGTCGAGGGTCTCGGGGTCCAGACGCGTGTGCAGAGCTTGCACCGTCGCGCGCACCGTCTTGCTGGTCTGCTTGAGGGCCACCCGGTCGCCGGCGCGCAACGGTGTCTCGGCGAACCAGCACACGGTGGCGTCGAGCTCGCGCGCCAGCACCGGCAACGTGGCGTCGTCGGCTCCGCTGACGAACACGTCGCCGCGGCCCACGTCGATGTCATCGGCGAGCTCGATCGAAACCGAGAGCGGCGCAACGGCCGTCGCGCGATCGTCGTCCAGGGTGTCGACGGCGGTCACGGTGGAGCGGGTGCCTGCAGGCAGCGACACGATCACGTCACCGACGCTGACCGTCCCCGCTGACAACCGCCCCGTGTAGCGGCGTCGCTCGTCGGCCGTGGGACGTGACACCCACTGGATCGGCAATCGCAGCTTGGAGGCCTCGGGCTGAGGCGCCGAGAGTTCGATGCCTTCGAGGTATTCGAGCAGTGTCGGCCCGGAATACCAGGGGGTGTTCTCGGAGCGGTGCACGACGTTGTCGCCGTGCTTGGCGGCGATGGGGATCACCGAGAGTTCGGCGCCACCGAGGCGGGCGGCCATCCGCTGCAGTTCGGCGGACACCTCGTCGAAGCGGGCCTGGTCGAAGTCGACCAGGTCGATCTTGTTGACGGTCGCCACGAAGTGCTTGATACCCAACAACTTTGCGATGCGGGCGTGCCGCCGGGTCTGGCGCAGCACCCCGGCGCGGGCGTCGACGAGAAGGATGGCGACGTGGGCGTTGGACGCGCCGGTGAACATGTTGCGGGTGTAGCGCTCGTGACCGGGGGTGTCGGCGAGGATGTAGCTGCGCGTCTCGGTGGAGAAGAAGCGGTAGGCCACGTCGATCGTGATGCCCTGCTCCCGTTCGGCGCGAAGGCCGTCCGACAGCGCCGCCAGGTCGGCGATGCCCTCTTCGTCGGTGACCGCCTCGAGATGGTCCAGCGGCAGGCTGTCGGTGTCGTGCATGAGCCTGCCGATCAGCGTGCTCTTGCCGTCGTCGACCGAGCCCGCGGTGGCGATCCGGAGTAGTTGCCTGGTGGCGTTCATCAGCTTCCCGTCGCTTCGCTCGCCCACGTCATCAGCTTCCCGTCGCTTCGCTCGCCCACGTCATCAGAAGTATCCCTCGCGCTTGCGGTCTTCCATCGCCGCGACCGACGTGCGGTCGTCGGCACGCGTCTCGCCACGTTCGGACACCGTGGCTGCGGAGATCTCGGTGATCACGCCCGCGATGTCGGTGGCGCGCGACCGGACGGCTCCGGTGATGGTCAGGTCGCCGACCGTGCGGTAGCGCACCCACTCGACCGCGGAGGTCTCGTCACCCTCGGGTTGCACGTACTCCGACACCGCTAGCAGGATGCCGTCCCTGGCGACCACCTCGCGCTCGTGCGCGAAGTAGATCGACGGCAGCTCAAGGCCTTCCAGCTCGATGTAGCGCCAGATGTCGAGCTCGGTCCAGTTGCTCAGGGGAAACACCCTGACCTGCTCGCCCTTCTTGATCCTGCCGTTGTACAGCGACCACGGCTCGGGCCGCTGGGCTCGCGGGTCCCACTGGCCGAACTCGTCGCGGAAGCTCAGGATGCGCTCCTTGGCTCTGGCGCGTTCCTCGTCGCGGCGGGCACCACCGAACGCCGCGTCGAAGCCGCCTGCCTCGAGGGCGTCGAGCAGGGTGCGGGTCTGAAGGCGGTTGCGCGACCCGGCGGGTCCGCCGACCTCCTGGACGCGTCCGCTGTCGATCGACTCCTGCACCGAGCCGACGATCAGCTTGTGGCCGTGCGCACCGAGCCTGCGATCTCGGAAGTCGATGACCTCCGGGAAGTTGTGCCCGGTGTCGACGTGGAGGACGGGGAATGGAAGCGGCGACGGCCGAAAGGCCTTCTCGGCCAACCGCAGCAGCACGATCGAGTCCTTACCCGCCGAGAACAGCAGCACGGGTCGCTGCAACTCGGCGACGACCTCGCGGATGATGTGCACCGACTCGGCCTCGAGGAGGCGCAGTTCCTCGACGTGGGTGGCGTCCTGCGTAGGAGCCGTCATACCGGCAGTCCTTCCCGCTCCGCATCCGTGCGATAGCGCTCGACCCAATCGTCGGACCGCTGGTCGGCCTGACGTTGCAGCACCGGCGCCGGGGCAAGCCGCGGGTCGAGACCGAGTGCCTCGAGGACCGTCCCCACCACCTCTGTCAGGTTTCGCCACAGCACGGGATATGAAACGTCGATGGGCTCGATTCCTTCCTCGGCGAACCACGCGCGCCAGGCGTCCTCCTGGGCCTTCAGCATCGTCACGACGTGCGCGATGGCGTGGGCGTGATACTCGGCTCTGCCGTCGCGGACGGGATCGGGCCGACCACGCCAGACCCTGGTCTGCACCGCGCGCCAGAACGACACCGCCTGTGACACGACGTCAGGCCGGTACACGTGAACCAGCACTGGGTCGGATCCCACGACGTCGCGGATCGCCGACAGCAGGCCGGTTCCCGAGCGGTCGGGCAGGCCCTCGGCGCGCTGGGCCAGAAGCGGTGTCTGGTTCCACATCAGCTTGCCGCCCCACACCCCGTTCGGTGTGCGACCCACGGTGCGGATGTAGTCGCGCCAGATCTCTGGCGGGGCGAGGTCGGGCTTACCCTCGTCGAGCGGGTCGAGCAGTCGCAGGATCGACTCGTCCTCGACCCCTTCGAACCATTGCCGAGGCTGGGGGGACATGCTCGTCGTCGGCAGGTACTGGAAGAACTCCTGCGGCTCGCCGGCCACCCCCGTTGCTCGGAGTGACTCGACCAGAAGAGTGCTGCCACTGCGTTGTGAGGCGAGCACCAGATACGCGGTGGGGGCGGGCATGGCGAGAGCCTAGCCGGATCGAAATCGCGGTGCCCATTCGTTGGTGACGGCGGAATTCAAATCGCCACGAGCACAACTATTGTGGCGTGCGGACCTCATCCTCGATCCCGCGTTCGGACGCCAACGCGGATCGGCTTGGAAGCCGAATTCCGTTGATGTGCATGTACGTTTCGGTGTACCTGGCGGAGATGCGACTCCCGGCGAAGTCGGAGGGAATGACGTCGTTGGTCTTCACTCGCCAGTCGTTGAGCGCCATCGACAGCTCGTTGGCGATGGCCTCCACCTCGGGGTCTGCCGCGTCCAGCAGGAGATTGTTCCGTTCCGTCGGATCGGAGCGCAGATCGTAGAGCTCCCGACTCGGACGGGGTGCCATGCTCAACGGCGCGACCGCCCTGCCCGGTGCGCTCTCCTCGATGTCGAGCGGTAGATCGAGCAGTGGTCGGGGCGCGTAGTTCTCGATGTAGCTGAAGTCCTTCGTTCTGATCGCCCTGATCGGATCGAACGAATCGTGGTAGGTCTTCGTCGTGTACACGGCCTCGCGCACGGGCGTTGGTTCGCTGATGTCGGCGAGCAGGTTGGCAGCGTGGGAGAGCCCCTCGACGTCATCGGGGATCGGCACCCCGAGCAGGTCCAGCAGGGTGGGAACCAGGTCCACGCCGCTGAAGAGTTCGTCATAGGTCCGCTGCCCGCTGGTCAGCCGGGTCGGCGGACGCACGATGAGCGAGATCCCCGTTCCCGCGTCGTACAGCGTCGACTTCGCCCTCGGCAGAGCAGGACCGTGGTCTGTCAGGAACACGACCCAGGTGTCGCGGTCCAGGCCTGTCTCGGTGAGGGTGTCGAGCAGCCGGCCGACAGCCGCGTCGGCGACGGTGATGGATCCGTAGAAGTCGGCCAGGTCCTCGCGGACGACTGGAAGGTCGGGTAGGTAGTCGGGTAGGTCCACGGTGTCGGCGTCCGCGGGCGCATAGCGGTCGTGCGGGTACGGCCGGTGTGTCTCGAAGAAGCCGGTGACGAGGAGGAACGGGGTCGCGGGCGGGTGCGCCAGCCAGCGGGTGGCCTCTTCGACGACGTATTCACAGAACGAGTTGGACACGTCGAACTCGTCGTACCCGAGTCGGGCGGGGAACGACGTCTCGTGCTGCATGCCGAACAGTGCGGTGCGCCAACCGGATTCCGACAACAACGAGGGGAGTGTGCGGACGCCGGCGCGGTACTCCCAGCCGTGGTGCGCGAGGCCGACGAGTCCGTTGCTCTGCGGATATCGGCCGGTGAAGAGCGATCCCCGCGACGGCGAACACAACGGGGCGGTGGCGTGGGCGCGGGTGAAGAGGAGTCCCTCCGCGGCGAGCTGGTCGAGCCGAGGGCTGCGAACGTCGTCGTGGCCGTACGCACCGAGGTATCTGCCGAGGTCGTGCCAGTGCACGATGAGCACGTTGTCCGTCATCGTTGATACACGGAACAGGTTATTCGCTGAAACGGCAACCGTTGGGCGCGGGCATGATCGATTCACTCCCACGTGGCAAACCGGTCGTGAGACGATGTGCAGCAGTCGAGTGGCGTGCAGCAAACGGCGCGGGCCGCGGAAAGCTGTGCGGTTGCGTGGCTGGCCCGTTCCGCGCCCGACCGCGGCCCACGGGGATGCCAGGCGGGATCCCCGGTATGGCTGGGAGCATCTGACACATGTCTTCCACGCCCTTGACGACATGACCGACCCGTTTGGCCGACGCTGCCCCTGCGGGACCGGCGTCGGCTACGCAACGTGCTGCGGCCCGCTGCATCACGGTGAGCGCCAGGCCGATACGGCCGAGGAACTGATGCGGTCGAGGTACGCCGCGTTCGCGTGCGGAGACGCCGACTACCTGTTCCGCACGTGGCACCCGCGGACGCGGCCCGCCGAGGTGACCGTCGACCCCGACACGGTGTGGACGGCCCTCGAGGTGACCGACACCGCCGCGGGCGGCGTCGACGACGACTACGGGGAGGTCGAGTTCACCGCCCGTTTCGAGGCCGCAGGCCGCCCGGACGCGATGCGCGAGCGCAGCCGCTTCGAGCGGCGTCGTGGACGTTGGCTGTACGTCGACGGCGATCTCTAGCGGTTGGGCACGCCGCAGACCGAGTAGACGAATTTCGGCGGGACGTCGAAGGAGAAGGACCGCTCGGGCAGCTGCGCCAGTACCTCCTCGGAGAGCGGCGCCTTGTAATGCAGTGACGTCGAACCGGAGAAGCTCGGGTCGATGACGGAGAGGTCGGCCGCGCTGAGCAGCAGCCCGGACTCGTCGAGAGTGGCCTGCACCATGGAGCCGCCGGGGGTGTTCCACTCGTGGTCGACGGACCGGGCCGCCTTCTTGGGCACCGTGGACAGGGTCGCGAGTGCGCGCTTGCGGGTCAGCGCCAACGCGCCCACGTAACTGCTGAAGTTCCCCTTGGCCACCTTGCCGGGGACCTTGCCGGAGAAGCGGAAGGTGACGGGCACGAACTCCGAAAGATGGAGCACGCCCTCGGCTTCGAGCTGGGCAAGCATGTCGTCGGGCAATTTGCCGATGCCGAGCATCTTGCGCAGAAAGACGGCCATAGCCTCCGAGGTTAGAGGCTACGGCCGTCTCTTCACCGTCTGTTCTACGTTTGTGCTGGGAGTACGTTCTCGCCGGTCTTGTCGGTCGACAGGCACAGCGAGCAGATGTATCCCTCGGCGCTCGCCGACTTGATCATGTCCGGCCGCTCGTACTCGTGATGGCACACGTGGCACCGCAGGTGGGCATCCGACGGATTCCCGTGCTCGTCGAGTATCGGGAGGTCGATGCCGTCATCGGTGCGACGCAGGTAGTACTTGCCCTTGGTCGCGACCGCGATGATGGGGGGAAGCACCAGCGCCAGCCCGATGGCCACCAGCGGCGAGTACGGCCGGATCGCCGAGCCGAGACCGCCGAAGAACGCGATGACCGACAGCCCGGCGGCGATCAGCATCGAGCCGAAGCCGACCGGGTTGAAGTTGTACAGCATGCCGCGACGGAACTCCGGCTGCATCGGCGACAGCTTCAACAGGTACTTGTTGAACACGATGTCGGAGGCGACCACCACGACCCACGCCATACCGCAGTTGGCGTAGAAGCCCAGGATGGTGTTCAGGAAGTCGAACATGTTCGCTTCCATCAGGATCAGCGCGATCAGCAGGTTGAAGCCCAGGAACACCAGGCGGCCGGGGTAGGTCTTGGTGACGCGGGTGAACGAGTTGGTCCATGCCAGCGAGCCGGAGTAGGCGTTGGTCACGTTGATCTTGACCTGGCTGATGACCACCAGGCAGACGGCCAGCGTCATGGCCAGCCACGGCGGCAGGAAGTTCTGGTAGATCTCCAGGAACTGGTGCACCGGTTGGTTGGCGATGCCTGCACTGTCGGCGACGTTGGCGATCAGGTACACCGCGAGGAACAGGCCCACGATCTGCTTGATGGCGCCGAAGATGACCCAGCCGGGGCCGGCCAGGAACATCCAGGTCCACCAGCTGCGCTTGTTCTCCGGCGTCTTCGGGGGCATGAAGCGCAGGTAGTCGTTCTGCTCGGCGATCTGTGCGATGAGCGACAGGCACACGCCGGCTGCCAGCAGCGTCGAACCGAGGTCGAATCCCTTGACGCCGTTCTCACCCTGGTAGGCGAAGAACTGGCCGACCGACTCCGGGTGGCTGACGACGAGGTACACGAACGGCGCCACCATCAGGATCAGCCACAGCGGTGTCGTCCACACCTGCAGCGTGGACAGCACCTTCATCCCGTAGATCACCAGCGGGAAGATGATCAGCGTCGACGCCGCGTAGCCGAGCCACAGCGGAACTCCGAGGCCGAGTTTGAGGCCCTGGGCCATGATCGAGCCTTCGAGGGCGAAGAAGATGAACGTGAAGGTCGCGAAGATGACGTTGGTGACCACCGAGCCGTAGTAGCCGAAGCCGCTGCCGCGGGTCACCAGGTCGAGGTCGATGTTGTACCGCGCCGAGTAGTAGGCCACGGGGAAGCCGGTGGCCATGACGACCACGGCGAAGATGAGGATGCCCCACAGCGCGTTCGTGGTGCCGTATGCGATGCCGATGTTGGCCCCGATGGCGAAGTCGGCGAGGTAGGCGATGCCGCCAAGCGCCGAGATGCCGACCACCCGGGTGGACCACTTGCGGTAACTCCGCGGCGCGAAGCGCAGCGTGTAGTCCTCCAAGGTCTCCTTGGTGGCTGTCATTTGGTCCAGGCCGGCGTCGAGGTCGGCCTCAGCGATCCCAGTGCTGTCTGGGACGTCAGGCTCCTTGCTGAGCTCTTGAGTCATGGTTAGCAAAGCTAAGACCGGGTTGTTTCGGCGCTGTGACGACCGTGTTCCCAGCAGAAGCAAATATGGCCCGCGCTGCCATCAAGAGTCGGGGTTTGTGATGGCAGCGCGGGCGCTACTCGACTCATCGGTACCGTTGTGAAAAGTGTTACAGGTGGTACAGCGCGGATTCGTGACGAACCGCTGCTGGCTTGCAGGGCTGGCAGTGGCGTCGGCCGCTGTCTACGCAATCGCCTGGTCGGGATGGGTCCTCGGCTGGAGCTGGGTGCTGGGCCCCGACGCGTCGACGCTGGCCACGGCCCATCGAATCTCCGTCGCGCACCACGGCTGGGTGACGTTCTGGAACGCGTGGTGCACGGTGTTCTCGCCCCTGTCCTTCCGCGTGCTGACGCTGGGACTCGTCGCCTACGCGGTGATCCGACGCCAATTCCGCGTTGCCCTCTTCCTCTTCGTCAGCGTCGAGTTGTCCGGCGTACTGACCGAGGTGGCCAAGGGTCTGGCCAACCGGCCCCGGCCTGCCACCGCCGCGGTCTTCGCGTCGTCGACATCGTTCCCCTCGGGCCATGCCGTCGGCGCGATGGTCGCCGTGCTGGCGCTGGCCGTGGTGCTGTTGCCCTACGTGCGGCCGGGCGTGCGACGGTGGGTCGTGCTGGCAGGCGTCGTGATCGTGCTGTCGGTCGGCGTGGGGAGGGTCGCCTTGAACGTCCACCACCTGTCCGACGTGGTGGCGGGGTGGGCGCTCGGCTACCTCTACTTCTCGGTGTGCGCGTTGATCCTCATGGGATCGGACGAAACACCGGCAGCGCCCGGTACCTGACGCTGAAGGTCGCCTCGTCGAGCTCGTCGGCAAGTTCGCCGTCGTGCGCCAACAGAGTCGGGCCGTCGACGGCCTTGAAGTGGAACTCGGGCACCCGGAGTTCGTGGTACAGGGGGCTGCGCACCAACCGTCCCAGCGCGAGCGACGTCAGGATCCGCAATCTGCTGAAGGGGCGCTCGGTCTCCAGGATCCGCACGTCCATCAGGCCGTCGTCCATCCGCAGTCGTCGCGCGGGCGCGAAACCCGACGGCAGATAGGTGGAGTTGCCGAGGAAGAACAGCGACGTCTGCAGGGTCTTGTTGTCGTAGCGGATGCGGACCGGTTCGCCGCGCCGCAGGGTCTGGAACATCGCATACACGCCGGCGAGCGGCTTGCCGATCCGATGCTCCAGCTTCTCCCGCTTCTGGACGAACGTCGGGTACGCGCCAATGCTGGCGGTGTTGATCACGGTTCCGGTCTCGTTGAGGCGCAGAACGTCCACGCAGGCGACGCTGCCCTCGCGGATGGCCGCCACCGTCTTGGCGACCGTGTCGCATCCGATGTCCTTGGC
The DNA here is from genome assembly GCA_025963385.1 of Mycobacterium sp. GTDB lineage: Bacteria > Actinomycetota > Actinomycetes > Mycobacteriales > Mycobacteriaceae > Mycobacterium. The sequence goes on from JAOPUT010000069.1 coordinate 26,417, forward strand.
GAAGTGGTTGAACGTGCCGCCGGGAAAGACCGCCAGCGGCCGGTCGGCGGCCAGTGCCACACCCGCCGCCGCAGCCACCGTGCCGTCGCCGCCGCCGACCGCGAGCACCTCGGCACGTTCGGCCGCCGTCCGGAGCACCTGTTCGACGTCGTCGTCCTTCTCGAGTTCGACGATCTCCATCTCGGGCAGCGCTTCGCGGGCCTCCTCGATGACCCGGGCGCCGGTTCCGCTACCGGAGGCGGGGTTGATCACCAGGACCACGCCCGCGCCGTCGGGGCGCTCTGGCGTGTCGACGCGCAGGGGGTCGGCGACGGGAATCCGCGCCTCGACGATGGGTGGCACGATCTTGGCCCCCGCCACGGCGACCGCCGCACCGAGGCCGAAGCCCGCAAGCACGTCGCCGGGATAGTGCGCGCCGGTGGCGACGCGCGAGACGCCGACCATGCCCGCCAGCAGGGCCAGCGTGAGGCCGACGGGCGGGTTCTCCAGGCCGACGCCGACCGCGAAGGCCGCTGCGCTGGCCGAATGGCCCGATGGCAGGGAGTTCGAGGTGGGCATCCGGCGCGAGCGCCGCAGCACCGGGACCGCCGCCCACTCGGGGCGCGGGCGCTTCCACACTCGCTTGGCCACCTGGTTTGCCACCAAACTCGTCACGGCCAGCGACGCCACGCCGCGGCCCGCGCCACGTTGGACCGACGTCTTCTTGGTGGCCATCAGAGCGGCCGCGATCACGAACCACAGCTTCGAATGGTCCGCGGCGGCCGTCAGCCGGGGCATGAAGCGGTCCAGGAGGGGGCTGGGCGATTCGGCAATGGCCTCGAAGACCTCACGGTCCAACGTGCCGAGGCCTTCGCCGATCTGGCGGATGCCGCGGTGCCGGATGCGGCGTCTTCGTATTGGCTGCATGGCACCCAACCTAGCCGGGCGCGAAAGGGCTTAGGACACAACTCATCTCTCGACCCCAGGATCGTTGTTAAACCTTTACTTGACCTCGAGAGCGGGGTGTGTTGACGTTGAACCTGTGCGCCGACTGTTGATCTCGCTGTGCGCGTTGGTCATGGGCTTGGTCATCGCGCCGGTGGCCCGCGCGGAACTGACGCCGTGGTTCGCGCCCAGCGTCGGTGCCGCCACCCAGGTCATTTCCGTTGTGGGCGTTGGTGGTTCGGACGCCAAGCTCGACGTCTACGAGCGAACGGCAGCCGGTTGGCAGGCCGTGGCCGCCGGGATCCCGGCCCATGTCGGGTCGGCGGGAATGGCGCCGGAGACCCACGACGGTCAGATGCTCACGCCGATGGGCATCTTCACTTTGGACTTCGCGTTCGGCACGGCCCCCAATCCCGGCGGCGGCCTTCAGTACGTCCAGGTGGGGAAGAACCACTGGTGGGACGGCGACATGAAGAGCCCGACCTACAACACCATGCAGATCTGCGAGAAGTCGCAGTGCCCATTCGACACCAACCCGAGCAGTGGCACCGAGAACCTCGAGATCCCGCAATATCGGCACGCCGTGGTGATGGGGGTGAACAAGCAGCGCGTCCCTGGCAACGGCGGCGCCTTCTTCCTTCACACCACCGACGGCGGACCGACGGCCGGCTGCGTCGCCATCGACGACGCGAAACTGGTGCAGATCATCAAGTGGCTGCGACCCGGTGCGCTCATCGCGGTGTCCAAGTAACGTCAAAGATTAACGGCACGACCGGCTTTCACCTTGAAGTTGAGTGCCGAGGTCGACAACGAGGCGTCGTAGGTGCGGTCGTAGCCGGTGGCGCTGATCTTCCAACCGTCGGCGGTCCGTCGGTAACGGTCGTGATAGAACCCCGCGCCGATCAGCATGAAGTCGAACTTCGGGACGATGACCTTGTCCTGCAGGTACCAGGTGGCCGTCGCCTCGTCGCCGTCGACGTCGATCTCGGGATGTGTGACCCGGTGCTCGGTGATGACGTCGGCGGGCATCGCGTTGCGCATGAACTCGACGAGGGTGGCGCGGTCGGTGAAGTGATGCTCTTCGCCGAGGGACTCGCCGTAGTCGCCGATCACGTCGTCGGTGAGCGTGTCTGCGAACTCGTCCCAGTGCTTGGTGTCGAGCGCGCGCAGGTACCGGTACTTGACTCGCTGAATGTCTTCGATGTCACCCATGTCCGTCATTGCAACACAGAGCCGCCCGACGTCACACGGTGATCCCACGAGTTGCGTTGACGGATACGTCAAATCACGGCGTGGTTCGCCTGCGGTTGCCGAAATGCCGTCGACCCTGCGAAATTGCCGGTGACACCTATTGCCGGTGGGCCCGAACGTCACCGAACCTGTGGACTTCAGGTCCTCGTGCAAAGCCTGCTCACAGCCAAAACCTAGCTGCCAGAACGTTGTTCGCCGACATCTCACGGAGTGTCTGACGCGTTTGCCCGGCGGGGCGGGTTATCCTTGCCGACGTTATGAGCGACCCGTTGGGGTTGTCGATCGGGACGACCAACCTGGTCGCGGCCCGTGTCGGCAATCAACCAGTCATCCGGCGATCAGTGCTGCCCATCGCCGGACAGGTGCTGAGCGGTTTCGTCGAACGCGTCGGGGACCCCGTGCCGCTGATCGCCGACGACGGCATCTCCTACCGCGCCGACGTGCTGATGGTCGAGGCGCTCGACGCGATGGTCGTCGAAGCGGGCGGCGAGGCGTCGCAGATCGCCGTCGCCGTCCCCGCCCACTGGAAGGGCAGCACGCTGCGGTCGCTTCGCGATGCCATGCGGACCAAGCCCAGCCTCGCTCCGAACGGCGTGCCGGTGCGGTTGGTGTCGGACGCCGTCGCGGCGCTCACCGCCCTGGGCGCCAACCCCGGCCTCCCCGTACACGGCGTCGTGGCCCTTCTCGACTTCGGCGGTGGCGGCACCAGCATCACCCTCGCCGACGCGGCGGCGTCGTTCGAACCGATCGAGACCACCCGGCTGACGGAGTTCTCCGGTGACCAGATCGACCAGTCACTTCTCGCGCACGTGCTCGACGAGATCGCGGGCGACGTCGATCCCGCAGGCACCGCGTCGGTGGGATCACTGACGCGACTGCGGGAAGCGTGCAGGCAGGCCAAGGAGGAGCTGTCCGAGGCGACGGAGGCGGAGATCCGCGTCGAGTTGCCAGTGCACCAGTCGGCCGTGCGAGTGAGCCGCGACCAGCTCGACGCGTTGATGGAGGCTCCGCTCGCGGCCGTGCTGTCCGAGCTCGAGGAATCGTTGCTGCGCAACAGAATTGCGCCGGCCGACCTGTCCGCGGTAGTCGCCGTCGGTGGCGGCGCGCGGATTCCGCTGGTCACGCGCAGACTCACCGAGGGCGACCGCAACTCCTTGGTGACCACGCCGCACCCGGCGCTGGACGCCGCGGTGGGAGCCGCACTGTTCGCGGCCTACGGTGCGGACGCCGACGCGCAGACCGGCGTCGCACCAATGCCTCTCATCACGGGAGCGATGGCCAGTGCGGCGCCCGACTCCTCGACGTTCCGGGCGCTGGCGTGGTCCCAGGACGACGACACCGTCGGCGATCCCACCCCGTACACGGGTGAGGACCCCTACGCCGATCCGTACGCCGACTCCAGCACCACCCGTGTCGTGGCGCAGTACCACCCGAGGCAGGATGACGAGCCTCGGTCGTGGCAACGCCTGCCGCTCTTGCTCTTTGGCGTCGCCGCGGTGGTCGCACTGGTGGCCGTCGGCGGTGTCGCGATCGCCTTGACCAGCGCGACCGACGAGACTCGCCCGACGCCGACCACCGCTCCCGTAACCGCCACGTCGCCACCTGCCCCGCCGCCCACGAGCATCGCCCCGCCACCGCCCCCGCCGACGACCGAGGCGCCGCCGCAGAACGTCGTCACGGTGACGAGCGAGGCGCCGCCTCCGCCACCGCCGACGGAGACCGTGACGGTGGAGCGCCCGGTCACCACGACGATGACCACGACGCAACCGACCACCACGACCACCACCACACCGCCCACCACCACGACCACCACGACGACGCCCACCACCACGACCACGACGACGTCGACGACGCCGACCATGACGACGAGCTACATCACCGTCCCGTTCGTGCCCGTGCCGATTCCGATCCAGGTCCCTGCCACTCCGACGCCGCAGCAGACCTATCAGCCGTACCAGCCATACCCGCCATACCAACCGCCGGTGTACCAGCAGCCCCAGTACCCGTACTGATTCCTGTGAGCCGAAAAGCGCGACAAGCAATGTCACAGTTTGGATTCAGCGTCTCCGTGGGGAAGCGGTCCACGATCTGATGATGACCGAGAAGAGATCGCAGACCATGGGTCTGCGCGTGAAGGTGCTTGGACTGGCTGGGGCCGCGGCGTTCGTCACGCTGGGGGTAATGAGCCTCGGTTACGGACAGGGAAGTCCCAGCGGGACTGACCTGGCCGGCTCGGGCGACGCGCCTGCCAACACCACCTACGTCCAGCCGACTGACAATGCCATGACGATGGGCGCCACGGCGACCATGACGACCCCCGACACGGTCGAGGCCATCGGCAAGGCCGTCCCGAAGAGCGGGGGCTGACGTGCGCAAGCTGGCCACTGGTTCGATCCTCGCGGGGTCGGCCGCCACGGCGATGGTGCTGTTGGGCACCGGTGTGGCGCAGGCGTCCGCGCCCGACGTCGTCGGACAGAAGTACAGCGATGCCCAATCGGCGATCAGCAGCGCCGGTCTGACCCCCGTGGTCTCGACCACGGTCGGCGATCAGAAGGCATGGCCGGACTGCCTGGTCACCAACACCGTCCAGCGCACCGTGCCGCCACCCGAGAACAGCGCGGGCTCGGCGACACAGCAGCTGCTCGTCTCGCTGAACTGCGACGACGGAGCGGCCAGCGGCAAGACCCCCGGCTTCTCGGCCGCGAGCCCCGAGGGCAGGGCGGCCAAGGCGGCGGCCGACGCGGCGGCGGCGTCCGCCTCGGCTACCCCCAGCGCAGCAGCTCCGGCGGGTTGATCAGTTCAGTTCTTCTCGGCAAGGTTTCGTGGATGATGGCAGGCCACGACGTGGGCGCTCTCGAGTTCCTCTAGGACGGGGTCGTCCACGTCGCACACCTCGGTCGCCCACGGGCAACGTGTGTGGAAGTGGCACCCGGAGGGCGGGTCGATCGGACTCGGCACGTCACCCTCGAGGACCAACCGTTCGCGCGCGAAGTTGAGCTTCGGGTCCGGAATCGGCACCGCGGAGAGCAGCGCGTTCGAGTACGGGTGTAGAGGGCGATCGTAAAGCTGTGCAGCGGGCGCACTTTCGACGATCCTGCCAAGGTACATGACCGCCACCCGGTCCGAGACGTGCCGCACCACGCCGAGGTCGTGCGCGACGAACAGATATGACAGACCAAGTTCCTCTTGGAGATCCTTCAGCAGGTTGACGATCTGCGCCTGTACGGAGACGTCCAGCGCGGACACAGGTTCGTCGGCGATGATCAGCTTCGGTCGCAGTGCCAGCGCTCTGGCGATGCCGATGCGCTGGCGCTGGCCGCCGGAGAACTCGTGGGGATAGCGGCTGGCGTGCTCGGCGCTGAGGCCGACGCGGTCGAGCAACTCCTGCACGCGCCGGTTCACGTCGCGACCGCTGGCCAGGCCGTGCAGTTCGATCGGCTCACCGATGATCTGCCCGACCCTCTTGCGTGGGTTCAGCGACGCATAGGGATCCTGGAAGATCATCTGCATCTGCCGTCGCACCGGGCGCAGGCTGCGGCGTGACCGACCCACCAGTTCCTCGCCGCAGAAGCGCACCGACCCCGACGTCGGAGCGGTGAGCTGGAGAATGGTCCGGCTGAGAGTCGACTTGCCGCAGCCGGATTCGCCGACGAGGCCCAGCGTCTCGCCCTCGTTGATGGTCAAGCTGACGCCGTCGACGGCCTTCACGTGGGCGACCACGCGGTCGACGACGACGCCGGACTTGATCGGGAAGTGCTTGACGAGGTCGGTCACCTCGAGCAACGGCTCGCTCAACTCGTCACCGCCTTCCGCAGTCCGATGCGCCCGTCGACGTCACGGAGGCGCCGCTTGTCGGCTGGATCCAGCCAGCATCGATCGCCGTGAAGTGGCGGTGGCTCGGAGCACTTCTCGAACTCGTGCGGGCAACGCGCGGCGAAACGGCAGCCGGTTGGCGGATTCAGCAGTGACGGTGGGGAGCCGGCGATCTGAGCAAGTCGCACCGGTCGTGGCTGATCGAGACGGGCGAGTGAGCCCAGCAGCCCCCAGGTGTAGGGATGCTGAGGATCGTAGAAGAGGTTCTCCAGGGTCGCGTCCTCGACGATCTGTCCCGCGTACATCACCGCGACCCGGTCGGCGACCTCCGCGACGACGCCGAGGTCGTGTGTGATCAGCACGACCGCGAGCCCTCGCTCCCGATTCAAGCGGTCCAGCAGTCGGAGGATCTGCGCCTGCACCGTGACGTCGAGCGCGGTCGTCGGCTCGTCGGCGATCAACACGTCGGGATCCAGCGCCAGGGCCATCGCGATCATCACGCGCTGCCGCATACCGCCGGAGAACTCGTGGGGGTAGTCGTGAACTCGCCGTTCGGGATTCGGGATCCCGACCGAGCGCAGCAGATCGACCGCGCTCTCACGGGCCTCTTTCTTGGACACCTTCCGGTGCGCCCGGATCATCTCGACGATCTGCTCACCGATGCGATAGACGGGGTTCAGCGACGTCATCGGATCCTGGAAGATCATTGCGATGCGCTTACCGCGCACGTCGCGCAGCTTCTCGTCGTCCAGCTCGGTGAGGTCGCGGCCGTCGAACTCGACGGAACCGGTGATCGTCGCGTTGGGCGCCCGCGTCAGCCCGAGGATGGTCTGCGCGGTGACGCTCTTGCCAGAGCCGGATTCCCCGACGATGGCCAGGATCTCGCCCTTGTCGAGCTCGAATGACACCCCCTCGACGGCGCGTACGACGCCACCGTCGGTGGCGAAGCTGACGCTGAGGTCCCGAACGGAAAGGATCATGCGGGGGCCGCCTCGCCGAGTCGGATGCGTGGGTCAAGGAATGCGTACAGGACGTCGACGATCGTGTTGAACAGCACGATGAAGAACGCACCGAACATGGTGACGCCCATCAGCGGAGGTAGATCGAGGCTGCCGATGGCCTGGCCCGCGTAGAGTCCGACCCCGTTGATGTTGAACACCGTCTCGGTGAGGATGGCGCCGCCGCCGACGACGGCGCCGAAGTCCAAGCCGAACAAGGTGATCACCGGGATCATCGAGTTGCGCAGCACGTGCTTGATGCGAATCTGGCGCTCGCTGATGCCCTTCGCGCGGGCAGTGCGGACGTAGTCCTCGTTCATCACGTCGAGCATGTTGGAGCGGAGCACCCTGCTGTAGAAGCCGACGAACAGCACCGCCAGCGTGATCCATGGCAACACCAGGTGATATGCCCACTGCCCTGGGTTCTTGGTCAGCGGCACATAACTACTGGTGGGGAAGAGCTGTGCCTTGAAGCTCAAGTAGTACAACAGGATTGCCGCGAGCCAGAACACGGGCACCGAGATGCCGACCAGCGCGAGGATGGTGAGCGCGCGGTCGGTGAACTTGCCCGCGTGGACGGCGCTGAGGTAGCCGAACACGACGGCGAGCACCATCCAGAGGAGGGCTGCCCCGATGCACAGGGACAGCGTGGCGGGCAGTCCCTTCCAGATCTGCTCGTTGACGTTCTGCGAGCTCGCGTACGACGTGAGCTGGCCGGTGAAGATCCGCTTCATCATCGTCAGGTACTGCACGGGTAACGACTGGTCGAGCCCGAGGTCTGCCCTGACCCGGCCGACCAGTGCCGGGTTGGCGTTCTTACCCGCAATGCGTTGCGCGGGATCGGAGTTGGGGATGACGTTGAAGATCAGGAAGACGATCACCGAGATCGCGAACAGCACGGCGACCATCCCGATCAATCGCCTCACGGCGAATCGCAACATGGCTAGTGCTCCAGCCTGATCTTGGCCCGCGGATCGAGGGCGTCGCGCAGGCCGTCACCGAAGACGTTGAGCGACAGCACCGTGAGAACGATCATCGCGCCGGGGACGATGGTGAGATGCGGTGCGGTGTAGATGGTTTGGTAGCCGTCGGCGATCATTGTGCCCCACGACGCGTTGGGCGGCCGCACGCCTGCGCCGAGGAACGACAGCGACGACTCCAGCAGCATGTTGTTCGCGATGTTGAGCGTGAAGAACACGATGATGGTCGACACCACGTTGGGCAGGAGTTCGGAGACCATGATCCTTATCGGACCCTTGCCCTGCGCCACTGCGGCTTCGACGAACTCCTTCTCGCGAAGGGCCAGGATCTCGCCACGGATGGGGCGTGCCATGTAGGGCACGTAGACCAACCCGATGATCATGATCGGGATCCAGAGCGAGTCGCCTGCGATGGCCAATCCGCCGATCTTGAGGCCGCCCAGCGCCAACGTCGTACCGAGCGCGATCCCGAGCAGAAGCACCGGAAACGCCCAGACCACGTCCATGACCCTCGACAGCACCGAGTCGATCCAGCCGCGGTAGTAGCCGCAGAGCAGACCGACGAGGACGGCCAGCACGGTGGTGACGACCGCCGCAGCCACCCCGATCCAGATCGACGTCCGGCCGCCGTACAGAAGCCGCACCATGACGTCACGGCCGTTCTGGTCGGCGCCCAGCAGGTAGCGACCGTGCAGGCCGGGTCCCATCGGGGTGCCGTCGGGCGAGACCACGTACTCCTCGTGCCCGCCGATCATCACCTTGTCGGTGATGTGGTTTTCGTTCGGTCCCGTGTGGGCCACGTGATCGGCCCACAGCGGCGCAGCCATGCACAGGACGACGATCGCCAGGAACATCACGCCGAAACCCAGTGCTACCCGGTTGCGGCGCAACCGGATCCACGCCAGATACCAGGGGCTGCGTCCGCGGACCGCCTCGGTGGGGACGCCGGCGGGTACTGGGGGGATACCCGGTGTCGCGACGTCCCCGGTAGTCGGGGCGCTCATCTACTTCAGGGCCAGTGCCGAGTAGTCCTGGGTGAACAGCAGATGAGGGATGGTCTTGTCGAAGTCGATGCGATCCGAGGTGAACGTGGAGTGCTGTTCGTTGCCGTACGGCGCCCAGACCGCCTGCTCCATGTAGGACTTGTCCAAGTCGGCGTACTGCTTCTTGACGTCCTCGTTGTCACCCAGCTGCTCCTGAGCCAGCTGATTCATCTTGGCGTCGTTCTCGGGGATGGAGACCTGCGAGTAGTTGCTGTTGTTCGTCGGCAGGATGTTCGCACCGTTGAGCAGCGGCCGGAAGAAGTCGTCCGGATGCGGGAAGTCCTGGAACCAGTCCGTGAACCCGGTGTCGAGATCCGGCGTCGAGGTGTTGCCGATCGTCGCGAAGTACACGTCACCGGCGACCACCTTGAGCGTGGCGTTGAACCCGAGTTGCGTGAGCACATCGTGGTAGTACTCACCGATGCGCTTGCGGTCCGGCTCGTCATCGGTCCACACGGTGATGTCCTTGTCCGTCGGATTCGCCTCTGCGATCAGTTGTTTGGCCTTCGCCATGTCGGGGCCGGGGTACAGCTTGTACTCCTCGTACCCGGGCATGCCCGGCGGCAGGATCTGCTGCGTGGGATGGAGGCGTCCGCCGAACACGCGGTTGAGGGCCTCGGGGTCGATCGCGTAGTTGATTGCCTGGCGGACCCGGATGTCGTTGAACGGAGCCGTCTTGTTGTTCATGAAGAAGTAATAGGTGTTGATCGAGTCGTCGAGGCGGAACCGCTCGCCGAACTTCGACTTGACCTCGGCAAGGCGGTCGGCGTCGGGCGGGTCGACCATGAAGTCGATGGTGTTCTGCTCGACGCCTGTCACCTGCGCGGAGTTGCTCTTGTTCTGCGTGACGGTGATCTTGTCGACGTTCGCGTCGGCGACCTCCGTCGCGCCAGCGTCCTTGACCGTCTTGAAGTTGGGGTTGCGCTCCATCGTCAGCGTTTGGGGCGCTTCAACCTTGGTGATCATGAATGGCCCGCTCGACGGCGGCGGGGTGTTGGTCGCGTCCTTGTCCAGCGGGGTACTCGGCGGGACGGGAGCGGCGAACATGAGCGCCAGCACGTTGTTGAACGTGCCGCTGGGGTTCTCCAGCGCGATGGTGATGTCGCCGGACGCGTCGTCGGTGGTGATACCGCTGATGGTCGGAGCCTTGTCGGCGGCGTAGTCCTTGGCGCCGACGATGCCTTCGAAGAACACCGAGCCGCCCGAGTCCGCCTTGAACAGGCGCTGGATGGCGTAGGCGAAGTCCGAGGCCTTGATCGGCGTGCCATCGGAGTACTTCATGTTGGGCCGCAGGGTGAGCTTGTAGGTCTTGCCGTCCGGTGAGATCGACGGCATGTCCTTGGCGAGACCGGCGACGATTTGGGTGCCCTCCTCGCCCTTGGCGTGCTTGTAGGTCAGCAGCGGCGTATAGGTGTTGTACAGGACCTCCCACCCCTCGACCGTGTACGAGAGTTGCGGGTCGACGTAGTCCGGGAACGACGTCATCGAGACGTTGATCTCGCCACCGCCTCCACCACCGCCTCCGCCGCTGCTGCTGCTGCTTCCAGAGTCACCCCCACACGCGGCGACTCCGAAGGTGGCCAGCGCCGCGACGACACCAACGGTCACCGCCTTGCGCAACTTGCTCATGTGTTTCCCCTTGGTCAATTCATCCGGGTGACTGTCCCGGCGGTGTCCATTACCTGTACGCCTCCTGCCGGGGTGCCATTGCATCTTTTCCGAAATACGGCAGATGGCAACTCGGGTTTTCAGGATTCGGTGCGTGGCCACAAGCCTCTGGCCTGCGAAATCCCAGGACGCGGGGAGTCGAGGGCGGGGAGTTGTGGACGTGTTTGCCGTTGCTGTACCCGACCGAAGGGGTTCGCTGGAAGCGGCGATGACCGGAATTATTCCTGCTTCGGAGCCAAATCGTCGGAAAATTGACACCCAGGCAGAGGGTTACTGGTTGGTAGCGGACGGCGCACGCGCGTCGAGCGGCGAAAAAACCTTCAAAAAAACCTGCGCGTTCGGGGGTGTCCCGCCGCATTGGCGCCGCAAAACCGGGCCAACTGGCCTAGCCGGCGAGGATTTCTTCGACCCGCTTGCGGCCCGTGTGCCCCGGCGCGACGCCGGCCACCAGGGCCGCCATCGAGGTCGAGTTGTTGGTGCGCAGCGGAAGGATGCGTTGGTAGTCGGCCGATTCGTACCACCGCGCCGCGCCGTCACGATCGGGAAAGCGGATGACGACCAGTGCCCCGTCCCAGTGCCCCTCGCGAACGTCGAGATCGCCTCCGTGGACCAGGAATTCGCCGCCGAAGGGCCGGAGGGTGTCGTCGATCTCGCGCATGTAACGGATGACGTCGTCGCCGAACTCGACGTCGCGCAAATAGGCCACGGCATAGGAGGGGATCGCGTCGGTCACGTCGACGATCGTCGTCGGGAACGTGCCTCGGGTCGATTACCCGACGGGTAAGGCCACGGTTGACGAGATCGGCCGCTGGGTAACACTGATCACCGTGGCGCGTAACGAAGGTCCCACTGGACCCCCTGACGACCCGTACTACTCCAACAACGAGCCGACGCAGTACGGCCCCCGCAGCGAACCGCAGGCGTACAGCGAGCCGACCATGGCCGCGAACTATGGCGGCTACGACCAGTACGGCCAACAACACGACTACGGGCAGCCACCGCCACCGCCACCGCCGGAGCCGCCGGTCCCCTGGTACCGCACGCCTGCAGGCCTGGTCGGTCTCGGCGCGGTGGGCGTTATCGTCATTGCGGTCATCGTCTACGCCATCGTGACGCTGACCGGCAGTGACGGCTCGAGCTCCACGTCGACCACCTCGAGCGCGACCACGACCTCGTCGTCATCCGGCGCCTCCGTCGCGCCGGTCCCCACCGGCGGCACCGAGACGGTCACGCAGACCGAGGAGCCAGGTACGACGACCGAGACGCCGACGACGACCACCACGGACAGTCCGACCACGACCACCACGACGACCACACCCAGCACGAGCACCACCGTGTCGACGAGCACCAGCACCAGCACCAGCACCGTCACGCAGACGGTGACGGTGTCGCCGACCCGCAGCCCCGAGATTCCGGGCGCAGCGAGCGGCAGCGGTGGTGGAGGAAGCCCGGGTGCCGGCTAGCAATTAGGGTGCTTCCATGCGTGGAATCATCCTGGCCGGGGGCACGGGCACGCGTCTGTACCCAATCACCATGGGCGTCTGCAAGCAGTTGTTGCCCGTCTACGACAAGCCGCTGATCTACTACTCGGTGTCGACGCTGATCATGGCGGGCATCCGCGATATCCAGGTCATCACCACGGCCGGAGACGTGGAGGCGTTCACCAGACTGCTCGGCGACGGCTCGACGTTCGGCACCAACATCACCTATGCGGTGCAGGACCGGCCCGACGGCATCGCGCAGGCCTTCGTCGTCGGCGCCGAACACATCGGCGACGACTCGGTGGCATTGATCCTGGGCGACAACATCTTCTACGGCCCCAGCCTGGGCACCAGCCTGACCCGCTTCCGCGACGTCGACGGGGGCGCGATCTTCGCGTACTGGGTGGCCAACCCCTCGGCCTACGGCGTGATCGAATTCAGTGACGACGGCAGGGCGCTGTCACTCGAGGAGAAGCCGGCCACCCCGAAATCGCACTACGCCGTGCCAGGCCTGTACTTCTACGACAACGACGTCGTCGAGATCGCCAAGTCGCTGCGCCCGTCCGAGCGGGGCGAGTACGAGATCACCGACATCAACCAGACGTACCTGGAGCAGGGGCGGCTCGGCGTCGAGGTATTGGCCCGCGGCACAGCGTGGTTGGACACCGGCACGTTCGACTCGCTGCTCGACGCCAGCGACTACGTCCGCACCATCGAACGCAGGCAGGGCTTGAAGATCGGTGTGCCAGAGGAAGTCGCCTGGCGCCTCGGCTTCATCGACGACGACCAGTTGGCCGAGCGGGCGCACTCGCTGATGAAATCAGGTTACGGCGCTTACCTGCTCCAGCTGCTGGACTCCTAGGGGCCGGTTCGGTAGCGCCAACGTGAACACGGTGCGCACCGTCAGCAGGTACTGGTGAACTAGGTGGCCCGTCGTGTACGGCAGGCCGTAGGTGGCGCACAGGGCCCGTACCCGCTTGGCGATGGCCGCGTAACGGTTGCTCGGCAGGTCGGGAAACAGGTGGTGTTCGATCTGGTAGCAGAGATTGCCGCTCATGAACGCCATCACGGGGCCTGCATCGAAGTTGGCGCTGCCCAACATCTGTCGTAGATACCACTCGGCCTTGGTCTCGTTCTCCAGCGTGTCGGGGGTGAACTTCTCCGCACCGTCGGCGAAGTGGCCACAGCAGATCACCACGTACGCCCAGACGTTGCGGAGCACGTTGGCGGCCGCGTTCGCGCCGAGCGTCCGTCGCCAACGCCTGTGGCTAAGCGCCGGATACAGGACGTAGTCCTTGCGGGTCTGGCGACCGATCTTGCGCAGCAGCGCCTTGCCGTGGGCGGACTTCTCCGCATCCGTCGTCGCCCGCTCCTGCTCGGAGTACAGGTCGTGCAGTGCGATACCCCACTCGAAGGCCAACGCCAGCAACAGGCTTCGCAACGGCTGGACCAGATTTTCCGGCTTCCACTTCTGATCGGGAGTGACGCGCAGTACGCCGTAGCCCAGGTCGTCGTCGACACCAAGGACGTTGGTGTTGACGTGATGGCGGTAGTTGTGGGAGTAGCGCCACTGCGAGGACAGTCCCGCCATGTCCCACTCCCACGTGGTGGAGTGGATCTCGGGATCGTTCATCCAATCCCATTGGCCGTGGCCGATGTTGTGGGCGAGCTCCATGTTCTCGATGCTCTTGGCTGCAGCCAGGCCAAGGGTGCCGGCCCACCAGCCCCGCCTGCTCCTCGTGCACGCGATCGTCAGGCGGGAGGCCACTTCGAGCGCTCGCTGAAATGCGATCGTCCGGCGGATGTAGGCCCGGTCCTTGGCTCCGAGACTGCTCTCGACGTCGCGGCGAACGTCGTCGAGGGCGGCGGCGAACGCCTCGAGTTGGGACTCGCTCAGGTGGGCATATTGGGCGACATTGGAGATGGCCATCGCGTTATTGATCTCTGCTCGGCTCGGACGGCCCCCGTCCGGTGACGAGAGGTCGCGTCGGCAGGGTCTTGGCTCAACGCGCGTGTGCAGGGACGTCGCGGACTCCGCGGGTTCCTGCCCGTGTAGGTGTGTACAGCCTAGACGGTCGGGCGGCCGGTTCGGTCGGTGTCGGCCAGCCGCCGAGTCCACTTGTACAGAGCTGCGATGACGCCGACGAACAGGACGACGCCCAGGATCTCACCCCAGTTCGCGAATCCCTTGCCCACGATCGCCAGTGGGGTGTCGGTGCCGGACGCGGCGACGATCCCCGCGAACACCACGCCGAACAAACTCTCGCCGACGATGAGGCCCGTGGCCATCAGCACGCCGAGGCGCTTCTTCTGCGCTATGTCTTCGGCGGAGCCGCCTTTTCGGTCCGCCCACTTGTCGTAAAAGCGGCCAAGGAGCGCGCCGATCGGGATCACGATGGTCAGCGACATCGGTAGGTACATGCCCATCCCCACCGCCAGCGGGGGAAGGGCGAACTTCGTCCTCCGCTTCAGCACCTCGTCGATCACGATCACCACGGCGCCGATGGCGAAGCCGAGACCCAACAACCTCCAGTTGAGGTCGTCACCGAAGACGCCCTTGGCGAGTGACGAGATCAACGCGGCTTGCGGTGCGGCCAAAGCGTTCTCGCCAGCACCCGGGGCGCCCGCGAAACCGAACGCGCTGTTCAGCAGGCTGAGCACGGGCGGGATCACCAAGCCACCGAAGACGACGCCGATCACCAGTGCGACCTGCTGGCGCCACGGCGTGGCGCCGACGAGCTGGCCCGTCTTGAGGTCCTGAAGGTTGTCGTTGGAGATGGTCGCGATGCCGAACACGATCGCCGTGGCGAACAGTGCGTAGGCCACCAGGCCCGCCGTCTGCGCCGCGTCGTCACTGCGGCCGTGCACCAGCACGAGCACGAGCGATGCAATGACGACGACGAGGATGCCGAGCCCCGATATCGGGCTGTTGGACGAACCGATGAGGCCTGCCATGTAACCGGCGACCGATGCCAGAACTGCCCCGATGACGACGACGAACACGAGCGTGACCGCGATGATGAGGGGCTTGTTGCCGCCGATCTGCGTGCTTTCGAGGAACCAGAACAACAGCAGACCGATGGGGATGAGCGACACCGCGATCGTGCCGCCCACGATCCCGATGGGGAGGTCCCGTTCGGTCAGCTCGACCTGATTGCCGCCGCGCCGTGCCTTGGACGAGACGGCGGCCGCGCGGATCCCCCGGACGATCGGACCGATGATCTTGAGCAGTGTCCAGATGGCCGCGATGGCGATGGCGCCGGCCCCGACGAACCGGACGTCGTGCGAGAACGTGCTCGAGACGATGTCCTCGACCGCGTCGCCACCGGTGATGTCGCCCCACGTCAGCGTCGGCAACAACACGAAGTAGGAGATCACCAGACCGACGACCATGGCGAAGCCGACCGTGACGCCCACCAGATGGCCGACGCCGATGAGCGCCAGTGAGAGGCTCGCGCCGATCGTGGAGCCACCGGCGCCGAGGCGGAAGTAGACGGCGATGTCGCTGAGGATCACCTTGGTAGCGGCCAGGAGTGAAAACCCGCCTGCCGCAAGCGAACCCACGACGATCGCGCGCAGGCTTCGCCTGTTGCCCTCACCGCCGTCGACCGCGGCCTCACCGACCTGGAGCACCTCGGCCGCGGCGACGCCCTCCGGGTACGGCAGGTCCGAGCCGGTCACCAGGGCTCGGCGCAAGGGCACGGAGTACATCACGCCGAGCACGCCGCCCACGATGCACACCGCCACCGTGATCCAGTACGGAAAACCGGTCCACCACCCGATCATGATCAGTCCGG
>JAOPUT010000116.1 GCA_025963385.1 Mycobacterium sp.
GATCAGCCCGCCGAGCTGACGGGTTCGATCGGCAGCCGGCGCAACGCCGCAGGTGCATGGGCCGGTACCACCGGATGTTCGGGTGCGATGGGCGCCAGTCGCTGATAGGGCTGCCCCTGGGCAGGCCGCTGATCGACCTCTCCCTTGTTGGGCCACAGCGACGCCGCGCGCTCGGCCTGGGCGGTGATGCTCAGCGACGGGTTCACGCCCATGTTCGCCGAGATCGCCGAGCCGTCGACCACGTACAGCGTCGGGTAGTTGAACACGCGGTGGTACGCGTCGATGACACCGTGTTCCGGGCTGTCCCCGATCACGGCCCCGCCGAGGAAGTGCGCGGTCAGCGGGATGTTGAACAGCTCGCCCCAGGTGCCGCCCGCGACGCCGTCGATCTTCTTCGCGATCCGGCGGGTGACCTCGTTGCCCGCCGGGATCCACGTCGGGTTCGGCTCGCCGTGACCCTGCTTGCTCACCACGCGGCGGAAGCCGAGCTTGCTGCGCTTGGTGTAGGTGGTGATGGAGTTGTCGAGGTGCTGCATGACCAGCGCGATCATGGTGCGCTCGCTCCACTTTCGCGGGTTCAGCAGCCGCAGCGTGCCCCTGGGGTCGGACCGCGCCGACTGCACCAGTTGCTTCCAGCGCGGCACGCCGGTGCCGTCCGGGAGCAGACCATCGGTCATGAGGGTCTGCAGCAGTCCCATGGCGTTGGACCCCTTGCCATAGCGGCAGGGCTCGATGTGGGTGTCCTCGGTCGGGTGGATCGACGAGGTGATGGCCACGCCGTGGGTGAGGTCGAGATCGTCGCGCACCCGCAGCCGACCCGCACCGACGATGGATTCGGAGTTCGTCCGCGTGAGGACGCCGAGCTTGTCGGACAGCTGCGGCAGTCTGTCCGTATCGCGCATCTTGAACAGCAGCTGCTGGCTGCCCCACGTGCCCGCGGCGACCACGACGTTGGACGCGGTGTAGGTGTGCTTCTTCTTGCGCAGCCAACGTCCCGTGCGCGCGGTGTGCACCTTCCAGCTTCCGTCGGGTTGCGGCTCCACGCTCGTCACCGTCGTCATCGGAATGACGTCTGCCCCAGCCGATTCCGCCAGGCCAAGGTAGTTCTTCAACAGCGTGTTCTTCGCGCCGTAACGGCAGCCCGTCATGCAGGACCCGCACTCGATGCAGCCGGTCCGCGCCGGGCCTGCCCCGCCGAAGTACGGATCCGGCACCGTCTTGCCCGGCTCCTTCTTGCCGTCCTCACCGAAGAACACGCCGACCGGGGTTGGCACGAAGGTGTCGCCGACGCCCATGTCGTCGGCCACCTCCTTGAGGATGCGGTCCGCATCGGTGAAGGTCGGGTTGGTGACCACGCCGAGCATGCGGGTGGCCTGGTCGTAGTGCGGCATCAGCTCGGCACGCCAGTCGGTGATGTGCGCCCACTGCTTGTCCGCGAAGAAGGGCTCCGGCGGCACGTACAACGTGTTGGCATAGTTCAGCGAACCGCCACCGACACCGGCGCCCGCCAGGATCATGCAGTTGCGCAGAAGATGGATGCGCTGGATGCCGTACATGCCGAGCTTCGGCATCCAGAGGAATTTGCGGAGGTCCCACGACGTCTTCGCCATGTCCTCGTCCTCGAACCGTCGACCGGCTTCGAGCACGCCGACGCGGTAGCCCTTCTCGGTGAGCCTGAGCGCACTAACGCTGCCCCCGAAACCCGAGCCGATGATCAGGACGTCGTAGTCAGGATCCATCGGCCCATTATGAACTTACCCGCGGGTAACGTGCTAGACAGGGGACCCTAACTTGTAAACGCGTCGGCCTCCCCTCGCGGGCGCGCGTCAACCGCCTCGAGGTCCTCGAGCAAACGCTTCACCGCATGCTCGCCGAGAGCGCGGTAGGCCTCGAAGTCGAACTCGCTGTACAGCTGCCGACCCGTGCTGGTGCGCGGAAAGTCACTGTGGCCCGTCGCATACCCCTCGATGTCCCACGGGGCGTCCTTCGTCAGGATGGCCTTGACGACGTGGATCACGCCGGTGGTCCCGTCGTCGTAGCGGCAGGTTCCCGAACACCAGGCCGCGCGCGACTGCTCCTTGTTGCGGCGACGCATCACCCGGAGGTCGATCGTGACGTCGCAGCCGAGGTCCATCTGAGCGGTGGCCATCGCCTGCCCGAGCGCCCGGAACGTGTCCTCGGGATCGTTGGAGGCGTCCAGCACGTAGATCTCGCGTGACTTCCTGCGCAGGGCCTCGATGAGGCCCAGGTTGTCGTAGTGGCCACCGTCGGTGACGTAGAGGAAGCGGTCGTAGACCGAAGCATTGCCGAACGCTTCTTGAATGAGGCTGAAGATGCCCGGTTTCTTGAAGACCCCTCTGATCGGTGCCACGAGCGTGAGGTAGATCGCGAACCACCCTCGCCGATACCGCGGGATGTACAACTCACCGTCGCTGGCCATCTCCTTCACGGCCTTCGACGTCTTCTTCAGATAGTCCCGGTCCCGCTGCGGCAGTTCGGCCCACAGCGCCCGCGCCTCGGCATACCGCTGCAGGCCGAGGAGTCGCGTGATCATCGCCACCTCGTCCATCCAGAGAGGATTGGGCAGCCACACGCCAAGGCGGGCGTTGCCGAGCGCGAGCACGACACGATAGGGCGCGATCCGGACGTTCTCGCGGCCGGCGAGCGGTGAGAACGCCGCCGCACTCATCGCCACCGCGGCCGGGATGGTGGCATCGCGATAGTACTCGTCTGCAGCGAATTCATATGCTGCACTTGATCTTTGAGCATATCGGCGGGGCAGTACACGCTCCGTAAGGCCCATCTTCGCATCGTCGAACACGAATGGCGTGCATCCGCGTTTGGAGGGAATGAGATCGGAGTCGGTCACGTTGGCCACCGCGCAGGCGATCAGCCGGGGTCCTTTCCCGGGCCCGGGGCCTGCCTCGGAGAACCGCAGCGGCCGACGGTAGTCGATCGGATCGGCCTTGGTCCTAGAACTCCGGAACACGAAGAACGCCGCGGAGATCCGCTCCCGGAAGAACTGATGCATCGAAGTCCGGTTGGGTTCGGTGAAGACCCGCACGAGGATCAGTGCGCCGGTGAGGATCAACCCGGTCCGCCAGTCGGCGATCGTGGCCGTGTCCATCACCACCAGACTGACGGTGCGCAGTAGCGAGATCACCGCGACGACGGCAAGGACGGTGACCGCGACATACGGCACCACCGGATCCTTGATCTTGGCCCAGATCTTCCCGATGAATCGCGAAAGCGCCTTACCCTCTTGGCCTTTGGCCGGATCTTGATTACTGAGCGATGCCAGGACGGCCAGAATCGAGCTCACCACGGCAGCGATGGACACCGAGTTGATCGTCAGCACCGCGCCGATTCCCGGGGTGTTCACCGAGCCGCCAGCGCGAACGCCACACCCGGCGTGTGTTTCCCACAGCATCTTGTCGCAGATGCCGTTGGGCACCACCCCGGCCTGGTGGATCAACCAGGCAAGTGGCGATGGGCTGCCTGCCGCCCATCCGGCCGCCGACTCCACCAGCCAGGGGACCGCCTCGAGGAGGGCGAATGCTCCTGCGGCGCCGAACAAGCCGAGTCGACTGGTGGACCGCAGCGCCTTGCGGAGCCTTATCCAGGGGGTGGTGAACCGATCGATGAGCTTCTCCACCACGAAGGCGCCCACTCCCACCACCAACAACACCACCCACACCACGGGCACCCACTTCCAGTCGTGCCCCCAGTCGCCACCGAACTCGGCGACCCAGCGTCTGGCCGGGATGCTGTACCCGGCGGTCCCGGTGTTGAGCCGGCCCGACGCGAGGAACAGCCAGCCCGACAGCCAGCCCACTGCGCCGATGGCGACGGCGACCAGCACCATGTTGACGGCGATTCCGAAGGCAAGGGACAACACCGCCTCGACGAGCGTGCCTGCGCTGTCCAAGATGTACCGGGTGTGGCGGCGCAGCCAGCTCAGTTCGGGACTGGTCGGGGCGAACGCGTACATGTCCGCCGGTTGCAGGTCCCAGTCTCCCGTCACCGGGTAGCGGTGCCGCAGAACCTTGCGGATCCGGTGTAGTCGACGGGGCCCGACGATTCGCCGGGATGTCTCGCGTTCAGGTAGCTCGTGCGCTGGCTTGTGGACGTTCCACCGCACCACGTGGTGGCCCGCGGCGGTATATCCACCACCGCTCACACCGATCACCGCGGAGGCCTTCTGGTAGATCCCCGTGTCCTGAAGTACTTGCAGCCCGCCGAGACTGAAGGCCGAGGCCCGGATCCCGCCACCCGAGCAGCAGATGACGGTGCCCTCGTTCGCCGCGGTCGCCGGTCCTGCCGTGACCTTCGCCGCGGCACCCGCCGGATCGTCGATCTCGGCCCGGTAGATGTCATCGGTGATGTTGGGCCAGAACGCCATTGCCAACAGGACGAACATCGCTACGACGCTCATCACCTGCCCAGGCCGGTAACACCAGTCGATGAGCACCTGGAGCCAGCCTCGGTCTACTCCCGCGGGGAGATCGACGGCGAACCAGACCGCGACGTCGCCGATGAAGTTCACCAGCGAGCCGACCGCGACCACGAAGACGGCGACGCCTCCCCAGTCGAGCAGGCGCGGACCTGGACGCCGTGACTGCAGCAGACCCCAGGCGCGGTAGGTGACGAACAGTCTGGCCAGGATGATCCCCAGATCGATGGCCATCAGCAGCCGCCACGGCACGACGTCGCCGAGATCGGCGACGGAACGCCACCACCCCATTCCGACCATGAACAGCGGAATCTGCAGAAGATGCAGCACCACCATCATCGTGAAGGTGCGGCGCACCTCCCGCTTTCGCCCCTTCTGGACGAACTCCGACAACGTCGAACCGTCGGCCGCCGCCGGGACCGGCGTGAACCACCCACGCGAAGATGACGACATTGCTCCCCCACTGAACGTCCGTGGGAGCCAAAGATATCTACGAACACGTCGATATCCAGGCTGAATGCGAGAAAAACCCGCTCAGTGCGAGGAATCCGTCAGGAGCCGACGGTCAGGCCGACCTTCTGGAATTCCTTGAGATCGCAGTACCCGGCCTTGGCCATCGACCGGCGCAACCCGCCGACGAGATTCAGCGAGCCGAAGGGATCGTCGGACGGTCCTCCGAGCACCTGTTCCAGCGACGGGCGCTCGCCCTGAGCCACCTGCAGCAGCGCCCCGCGGGGCAGCGACGGATGTGCGGCTGCCGACGGCCAGAACCAGCCGTCGCCGAGCGCCTCGGCGGCCGTTGCCAGCGGAGTGCCGAGCACGACGGCGTCGGCCCCGCATGCGATGGCCTTGGCCAGCTCGCCGGAGGTGTGGATGTCACCGTCGGCGAGCACGTGGACGTAGCGGCCACCCGTCTCGTCGAGGTACTCGCGCCGCGCGGCCGCGGCGTCGGCGATCGCGGTGGCCATCGGCACGCTGATGCCGAGCACCTCGTCACTGGTGGTCACGCCGGCGGTGGAGCCGTATCCGACGATCACGCCGGCCGCTCCGGTGCGCATCAGGTGCAGTGCGGTGCGATGGTCGAGCACGCCGCCGGCCACCACCGGGACGTCGAGTTCGGAGATGAACGTCTTGAGGTTCAGCGGTTCCCCGGATCCGTCCCTGTCCTGCGCGACGCGCTCGGCGGAGATGATGGTGCCCTGGATGACGAGGAGGTCGATCCCGGCGGCGACGAGTGCGGGTGTGAGAGCCTGCGCGTTCTGCGGGCTGACCCGGACGGCGGTGGTGACGCCCGCGTCGCGGATGCGAGCGACCGCGCTGCCCAACAGGTCTGGGTCGAGCGGTGCGGCGTGCAGCTGTTGCAGCAGCCGGATCGCCGCCGACGGCTCCTCAGATGCGGCCGCTGCCTTCTCGACGACCTGGGCGATCTTCGACTCGACGTCGGCGTGCCTGCCGATCAGGCCCTCGCCGTTGAGCACCCCGAGCCCTCCGAGCCTCCCCATCTCGATGGCGAACTCGACCGACACCAATGCGTCGGTGGGGTGCGCCACGACCGGGATCTCGAAGCGGTAGGCATCGAGCTGCCAGCCCGTCGACACGTCCTGCGACGAACGCGTGCGTCGTGACGGCACGATGTTGATGTCGCGGAGTTCGTAGGTGCGCCGGGCCGTTCTGCCCATGCCGATTTCGACCATGTCACGCATGACGGGATTGTCTCCTCTTCACCGTTGGCTCCTCGCGCGAGCGCTCGTCTTCACCGTTCGCTCCTCGCCTTCGAGTCCCTAACGCGCGTAGTAGTTCGGGGCTTCAGTCGTCATCGTGATGTCGTGCGGGTGACTCTCCTTCAAACCCGCCGCGGTGATCTGGACGAACTGCGCCTGCTGAAGGTGCTCGATGGTGGGGGAACCGGTGTATCCCATCGCCGCCCGCAGGCCACCCGTGAGCTGATGGATGACGGTCGACAGCGGCCCGCGGAAGGGCACCCGGCCCTCGATGCCCTCGGGCACCAGCTTGTCCTCACTCAACACGTCGTCCTGGAAGTAGCGGTCCTTGGAGTAGCTCTTCTGCTCGCCACGACCCTGCATGGCGCCGAGTGACCCCATGCCGCGATAGCTCTTGAACTGCTTGCCGTTGACGAAGATCAGATCGCCCGGCGCCTCGGCGGTGCCTGCCAGGAGCGAGCCGAGCATCGCGGTCGACGCGCCGGCCGCGAGCGCCTTCGCGATGTCGCCCGAGTACTGCAGACCGCCGTCGGCGATCACCGGCACACCGTGGGGTGCGCACGCGGCGACGGCCTCGAGGATGGCGGTGATCTGTGGCGCGCCCACCCCGGCGACGACGCGGGTGGTGCAGATCGAGCCGGGGCCGACGCCGACCTTCACGGCGTCCGCGCCTGCCTCGACGAGTGCCAGCGCAGCCGAACGGGTGGCGACGTTGCCACCGACCACCTCGACACGGTCGCCGGCAACCGTCTTGACCCAGTGCACCATGTCCAGCACGCCGCGGTTGTGCGCGTGAGCGGTGTCCACGATCACGACGTCGACACCCGCGTCGACGAGCGTCATGGCGCGCTCCCTGGCATCCCCGCCGACACCGACCGCGGCACCGACCAGCAGGCGACCGTCACTGTCCTTGGTGGCCAACGGGAACTGCTCGGTCTTGACGAAGTCCTTGACGGTGATGAGCCCGGTCAGCTTGCCGCGGCCGTCGACGATCGGAAGCTTCTCGATCTTGTGCCGCCGCAGCAGCCCCAGCGCGGCGTCTGCCGTGACACCCGCCTGGGCGGTGATCAAGGGGGCCTTGGTCATCACCTCGGAGACCGGCTTGTTCATGTCGACTTCGAACCGCATGTCGCGGTTGGTGATGATCCCGACGAGGGACCCCTCGGCGTCGACCACCGGCAGGCCCGAGATCCGGAACCGCGCACACATGGCGTCGACCTCGGCGAGGGTGTTGTCGGGCGAGCACGTCACGGGATCGGTGACCATGCCCGCCTCGGACCGCTTGACCGTCTCGACCTGCCCCGCCTGTTCGGCGACGGGCAGGTTGCGGTGCAGCACACCCATTCCGCCTGCCCTGGCCATCGCGATGGCCATCCGCGATTCGGTGACGGTGTCCATCGCCGAGCTGACGAGCGGCACCCGCAACCGGATCCGCTTGGTCAGCTGGCTCGAGGTGTTGGCGTTCGCGGGCACGACGTCGGAGGCCGCAGGGAGCAGCAGAACGTCGTCGAAGGTGAGCCCGAGCATCGCGATCTTGGTTGGATCGTCCCCCCCGGTCGGCACCGGAACGGCGATGGGAAGGCTGCTTTCAGCGATCGACATGGGTGAGGCCTCCAGATGGCGCAGAACTAAGGGTCCATCCTATCGGGGCGAACGTGGCACTTGGATCGCACGCGCCATTGGCAACGTGGTTGGAACACGCAGACACGCTCAGAAATGCCATGGACTACGGCGCGGACCGCTGGCGCGATACCCGACGTGCTGCGTAGTGTGGAGCCGTGCGTGACCACCTGCCACCGGGTTTGCCGCCCGACCCCTTCGCCGACGATCCGAGCGATCCGACGGCGGCTCTCGACGCACTGGAGCCCGGTCAGCCGTTGGACCCGCAGGAACGCATCGCCGTCGAGGCCGATCTGGCCGACCTCGCGGTGTACGAAGCCCTGTTGGCGCACAAGGGTATTCGCGGTCTCGTCGTCTGTTGCGACGAGTGCCAGCAGGATCACTATCACGACTGGGACATGTTGCGGGCCAACCTTCTGCAGCTCTTGGTCGACGGCACCGTCCGGCCCCATGAGCCGGCCTACGACCCCGAACCAGACGCCTACGTGACCTGGGACTACTGCCGCGGCTACGCCGATGCGTCGCTCAACGAGGCGACCACCGAGTCCGACGGATATCGCTGACGGCGTACTTCGCCCTCGGCGCACCCACTTAGGCCGATCCAGCTGCCACTGCGGGTGTTCGTTTGCCGAGCGCCACTTCCGGTCCGATACTGCCGAGTTCGTCCAAGGACTGAATCCGCAGCCTGATTTTGCTGGCCGCTACGACGGCGGCAGCAGCGTGGTGGTCGTCGGTTCGGCGCTCGGCCGTTCGACCGGGGCCGCCGACGTCACGGGTTGACTCGGCGCGACCGCGGGCGCCGACGACGCGGGGACCGGGGCGGGCACCGACGAAGGGGCGGGCGCCGCGACCGACGAATTCGCAGGCACCCGTGGCTGTGACGCGGGCGCTTCGGCGACCGGCGGCACCGTCGTCGTGGTGGTCGTCGTCGTCGCCGATGCGAGAGTCGTCGTGGTGGTCGTCGTACTGCTCGGCGGCACAGTGGTCGTCGTACTGCTCGGCGGCGCCGACGTCGGTGACGGGGTCGTGCTCGGCGCCGTCGACGAAGACGATGGCGAGGTGGGTGACGTCGACCCGGCAGACGCGGACGGGGTCGTCGACCCGTCGGACGGAGGCGTCAGGAGCACCTCCGGCGGCACGGACGAATCCGACGGTGAAGTCAGCGTGGTCTGCGAGGTCTCCGAGGTGGTCGTCGACTCGGACGTCGTCGAGGTCTGCGACGTCGTCGCCTCCACCACGGGAACCGGGAGCCAGGTCAGCGGCGACGACGGCAGCACCGGCAGCGGCTCCCCCGGCGGAAGGGTGGCCGCGGGATCCTGCTCGACCACCTTGTACGTCAACGCATTCCACTGTTCGACGAGCTGTTGCTTGCTCTCCACCGGAGCGTCGACGCTCTGCACCGTGTTGCTGACGGCGACGAGCTTGTCCTGCGCTTCCTCCCACTGACCGTTGTCGATCAGCTGCTGCACCTGCTGAAGCTGGGCGGACGCCAGCGACACCTGGTCGTCGCGGGTGGCCTCCTGCTGGCCGAAGATCGTGGTTCGCATGCCGTAGAGCGAGTCGCCCGGCCCGGCGCCGTAGACGGCAGTGCCGAAGCCGCCGATGCACAGCATCGCCGCGGCCACGGACCCGATCACCGCGAAGGATCTGCGGCTGCCCCGGTTCCTGGCCAGCCCGCTCTGCAAGGCGTGGACGGCGTCTCCGGGACTGACCGGCGCGGTGATGGGCGTGTCCCGGACGTCGTCGCGGAACTCGGAGAAGAGGAAGGCGAGCTCGGCTTCGGCGGGATCCGTCGAGTAGACCGGCTGTTTGGCGGCGAGCGCCTCGAAGAAGCGGTCCGCCCGATTGATCTCATTGAGCGACGGGTCTCCGCCGTTGGACGTCCACCGACCGAAATCAGGCATCTTCCCGCCTCAGTCCGTTCAGTTCGCCCTTGAGTCGCGCGAGGGCACGGTGCTGCGCCACGCGCACGGCGCCCGCGGTGCTGCCGACGGCCTCGGCGGTCTCCTCGGCACTCATGCCGACGACTACACGCAGGACCAGGATCTCGCGCTGTTTCTCGGGCAGGATCGCCAGCAGCTTGTTCATGCGTTCGGCCGATTCGGAGTCGATCGCCATCTGCTCCGGACCCGCTTCGAGTGAGGGGCGCTCCGGGAGCGTGTCGGTCGCGTCGGCCCTATTGCGCCCCTGGGCGCGATGGGCGTCAGCAACCTTGTGTGCGGCGATGCCATAAACGAAGGCCAGGAACGGTCGTCCCTGATCCTTGTAGCGCGGCAGCGCCGTGATGGCGGCCAAGCACACCTCCTGAGCCACGTCGTCTGCTGACAGACCACTGCGTTCCGCTGATCCGATCCTCGCCCGGCAATACCGAAAGACGATCGGCCGGATGGTCTCCAGCACTTCCCGGAGGGCATCTCGATCGCCGTTGACCGCTCTGGCAACGACACCATCGAGACTGTCTCCCGAAATTGTCATCGTGGGCAGTATCTCCAGCGTTACGGATGGGGCAGATCTCAGCGGGTGTGTCAGCTAAAGACTCGTGATCAGGAAGTGACTCGCAGATTCACCGCGCCGTCCACCTCCCGCCTCGGTGGCGAACGACGTCCGCCGAACGGTCGCGAACTGCGGCGACCTGCGATGGTGTGCGCGCGGTGCTACCGATATCGACGAGCAGGCATGCCAACGCCCAGCTCAGCGGCACCAGCCCGAGTCGTTCGGTGGTCTCGAGAGCCGCCTCCGCGACGCGGCGCGAGGCCGCAACCTGGCCAGCGCTGCAAAGGGCTGCAGCCAGCACGACCTGGGACTTCACGCCGTGCCGAGTCGAGTCTCCCTGCGACGCCAGCTCCACCGCCGCCTCCGCGTGCCCGACCGCTCCCGCCGCGTCGCCGGTGAACATCGCCAACTCGGCGCTGACCCAGGCCAGCCGCACCGGCAGCCGGCCCGAGGCCACCTCGTTGGCACCGGACATCACGTCACGCGCGCGGCACAACAGCCGGTGCGAGAGCGCGAACCTGCCGACGCCAAGCGCATCGGCGGCCAACCCGACGAGCGCATCGGCCCCCGCGGCGACGTCCGACCCAGCCAGAGCCCACGCACGGCCGTCCCACGCCCTGGCGAGATGGTGACCGCCGAGCTGGCGCAGGAACGACGCACGTGTGCTCGCCGCAAGCGAAGCCAAGGGACCGTGGAGCCTCGCACGGTCGAGCACGTCGAGGTCGGCCAGCGCGCTGCCGTAGCGCCCCTGTCCCCCGGCCGCCACGGCCCGCAACCAGCGCTCCAGGGGGCTCGTCGCCGCAGGCAGCGGCCAGCGCCCGGGATCGTCCCCGAACGCGACCTCGTGGAATGCGTTCATCCGCGGCGACGCTATCAATGGCGGTGAGAGGCCGAACCGCGGGAACCTCATATCGGTGATTCAGGTGCGCGATGTGGCAAATCCAACTTTGGTTAACAATTCGTGCTCCCCGTGTTACAGCCGTGTCAACTTGCCCGTGAGGGCCTGGTGCCGACAAACGGGACAGTTGTCATTCGAACAGCACAAATGCGAATCGAGATCCAAAGGTTCGCAGTTCGTGATCACTTTTCTCGTTGCGCGCGCGTCGCAACGATGAACGTGATGTTAATTCTCAGCCTGCGGTTATGTGCTTGAGCACATGCGCGGGCTATTGACCCATGTTCATGAGCCCTTCTAGTTTGTGTGCACGAGTAGTCATCGGCGACACGTGCTCGGATCGGTTATACGACTCACGCTTTCGATCGTTCGCGAAAGATGCGCGTAGAGAGGGGTTTTCCCAATGCCACAGCCGCAGCAGTTGCCCGGGCCAAACGCAGACATCTGGGATTGGCAGATGTCAGGACTTTGCCGGGGTGTTGATTCCTCGATGTTCTTCCATCCCGATGGTGAGCGCGGCCGTGCCCGCGCTCAACGCGAAATGCGCGCCAAGGAGATGTGCCGGCGTTGCCCGGTCGTCGCTCAATGCAGGTCTCACGCCCTCGCGGTCGGTGAGCCGTACGGCATCTGGGGTGGGCTCAGCGAGTCCGAGCGCGAACTCCTACTCAAGCGGGGCATCCGCCGCACCGCGTGACCGCACGCGTCGATTCAGACACCAGGAAGACCGTTGCGTGAAGAGGCTCATCCCTGCGGGATGGGCCTTCTTCGCGTCGGCGCCCCAGGAGCCGACAGGTCCGCGAAGCCGAGACAGGTTCGCAGCGCCTCACGGAAGATGGACCCGTGGTCAGATCTCTTGACGTCGACGGCGGCCTCGACGGTTCCGAGGGCACCGCAGTAGCCGGATCCGTCGCCACGGCCGCCAGCGCAGCGGTGGCGGGTTCGGTCGCCACGGTGTCCAGCACCGCGGTCGCGGGGTCCGTCGCCACCGTCGCCAGTGCCGGTGTCGTCACGTCCGCAGCCACCGTGGCGAGCGCCGCCGTGGCGGGTTCGATCGCCACCGCGGGCAGCGCCGCCGTCGCGGGAAGCATCGTCACCGCGATGTCACTCGCAGTGGGGGGAAGCATCGCCTGTGTGGCGTGCGGTTTCTGCAAGCGTTGCGTCGCGTGTCTCGGTTGCTTCGGCTGCACGAACTGCATCGGGTGCCTGGGGTGCTACGACTGCTCGGGGCTGCGCTTCGCCGTAGGGCGCCGTAACGTGCACGTCTAGTGGCGGGGCGGCGGCTCGCCGAGAACGAGGTCGCCGACCTCTGGACGGCGTGGACACCCAGCGAAGTCGCACGGCGCATGCTAGGGGTCGTCGCGCCGTGGCACGTCGCGGGCGGGTGGGCGCTGGAACTGTTCACCGGCGACGCAGCCCGCCAGCACGCGGATATCGAAATCGGCATTCCTGCAACGCGATTCGATGAAGTGGTGGCCGCACTCCCCGGATTCGAGTGGGACGTCGCGGGAGACGGCACCGTCTGGCCGTTCCCCGAGGAGTCGGGTGTGCACCACCAGACGTGGCTACGGGATCCCGCGACGGGGCGCTATCTCCTCGACGTGTTTCGTGAACCCCAGGTCGGCGATCGCTGGGCCTGCCGGCGCGACCCGTCGATCACCATGGCCTACCCCGATCTGATCCTGCACACCCGCGACGGCATCCCGTACGCGGCTCCCGAGGTGGTGCTGCTGTTCAAGGCCAAACACCTGAGGGACCCAAACACCTGAGGGACAAGACGTCGCCGACCCCCGACGGGCCCTGCCTGCGATGCGCCGGACGCGGCGAGCCCGCCTCGGCGACTGGCTGACGCAGGTCCATCCCGGCCATCCGTGGATCCAGACTCTCACCGGCAACGGGAACTGACGAAGAACGCCCCCGGCCCATGTTGGGAACCGGGGGCGCTTCGCTTCGTTCGGAGATCAGCCTCCCAAGCGCAGCAGCCCCTGCACCGCGAACCTGACGAGACCGTTGGCCGACGTGACGGCCGACGTGGTGGCGGGCACTGCCGCCTGGGCAGCCGAGTTCAGAGATGCGACGCCGGCCTGGAGCCCGGTGTTGTTGATGCCGGTGACGGCCTGCAGACCGCCGTTGTTGATCGC
>JAOPUT010000131.1 GCA_025963385.1 Mycobacterium sp.
CTGACCCTTGTCCACGTCCTGCCGGAGCCGATGGTCGGCATGTGGCCGGAACCCGCGTTGCTCAACGACTACTCCGCCTGGCGACAAGAACACGGCCATCAGATCCTCGGCGATGCCAGACATGTGGCAGACAGGGCGATTCTCGACTACGAGCCGATTGCCGTGGACGTGAAGTCCTACGTCGGCGCGATCGTCCCCACCCTGGTGGACCTGTCCAAGGACGCCGCGATGCTGGTGGTGGGATGCCGAGGTCGCGGTGCCGTTAAACGGCGTTTGCTCGGGTCCGTCAGCAGCGGACTCGTTCATCATGCGCACTGTCCGGTGGCCGTCATCCACGACGAGGACCCGTCGATGGACTACCCCGCACATGCGCCGGTGCTCGTGGGTATCGACGGTTCGCCGGCATCGGAACTCGCAACCTCGATCGCGTTCGATGAGGCGTCGCGGCGTGGAGTGGGACTGGTGGCGATGCACGGATGGTTCGACGACGACCTCCACGGCTGGACGGGAATCGACTGGGATCGTCAACTGGAGGTCGGCAAGGAGGCGTTGGCGGAACGACTGGCTGGTTGGAGCGAGCACTACCCGGACGTGTCGGTCGATCACCGTCTGGTCGCCGGCGACCCGGCCTCGGAGTTGATCGCCGCTTCGGAGTCTGTGCAGTTGACCGTGGTGGGCAGCCACGGCCGTGGCGGGTTCGCGGGAATGCTCCTCGGATCCGTCGGCTCCGCGGTCGTGCAGGCCGCGAGGATGCCGGTGATCGTGGCGCGACAGCCCTGACGCTCAGCTCGGCAGCGTGATGTCGGGCTCGACGGGATCACACGCACCCTCACGGACGACGAGGACCGAACAGTCGGGGTAGCCGACGATGGGATGGCAGTTCGGCGCAACCGCTGCCCCAAGACTTTCCGCGTCGACGCGACCGACGACGGCGAGACGCGCCGGGGCCGACGACTGCGGGGTATGGCCGCCGGGTGGTCCGTAGTCCGCAGCGACTGTCTCGACCCGAACGTCGGGGAAGCGGCGTATCCAACTGTTGGTGCGCCGATCGACCTGACGGACGACGGCGTGGCGCAGCCGGGCTTCGACCATCGCCTGGTGTACGACCGCGTCGTTGTCCGGCGAGTCATCCAGCACGACGCTGATGACGCCTGCACCGTCGTCGTGGTCGCGGATGATCGCCACCGGACATTGGGCGTGCCGGCTGACGGCGGCGGCAACCGGTCCAACGGTGGTGCCGTGACGGTCGTCGGCGCCGATGCACACCATCGAGGCGTTCACGGACTCCTCGATGAGGACGTGTGCGGCGCCTCCTTGGACGGTCGCGGTTTGGACCTCCAGCTTCGGTGCGCAGATGGTGACCAGGGACTGGGCGGAGTCGATGGCGCGTCGAGCGCGTCCATTATCGCCGGGGCCCTCGTCGGCGTAGACAAGTCGAAGGGCGGTCCACCGACTCGACGCTTCCGCGACGGCCCACTGGGCGGCGTTCAGCGAGGCGTGTGAGCCGTCGACTCCGACCACCACCGGCAGGCACTCGGTCTCGTTCATGTCCGCTGCGTCCCTTCCTTCGGGAAGTGAAGTGGTCACCTCGAACTCAAGCCCGTTAGGGCACTGGACGATAGGGTCATTCGACCCGAAGCTGCGGACGATCGTCCCACCGCCGGGACGGCAGCCGAACTCTCTTGCGGAGAGGATCAGCGCCGACGCGGCCTCGTCGCCCCGGCCGAGAAGTACGGACGCCGAACCGGGGTGTGCCCCGGGGGATGATGCGGGCGTCGACGCCGTGGTCGTCAAGCCGGTAGTCGCCCGTCAGGACGACGTGCGGCGTTGCCTGCGCTAGACCGCGGTTTGCCGCTCCATGGGTTTCGTCTACTGACCGGGCTGCGGTGCCCGCGAGGCGTACAAGGGTTCGTCGGCCGTGCGGATGCCGGACCATCGGCCGAGTTCGGTGGCGAGGTCGAGCCGCTCGACGACCGAGGCACTGGCGTAGTCGCCCCACTGGGCACGGGGGAGCATCCACATGACTTCGAACTGATTGCCGTCGGGATCGGCGCCGTAGATGCTCTTGGTGGCGCCGTGGCTCGACTCTCCGGTGTAGGCGTGCGCCTCGAGCAGGGTCTGGCGGAACTCGACGAGTTCGTCGATGGTGTCGAGTTGCCAAGCCAGGTGATACAGGCCGACCGATCGGCGTGGCTGCGGAATCGCGCCGTCGATGCCGAAGAGTCCGAGATCGTGGTGATTTCCGGAGCGGGGGAGGCGCAGGAATGCCGCCTCGAGCCCTTCCTCGCGGCTGACGATCTCCATGCCGAGGACGGCGGTGTAGAAGCTCACCGATCGATCGACATCGGCGACGAACAGCACAGCGTGGTTCAGGCGCACGGGTGACACGGTCATTGGTCGGAGCCCTTCGTGAAATCTTGACGCATCATTTGGTTGTAGCTACAACAAGAATGCTAGCAGAATATTGTTGTAGCTACAACCATGTGGCAGGATTGACGGGTGACACGTGGAGCGCTCAACAAACGGGAACTGACAGCGTGGGTCCGGCTCGCATCGGTGCTGGAACTGCTACCCGGTGTGCTCGACACCCAACTGCGCCGTGACGCAGATCTGTTGCACTTCGAGTACTTCGTCTTGGCGACGCTCTCGGAAGCGCCACAGCGCACCTTGCGCATGAGCGAGCTTGCGGCACAGACGAACTCCACCCCACCGCGCCTTTCGCACGTGGTCAGGCGACTCGAAGACCGTGGCTTCGTGGCGCGTAAGCCGTGTCCTACTGACGCCCGAGCCACCAACGCGCGGCTGACCGATGCCGGGTGGCGCAAGGTTCGTGAGGCGGCACCGGGCCATTCCACAAACGTGCGGGAGCATGTGATCGATGCATTGACTCCGGACCAGGTTGGACAGCTCGCCGAGATCGCCGAGGCCATCCTGGGTCGACTCGACCCCGAGCGATCGATGTCGGCGACCTATCACCGGTACGGGTGATCCAGGGAGAGTTTGACGGCGGGGCGGCCCGCCGCTGACCTACTCCTGTGCCCGGCCGTCGGCCTGGTCGTTGTTCTTGTGAGCGCCCCAGCCGTGTACGCGGTCGATCTCGATCAGAGCGCTGACCCGGCGGCGGTCCCGCTGAGCGTAGGGTTCGCCGGTGTAGTGCCGGGACAGGGCGTCGATGTCGGCCAGACCCTCGTCGTCGTACATCTCGGTGACGCGGCCGATCACCGTAACGTGGGTGTACCAATCGTCGCTGTCGAGAACGGTGAGGGACACCCGCGGGTCCTTCTTGACGTGCTCGAGGCGCTTCCGGCCCTCATCCATGTTCACCAGGATTCGGTCACCACGCAGGAGGTACCACGTCGCGGCAGACACCGGTTGGCCATCGGAACGAACGGTGCAGATCACGGCAGGGTTCGCCTTGGCAAGCATGTCCTTGGCGGCATCCGTGAGTTTTGATTCAGGCATCCTTTAGAAGTACCCGCGTCTAGGCCGGGCTAGGCATGCATTCACGAGCGGGCTGCTGTTGACGTCGGTCGAACCCGGTTTGCGCGACGTCGAGTACGGCGAGGTCGGTGGTGACGCGGCTGAGCACGCCGCGGCCGGTCACGTCCGAGTCGACCATTACCGCGGTCATCGGACGGCCTCGAACACTGCGGCAAGCCCCTGTCCGCCACCGATGCACATCGTCTCGAGCACGTAGCGGGCGTTGCGGCGCTTGGCCTCGTAGGCGGCGGTGGCGAGGATGCGGGCGCCGGTCGCACCGACGGGATGGCCAAGCGAGATGCCGGAACCGTTGGGGTTGAGCCGCTCGTCGAGTGGGTCGACCTTCCACTCGCGCAGGACCGCCAGGACCTGGGCTGCGAAGGCCTCGTTGAGTTCGATCAGGTCGATCTCGTCGAGGGTCACGCCGGCACGGTCAAGGGCCGAGGCGGACGCGCCGACCGGCCCGATGCCCATGGTCTCCGGCGCGCAGCCGGTGACCGCCCAGGAGCGCAGCGCCAGCAGGGGCGTGAGCCCGCGTCGCTCGGCTTCTGCACGGGTGGTGACCACGCACATTGCGGCACCGTCGTTTTGGCCGGAGGCGTTCCCCGCGGTGACCGTGGAGTCCGGGTCGACCTTGGTGCGAACAGCGCGCAGGGCGCCGAGTTTCTCGGCGCTGGCGTCGGCGCGGGGATGTTCGTCACGGTCGACGACGACGTCTGGCTGGCCGCGCCTTCCCGGCACGGTGACGGCGATTAGTTCGTCGGCGAAGCGTCCGGCGTCGTGCGCCGCGACGGCACGCTGGTGCGAACGGGCGGCGAGCTCATCCTGCTCGCCGCGGGAGATGCCGTAGGACTTGCGCAGGTTCTCGGCCGTCTCGATCATGCCGCCGGCGATCGGATGCGCTGCGCCTCCGGCTGTTTCGCGGGCTCGGTCGAGACGGTCCAGCAGTTGAATGCCACCCTGGCGGACACCGGTCCGGAGGCCGAGTGCGTAGTGTTCGACGTTGGACATGGACTCCGCGCCGCCTGCCACCACGAGTCGAGCTGCTCCAGTAGCTACCTGGCCAGCGGCGTAGAGCACGGCCTGAAGCCCTGAGCCGCAACGCCTATCGATCTGCAGCCCCGGCACCGAGGTGCCGAGACCGGCATCGAGCGCGGCCACCCGACCGATCGCCGGTGACTCGCCGTTGGCGTACCCGTTGCCGAGGATCACGTCGTCGACGTCACCTTGGCCGAGACCGGTCCGACGGACGAGTTCCTTCAGGACGGTGGTCGCCAACTCGGCCGCGGTGAGAGGCGCCAGCAGGCCTCCCATGCGGCCCACCGGAGTGCGCAAGGGCTGGCAGATCACGATGTCGCCGGCTGCAGTCATGACGTCGAGGCTAGAAGACCAGCTTGATATTTTGAAATACCTATTTACCTCTGATTGAGAGGCTGTCAGTCTTACCGGATGGAGCTCCGGCACTTGCGGTACTTCCGCGCCGTCGCGGAGGAACTGCACTTCGGGCGGGCCGCCGAGCGGCTGCACATCGCGCAGCCACCGCTGTCGCAGCAGATCCGCCAACTGGAGCACGAACTTTCGGTGACGCTCCTCGTCCGCACCACGCGCACCGTCAGGCTCACCGCGGCGGGCGGGGCGTATCTCAAGAGGACGATATCCATCCTCGACGCCGTCGATGAGGCGCGGGAGCAGGCGCAGCGCATCGAACGTGGCACCGAGGGCCATCTCACCGTCGGCTGCGTCGGATCGGCGACGTACTCCCTGCTCCCCGACCTGGTGCGCACGCTGCGCGAGGTCCTGCCGTCGGTGGAGGTGAGCGTGCGCGGCGAAATGCTCGCACCGGCGCAGGTCAGCGCACTCCTGACCCGGGAGATCGACATCGCACTGTTGCGTCCACCGGTTCACCATCCGGGCGTCGTGGTGGAGACACTGCGCCGCGACCGACTGTTCGCCGCTCTGCCTGCCCGGCACCCGCTCGCCGCGCGAGGAGAGATCGGCCTCGGAGACCTTCGTGGTGAGGACTTCATCGTCCATGCGGGACATGGCCGTTCGGTGATGAACAACGTCCTCAATGCGGCATGTGCCGACGCCGGTTTCATTCCGAACGTGCGGCACGAGGTCGAGGAGACGTCAACTCTCGTGACGTTGGTGGCGGCGGGGCTGGGGGTGGCGATGGTCCCTGCGCCGACGGCCGCCCTCGGCATTGCCGGCGTGAGCTACCTGCCGCTCGCCCCCGAGTCACTAGGCGTCGACCTGATTGCGGGCTACGCGAACGATGCGCACTCGGCGCTCATCGAGCGGGTGCTCGAGGTGATTCGACGGCTCGCGGAATCGGACGGGTAGAGCACGCGTCAGTAGCGATCCAGCTCGATCAGCCGCTCGTCGCTGATCCCGAAGTGATGCGCGATCTCGTGGAGCACCACGTGCCGAATCTCGCGGCGTAGACGATCGTCGTCACCGCCGGCGAGCCTCGTGATGGGGCCGCTGAAGATGCTGATCTTGTCGGGCAGCGCCCCGCTATACATGCTGGTCCGGCGGGACAGTGGTACGCCCTGGTAAAGGCCGAGCAGCCGCTGCCCGTTGGGAGGCTCGTCCTCGACGACGATCTCCAGGTTGGTGATCGCGGCTCGAAGCTCATCCGGCAGGGAGTTGATCGCCTCGTCGATCGACACGTCGAACGGATCACCAGGGTCGGGTTCCGACGGCGTGTTCACACTCGCCATGGTGCCAGAACCCCTCGGAAGTGGTGGCAATCCATCCGAGCCGTCACGCGCCGCCAACCGCAGCACGGGCTCGTTCGATCTCGGCGATCCGACCGTCGGCAGCAGGCGTCGAGAGGACGTCTTCGAGCCGACTGCGCGCGGACTCGCCGTGTAGGTCGAATGCGTCGCGGGCAGCGCGGAGTTCGAAGAGCCACGCACCCTGAGTTCGCGCCAGATCACCCGCCGAGATGAAATCGGCCAGCTGCGCTTCGGAGTCTCGCTGCGTATGTGCCCGTGCGCGTAGCAGTTCCGCGCTGTAGAACGACACTCCGGTGTCGGCGGCGAACTGCAATGCGGTGTCGATGCGTGCCCTGGCGGCCTCGATCTGGCCGTCGGCGATGAGGAGGCGGGCCAGCACGCACCAGTAGAAGGGCCGGTTCGTCGCGGCGCCGAGAGCCTGCCAGACGGTGATGATGCCGCTCAATGCCTCGATCTGGCTCGCCAACACCCCACGATCGGGGTGGTCCGAAGCGACTTCGGCCAATCCGTCGATCGTTGCCCGTTCCGTCGCCGCCAGTAATTGCCAGAAGCCGTCGTCGAGGCCGTACCGTCTTGACAGCTCGAGCATGTCGTCCACCAGCGCGCGTGCTTGGTCGAAACGACAGAGCTCGGCGTGAATCCAGATCTCCATGTCGATCGCGTACAGGTGGTTGTACGGTCCCTGCGGATACGACAGGTGTTCCGATCGCTGCACTGCCTGCGCGAGTTGCCCTTCGGCGCTGGAGATGTCACCGCCAACCAGGTGATTCCACGCCAGGTGTTCGTGCGCCATCGCGATGGGATCATGGGTGATCAGCCAGACGTTCTCGAGACGTCGGTCGTAGTCAGCCGGAAGGTCGGCAATGGCTTCCGTGAAACACGCTGTCGCGGTGGCGAAGTTGCCCGACAACCATTCAACGAGGCCACGTGACGCTTGGATGGCGACCGAGAACCACTGGCGTTCGACGCCACCGGCCGCCACGACGTCGAGCACCTGCCGTACGCGACGCAGATCTGCGCGCCAGCAGTAGTAGGCGCCGACCGCGCCCAACGCGGCGACGAGCTCGTCGTCATGAAGGTCGGTGCCCGTCAGCTCTAGACATCGCTCGAAATCCGCGACTGCGACATCGCTCTGCGCGCCCTCGGCCGTGGCAGTGAGATAGCCCCGCTCCAGTCGGGCGCCAATCTCTATTCGATCGCGGTCCGGTCCGGGCGGCGCGTGTTCGACGTGATCGAGGGCCTGGGTGAGATGGGCGCGCGCCTCGGCAAGCGCGCCCCTGCGCCGGGCTGCGGCAGATGCCCTTCGGTAGGCCTTCGCCGCGTCGGCCGGTCTCGCTGCGTGTTCGAGATGCCCAGCGACCAAGGGCCAGTCGGGCTCGTCACTCTGGCGTACCAGGGCATCGGCCACTTTGCCGTGCAGCGACCGCCGCACCGTCGAGGGCGCTAACTCGCCGGCTACCTCACGAAGCAGCTCGTGGCGGAAACGCCAGTCTCTCGCACCGGCCTGCTCGATGGCGCCCGCCGCCACCAGCCGATCCATGATCTGCTCGATCACATGCTCGTCCAGACCCGTTATGGCGAGCAGCAATTCGCGATCGATCTCGCGTCCGATGGCCGCGGCGGCTTCAACGACCGGCACGACCTCTCGATCGGTGTGAATCCGCGCGAACAGCGGTTCGTACAACGCGTCGGGCACGCCTCCGAGATCGGCTACCGACGCATTCAGGCTCGCCGCGATCTGCTCGATGTGAAACGGCACGCCGTCGCACCGACGACGCACCTGCGCCCGCTGCTCGTCGTCCACCTGCGGATGCAAGGCCGTGATGAGCTGGTCGGTGTGCGCATCGGACAGCTTTCCGAGGCTGATGACCTCGACTGGCCACTCCGGCCGTGGATTGGTGCCGCGACTGGTCATCAGCAGCATGAGCCCACGGTGGTCACCGGTGAGCAGCGATGCGAGGACGTCCATGGTGGAACCGTCGAACCAGTGGAGGTCGTCGGCGATCACCAAACCCGGGCGACCGCCGAGGGAGGCGACGAGATACGTCTCGACGGCCGCGCCGATGAGTTTGACCAGGGTGCGGCCTTCGGCCGTCAAGCGTTCGTAGCCCTGGTCGGGGTCGATCGCGAGAATTGGTGCGAGTGCAGGCACCATCGTTGCGGGGTCCAGACCGCACGCAGCGACTTCGACACCGAGCCGCCGCAACTGCTCCCGAGGATCGCATCCGTGCCGGATATCGCAGCGCCGCGCCAGTAATTGGCGAATTGGGTGTAGTCCGACGCCGGAGTGCTCGCGCGAACCGTTCAATTCGACGACGACTGCTCCCGATGCCGCCACCAAGAGCGCCGCGTCGGCGGTCAGACGCGACTTTCCGATACCGGCCTCGCCGAGCACCAGCACACCGGTGGCGGTCGATGAACCGGTGCGAAGTCGCTGCCAACGGTCGTGAATCATCGCCCGCTCACCTTCGCGACCCACCAGCGGACCACTGGCCGCACGCAGCGGCACTGCCCGCTCTGTGCGCACCTGGTAGTGCTCGACCGGATCGGTGACACCCTTGACCGGAGCGTTGGGACGCTGCTCGAGTTCAAAGTCGTTGCGTATCAACGACTCCACGGATGCCGACACCACCACGCCACCCGGGGGCGCCAAACCCGAGACTCGGGCGGCGAGGTTGGCTGCCAACCCATACACGTCGTCCTGACCGACATCGAGATAGACCAAACCACGATGAACCCCCACGCGCACCGCAATCTCGATTCCGTATCGGCGACGAGCACGCTCACTGATGCGATCGACTTCCGCGCAGATGTCGAGCCCGGCACGAACGGCACGGCGGGCATCATCGACATGTGCGATCGGGTGCCCGAACACGGCAAAGACACCGTCACCTGCGGTGCTGCCCACGTGGCCCTCGTGGCTCGCGATGATGCGCTGCACGCGGTCACGGAACCGACCGACCACCGAGTGATACGTCTCGGGGTCCACTCGAGTGGACAACGCCGTCGAATCGATGAGGTCGGCCACCAGCAGTGTGAGGCGTCGGATCTCGCCGGCCTCGGCAGAGGCCGCGAGTAGATCCTCGGCGTCCGCGTTGTCGTCGTCGGTGGCCAATATCTCGCCGGCCAGGGCCGCGGCGGCGCGGCGATCACCGCCGTTGATCGCCGACACCGCGCGATCGATCAGCGCATCTATCGACGCGCGTGTCACCGCGGCGTCTGCTGCCCTCGGCGGGGTGGTTCGGCCGTCCACCACGCCCCGATCTTGACACCCCGCCTCGGCTCGCGTGGCCATTTCACCGTGCTGTAGTCACGTCGAGGATCTATCCAGGCGCTTCAAACCCGATGATGAGGGCCCGGGCCGACCAGCGCCCCGTTCTCCAGCGCATGGGCGGCACTTTCCAGCGCTTGCTTGCCCGACTCGGAATCCCCACGGACGACGGGTATTTGACGACCCGCACCTCGTCCAGGTACCTAGGTCTCCTCGCCGGGGGTCACGACGATCGGGACCTCCAGGTGTCGCAGGATCCTGGCGGCGGTGGAACCGATGAACAGGCGGCGGGGAGGGGCGAGCCGACTGGAGCCCAGCATCAGCAGATCGCCGTCCTGCCAGTCGAGCCCTTCGACGGCGGCCTCGACCGTCTCGCCGTCGGCGACGATCACCGTGACGTCGGCGTCCTCAGGAAGCGCCGCCTTCACGGATTCCAGTGTGCTGTGGGCGTGTTCGCGGGCAGCCTCGAGACCCTTCTCGCCATGCTTGTCGAGCGCCACCAGCGAAACCAACCGCAGCGGTGCCCCGGTCGCTGCGCTCATTCGCACCGCGGTCTCGAGCAGCCGGGCCGCGCCGGGGCGATCGCCGATGGCGCACGTGACGGTTCGCACGCGTTCCACGTCGGAGTCCCTGGTGCCCCGTGGGGCCACCGCAACCGGAACCGGTGCCGAGTGCAGCAGGTCGTCGACGAAGGAGCCGAGCGTCAAGCCACCCACCAGACCACCGCCCGATCCGCCGACCACGATGGCCTCGGCGCCGAGCCGAAGTGCTTCTTCACCAAGCGCTTCGGCGACGGACGTTGCAACTACGACCTCACCTCGAACCGTGACGTCGTCGGGCACCAGACGCTTGGCCTCGGCGAGCCACTGCGACCCCCGTTCGGCCAGCACGTCGTGAAACTTGTCCGACGTCACCCGAGGAGTGGTCACGTCGTCCGGGACCAACACCGTCCTCAGTTCCAGTTCGGCACCGAGGGTGCGGGCGAGTCGGACGCCGAGTGCGACGGCATCCGCGCCGCCGGAAGTCGCGAGATAGCCCACGACGAGCTTCATTTGTGTTCACCCGCCTTACCGTGCTCGATGTGGGGGATCGGAGTGCCCTCCTCGGCCAGGGTCTCTTCTTCGATCTTCATCGTGAGCGGGTTGCGCAACCCGCGCGTGACGTACACCAGCATCACGAGGCCGACCACGAACCAGATCGCGCCGTAGAGAAGGGCGTCGAAGTGCAGGTTGAGCCACAGCACCGCCGTCAGGGACATGCCGATGATGGGCAGCACGATGTTGGTGAGGATCTCCACCGGCGTATTCCGCTTCTTCAAGCGCACGGCGTAGTACAGGAGCACGGTCAGGTTGACGACGGTGAAGGCGATGAGGGCACCGAAGTTGATCATCGACGAGACGAATTCGAGCGTGAACTTGAATGCCAGCAGCGACACCGCGCCGACGATGAGCACGGCGTGCAGCGGCGTCAGGAACTTCGGGTGGATGTAGGACAGGAAGCGTGGAATGCGCCCCGTCCCATTACGGGCCATCACGTAGATCATCCGGGAGACGCTGGCGTGCGAGGACAGGCTCGACGCGAACATGGCGGCCAACGCGGCGGAGACGAACAGGATCTTGAAGAATTCGCCGCCCACCTTGAGCGCGAGCTCGGGCAGCGTGTCGTCGGTGACCTCGAAGCCCTCGAGGGTGGGGAAGGCGGCCTGGCTGAACCACGCACCAAGGAGGAAGATCGCGCCGCCGATGAGCAGGGCGAGGACGATCGCCTTGGGGACGGTGTTCGGTGTCTTGGCCTCTTCGCTGTACATGGTGATCGCGTCGAAACCGATGAAGGAAAAGCACACCACGGTGGCACCGGCGATGACGGCGTGCATGTCGACGCCCGCGTGGTACAGCGGTTGCAGCGTCAGTGCGGTGCCCTGGCCTAGGCCCTTGGTCAGGGAGATGTACGCCAGGACGACGAATACGCCGATGAGAACGATCTGGAAGACCACGAGTACGCCGTTGATCTTCGAGGTGTTGCTGATGCTCCAGCAGTTGAGCGCGGTGACGATCGCGACGTAGACGACGACGAAGATCCACGACGGAGCGTCGGGGAAGAACGACTCGAAGTAGATCCGGCCGATGACCGCGTTGACCATCGGTAACAGCAGATAGTCGAGCAAGGAGGACCAGCCCACGAGGAAGCCGACGTTGGGGTGGATGACCTCGGATGCGTACGTGTACGCCGAACCCGCGGACGGGAAGACGCGGGTCATCCGCCCGTAGCTGAGCGCGGTGAACACCATCGCGATCAGCGCGACGATGTAGGCGAGGGGGACGACCCCGTCCGTCTCCTCCGACACGATGCCAAACGTGTCGAAGACCGTCATGGGGGTCATGTAGCCGAGGCCGAGGCCGACGATCGCCCACAGTCCGAGTGACCGCGACAGGTGGGGTGTGGAGGTTGGTGAGGTCTGTTGCACGCGAGACCCTTTCAGTCGATCGTCCAGGCACGTCCCACGTCGTCCACAGCGGTGGCCGGCGCCTCCCAGACGGTCACCCTATCCACCAAGTGTCGATCGCCATGCGTGTTTCTGAATGGTCTGCTGTCAGCGCCCTCGCTTTCGGGTGAACTGCGACCGCCCCGGCGGGGGCAGCTCAGTCCAGGTCGGCGAGAACCTTGCGGGCGGCCTCGAGTTCGGCCTCCAGCGCGGCGACCTTGGCGGCTTGCTGCGAGCGCGCCTCCTCGATGATTTCGTCGATCGGGGTGGACAGGTCCTGATGCAGTTCCTTGGCGGCGCGCGAGACGGCGGCGGCCGCGACGGCGAGGTTGC
>JAOPUT010000145.1 GCA_025963385.1 Mycobacterium sp.
CGCGGTGTCCTTGTAGTCGATGATCTGGTTCTTGCCCTTCTTCGAGCAGAACGAGCACTTGCGGGTCTTGACCGGCTTCTCAGGAGCCGGGCGCCTCTTCGTGGAGGAGGACTTCGCCATGTCTATCTCTTTCTAAGTAACTTGAAATCAGTTGAATCAGAAGGGAGGTTCTTCGTCGGCGCCGCTGAACGAGCCTGATGCGGGGGCGCTGCCCCACGGGTCGTCCTTCGGGCCGTCGTTGGCCGCAGGGCGTGAACCGCCACCGCCACCGCCGAAGCCGCCTCCGCCACCGCCGCTGCGGCTGGCCTTGTTGACCTTGGCCGTCGCGTATTTCAGGGACGGACCGATCTCGTCGACCTCGAGCTCGACGACGGTGCGCTTCTCACCCTCACGAGTTTCGTACGACCGCTGCTTGAGGCGACCGGTCACGATGACCCGCGAACCTCGGGTGAGGCTCTCGGCCACGTTCTCGGCGGCCTCGCGCCAGATGCTGCACCGCATGAAGAGCGGATCGCCGTCTTTCCACTCGTTGGTCTGACGGTCCATCATCCGAGGCGTGGACGCCACCGTGAAGTTGGCGACGGCGGCCCCGGACGGCGTGAAGCGCAGTTCGGGGTCGGCGGTCAGGTTTCCGACGATGGTGAGGTTGGTATCACCAGCAGCCACGGGTCCTCCTGTGCAATGTTGTTGGCTCTTCGCGCAAGCGCTCATCACCTGGGCAGTGAAGTAGGTCGCTTGAGAGCGGGTCGCAAGTGAGCCTACGGAAGCGCTCCGACGTGCACGGCCTGTTGGGCCTAGTGCTTGTCGGTCCGCATCACCTTGGTCCGCAGGACGGACTCGTTGAGGCTGAGCTGGCGATCCAGCTCGGACACCGTGGCCGGCTCGGCCTTCACGTCGATGACGGCGTAGATGCCCTCGGGGTGCTTGAGGATCTCGTACGCCAATCGGCGACGGCCCCAGATGTCGATCTTCTCGACCGAGCCGCCGTCCTTGCGGATGACGTTCAGGAACGTCTCCAGCGAGGGAGCAACTGTCCGCTCATCGAGCGTGGGGTCGAGGATGACCATGATTTCGTATGGACGCATAAGGAACCCATCACCTCCTATGGTCGTGTGCGGCCACGGCTTGTCCGTGGCAGGAGGGTCGCCTGCGTCGGCAACTCGGCAAGGTTACAGCAGGAGCGCCTGAGCAGCGAAATCGTCTTGTTCGCTCGCCGAGAATCCACCAGCCGAATGCACCCGCAGACGCGCCAATACTCAGCCGCTCTCGGCGACCCGCTTGATCGCCGCCAGCGTGACCGGGATGCCTTCCTTGGCCGACCGCGCCCGGATGACGATCTGCTCCTCGGCGTGCTCGCCGAACCGTCCGTGGAAGCCTTCGATGCCTGCAGGCTGGAATGCCCACGACTCGGTCAGCCGCGTTCCGCCATCGACGGGTTCGAGCGTGAAACCCCAACGCACCCAACCCTCGTTGACCACCCACGCGAATTCGCGACCCGGTTCCGCGGCCACCACCCGGCTCCTGGTCTCCCACGTGCGCTTGCCGTCGTCGTTGCGTCCGGTGAAGTAGGCGCCGACCGTGGGGCCTGCACCCTCGTCCCACCAGCACGCCCGGCACTGCGGGCTGAACTCGCCGATCCGGGTGACGTCGGACACCAGCGCATACAGGCGGTCGGCGTCGGCGTCCACCACGACGGAGTCGCTGAATTCGAGATCGGTCACGTGCGGATCAACTCCTGTTCGGGCTCCTCCACCGTCACGACGGGCACCGCGGGCCGCAGCCGGGCAGGCAGCCACTTCGGCGGCGCGTCGGGGGCGTGCTCGAACACCCCGCCCGACGGGTCGTCGACACGGCCGCCGTGCCGGACGATGTCCAGCTCGGGCCGGTAGATCTGACGAATGACCAAGGCGCACAACGTCATCACCGCGATGTCGCGCAGCAGGACCGTCGTGGTGAACCATTGCTGCGGCAGGCCCATCTTCTGCTCACCGAACAGATACAACATCCGCGGCACCCAGACCAGCGCGTCGATCGTCATCCAGGCCAACAGGATTCGACGCTGCGGCAGCGCCAGCACGGCCAGCGGCACCAGCCACAGCGAGTACTGCGGACTCCACACCTTGTTCGTCAGCAGGAACGCAGCGATCACGAGGAACGCCAACTGCGCCAGCCGGGGCCGCCGAGTGGCCGTCAGTCCCACGTAGGCGATGCCGCACAGGCACAGGGCGAAGAGCACGGCGGTCACCGTGTTCGTCACCGACGGGGGCTGCCAGAATCCCAGATGCGGATCGAAGCCCCGCCACCCGGTGAACGACTTCACGACGTTGTAGATCGAGTCCATGTCGTCGCCGCGACGGGTGTTGAGCCGGAAGAACTCCGACCACCCACGCGGAAACAGCACCATGACGGGAAGATTGACCACCAGCCACGTCCCGACGGCAGCCGCGACCGTCTTGCCGACCTCACGCATCCGGCCGGTGCGCAGACCCAGGATCACCATCGGTACCAGCAGCAGCAGCGGGTAGAGCTTGAGCGCCACCCCGATGCCGATCAGGGCACCCGCCAACACCGGTCTTCGCCGGGCCCACGCCAACATCGCGCCAGCCGCGCACGCGGTCGCCAGCGCGTCGAAGTTGGTGAAGATCTGGAAGATCAGCAGCGGTGACGCCGCGACGAGCGCCGCGTCCCACACTCGACGGCCCGCCAATCGCGTCGTCGCCCACACCGTGGCCAGCCACGCCAGGGCCAGCCCGAAGGCCGCGATGTTGAAGAACATCACCACCTCGGCCACCACCGGTATCGACACCAGTTTGGTGAGCGCCGTGTACGTCTTGGCGAGCGCCATCGACACGTACTGGTAGAGCCCCGTCAGGACCGGATACTCCATGTACCGGACCGCGGGTGTGCCGTCGTACTGGGTCTGCGGCGCACCGGTGGAGTCCTTCTCCGTCCAGGACGACTTGTACGGAAACTTGCCCTGGCTCAACAGTTCTGCGGTGTACAGCGGCACGGTGTCGGAATAGCAGAGCTCGTAGTACGCGCGCTGGTTCTCCCAGATCGCCACCCGCTGATCGGCGGTACCGGTCCTCGTCGACTGCAGACACGCCGCCTTCGTCGAATACCCGAGTGCCAGGAAGACCAGCGCCAGGATCAGCATGACGCGCAGCGGCGTCATGAATCGCGCCCTGCCGATCAGCGCATGCTTGCCCACCGGACCGCCGATGACGCCCGAAAGTGCGGCGCCGATGGTGTCAGTCCGGCTGGGCAGGTCGCGGTCGTCGTCACTGCGCAGGTCTTCTGCCAGCGGAGCTGGC
Source organism: Mycobacterium sp. (assembly GCA_025963385.1). Classification (GTDB taxonomy): domain Bacteria; phylum Actinomycetota; class Actinomycetes; order Mycobacteriales; family Mycobacteriaceae; genus Mycobacterium. The sequence goes on from JAOPUT010000145.1 coordinate 3,315, forward strand.
GCGATCGCCGGGGCCAACGGCAGCGGGGACACCGTCGACGGACTCGGCTCGCCGGAGCCGCCCCGGTGGCGACATCCCACTTGGCCGGTCACGGCGGAGGCGGCGGCGCAGTGGCGGTCGGGGTCAGGGCGTTCGGATCAACAGGGGCCGGCGGTGGCGGCGGTCCCAGGGGAACGGTGGTCGGCGGACCGAACGGGATCGTGATGCCGGGGCCCAACTCGATCGTCGGCTGGATCACCGTCTCGGACGGCGGGGGCGGCGGAGGTGGCGGCGGCGGGGGTGCCGCCGGCGGGCCTGCGTAGCCGCCGATCTCCGTCGGCTTCGGGAACGTCTCGTTGTCGGTGCCCTGCAGCGCGCCGTCCATCGTCGACTTCCAGATGTCCGACGGCAGGCCCGACCCGTACACCGATCCGCCGGACTTGTTCTCCAGCGGCTTGGTGCCCTCCGTGGTGCCCACCCACACGGCGGTCGACAGCGACGGCGTGTAGCCGACCATCCAGGCGTCCCGGTTGTTGTCGGTGTCGCCGAGCTGGTTGGTGCCGGTCTTGGCCGCCGACGGCCGACCACCCGCGAGGTTGTGGCCCCTCGAGTAGCCCGCGATCGGCTGCATGGCGGCGGTGACGTTGTCGGCAACGGCCTTCGGGATCTTCTGTTCACCCGGGTCGCCCTGCGCGGCGGCGTCGAAGAGCACCTGGCCGTCGGAGCTGACGACCTTCTGCACGAAGTGCGGACGGTGATAGATGCCGGAGTTGGCGAGCGTGGCGTACGCCGACGCCATGTCGATCACGCGAGACTGGTACTGACCCAACACGATGCCGTCATAGGGCGGGCCGCCCTTGCCGTCCTCGGACAGGGTGTGCTCGACGCCGGGGAAGCTCTCGGCGATACCCGCGGCGTGTGCGGCGTCGGCGACGTCCTTCGGGCCGTTCTTCAGCTTCAGCATCAGGCGGTAGTAGCTGGTGTTCAGCGACTGCTTGAGCGCCTCGGCGATGTTGCACGTGCCGCAGGCCTCGCCGTCGACGTTCGTGATCTTCACGCCGTTGACCTCGACCGGCGAGCTGTCCACCTGGTAGCCGAGCCCGATGCCCTGCTCCAGCGCGGCGACGAGCGCGAACACCTTGAACGACGATCCCGTCGGGAGACCGGCCTGCGCGAAGTCGAACCCGTTGGCATCCGAACCGCCGTAGTAGGCCTTGACGCCGCCGGTCCTCGGGTCGACCGAGGCGACGGCCGTCCGCATGTCCGGATCCTGGCCGTCCAAGTACTGGGCCACCGCGTCCTCGGCGGCCTTCTGTGCCTTCGGGTCGATGGTGGTCGTGACCTGGAGGCCTTCGGTGTTCAGGGTCTGTTCGTCGATGTTGAACAGATCCATCAGTTCCTTGGTGACCTGCCGCTCGATCAGCCCGTTGGGTCCCGTGGTCTGGTTCTGCGCCCTGGCCTGCTCGGGCGGCACCGTCGGCGGGAACACCTGCGCGGAGCGGTCATTGGGCGACAGCGCGCCCATCGTGACCATGCCGTCGAGCACCCAGTTCCATCGTTCGGCGGAGCCCTCCGGATCGACGGCCGGGTCGAGTGCCGATGGCTGCTGGATCAGCGCCGCGAGCAGCGCTCCCTCGGCGACATCGAGCTGCTCCACCGGCTTGCCGAAGTACGCCTGCGACGCCGCGCCGATGCCGTACGCGCCGCGACCGAAGTAGATGATGTTCAGGTACGACTGCATGATCTGGTCCTTGGACCACTCACCCGTCATCTTCGTCGAGATGACGAGCTCCTTGGCTTTTCGGACCAGGCCACCCACGCCGGAGCGCGCATCGCCGACGAGCGCATTCTTGACGTACTGCTGCGTGATGGTCGAGCCGCCCTGCAGGTCGCCGCCGAAGATGTTGTTCTTGAACGCGCGCAGGAAGCCGCTGAACGAGAACCCGGGGTTGGTGTAGAAGTCACGGTCCTCGGCTGCCATCACCGCATTGCGCACCTGCACCGGGATCTGGTTGATGTCGACGTCGACCCGGTTGCCCTCCGGCGGCACGATCCGCGCGAGCTCGCTGCCGTCGCTGGCGAGGATCGTGGACACCTGGTTGGTCCGGATGTCTCCGGGCTTCGGGATGTCGACGATCATGTAGGCCATCGCGAACGTCACGATCGGCAGCAGGATGCACAGCGCCAGCGCGACGTACGAGCCCCGGCGCACCCACTTCCAGTTGACGTGGAACTCGCGGCGCCCCGGTCCCTTGCCTCCCGGCGGACCGCCGCCGGTGGGCGGGCCTGGCGGCGGGGGCTTCGGCGGCGGCGTGCCGTCGAGGGCGGCCTTCACGACATCGATCGGGTCGCGATACGTCGGCGGGGGCGCGTCGGTGACCGGCGGCAGGAGCATGGTCCTGCGGTCGTCCGGGGGAAACGCGTCCCGGCCGGTATCGCGCGCCTTCGGGAAGGCCCGCGTCACGCCGTCCGACGGTGGGGGAGCCACATGTCTTGCGGGCACGTCACCGCCGCCAGCCGAGGACTCCCTGCGGACGTCGTCGGCTGACTGTTCGTGTCGCCCTTCGCTATTCACTGGCCGTGCGCGCTCCGGTGCGCGCCGTCCTGGTCCCGCGGGCCTTCGGAGGGTGTGGCTCGCCCAGCACGTACGACTTCACGAGGTGATTCCACTCGCAGGTCCGGCATACCTCCACCACGTGCACCGCGAACTCGTTGAACTTGGCCGCCAGCATCACCAACTCCTCCGTGCTGCGGGCTGAACCGGACACGGCACCGAGATGGTCGCCGAACACCCACGACACCAAGGTGAGCTGTTCCTTGCGGCATATCGGACACATCACCTGACTGGTCTTGCCGTGAAATTTCGCGGCGCGCAACAAGTACGGATTGGCGTCGCAGACCTCGGAGACGCCGGTGCGTCCCGAGTACACCTCGGCCAGTAGGGACCGCCGCTTGAGCGCGTAGTCCACCACCTGTCGCTGCAATCGCACGATGACCAGAGTACGTCGGCCCGCCTTCGGCGCGGCTTCGACGGGGCCACTCTCAGGTCACGGCCGGCGCGGGTTCGCCGTCTGGTCTGCATCGATGCCGTGTGAACTCCTACGATCTGTTCGTGGCGACGAGGCAGCAGACGGCGGGGACGCGGGCCAAGGACAGCGACCGAAACAACACGTGCCAAGTGCTCGACAGCGCTCTGAGCGACGGCCAGCTGTCGATGGAGGAGCACCGCACCCGGGTGGCGACCGCGACGACGGCCGCGACCCTCGGAGATCTGCAGCGCCTCGTCGACGACCTGCAGACCGAGAACGCGCCGGTTCAGATGCCGGACCTGAGGAAACCGTCGCGGCTGGGGAACGTCTCCGGTGCTGCTGGCGGTGGATGGGGAATGCGCGCCGCGGTGGCTGGCGTCCTCGTGGTCCTCGGCATCGCGATCGGGTGGGGGCTCTACGGCAACACCAGTTCGCCGCTGAGCTTCACGTCCGATCCCGGAGCCAAGCCCGACGGCATCGCCGCGAAGGTGATCACCCCGCCCAAGCAGCTGCAATCCCTCGGCGGGCTGAACGGCCTGCTGGAGCAGATGCGCCAACGTTTCGGCGACACCACGGGGTACGGCCTCACGATCTACCCGGACTACGCCGTCCTGACCCGACCCGATCCCTCCGACGACCGGCGCACGCTGAGCTACACCTACCGAGGTGGGTTCGACGATCCGTCGACCTCGACCAAGCGCGACGACGACGTGGTCGTCGACCTCGCCGCCTTCAACGTCGAGACCACCGTCGCCATCCTGCGCGGCGCCGCCGAAACGGTCGGCCTGCAGCACAAGGACGTCAAGCCGGGCAACACCTACCTCACCATCGATCCGAGCCGCGACCCGCTCACCCCCGGCGCCCTCACGCTGCGGGCCAGCGTGTCCAGCGACTTCGGCAGCGGTTCGATCACCTTCGCCGGCGACGGCACCGTCAAGCGCATCGACGACGCCACCGACTGACCGCCGACTGGCGGACTTTCCAATCACCTGTGTATGTTCGGTTCGTGTAGCGCCGTATATATCGGCGCGATATAGTTTGCCGACGTGTTGATTAGTCGTAGCGACCGCGCAAAGGAGGTGATTCGGTGTTGGAGCTCGCCATTCTGGGACTTCTGCTCGAGTCGCCCATGCACGGTTACGAGCTGCGCAAGCGACTGACGGGCCTGCTTGGCGCGTTCCGGGCGTTCTCGTACGGCTCGCTGTACCCCGCGTTGCGCCGGATGCAGGCCGACGGACTCATCGCCGAGGAGGCGGCCCCGGTCGGAACGGTCAAGGTGCGGCGGGCGCGACGCGTCTACGTGCTGACCGACGCGGGCAAGGCACGGTTCACCGAGCTGGTCGCCGACACCGGCCCGCAGAACTACACCGACGACGGATTCGGCGTTCACCTGGCCTTCTTCAACCGCACCCCGGCGGAGGCCAGGATGCGCATCCTGGAGGGTCGCCGCCGCCAGGTGGAGGAACGCCGCGAAGGCCTGCGCGAAGCCATCGCGCGGGCCAGCAACTCGCTGGATCGCTACACCAAGCAGCTCCACCAACTCGGGCTCGAGTCCAGCGAGCGTGAAGTGAAGTGGCTCAACGATCTGATCGCCGCAGAACGCGTGGCCGCTCCCGGGCGCCCCGAGAACACCCCCGAACAGTCCTAACTCACCACCGGCACCGCAGGTCCTGAAGTAGAAGGAGTACGTCCCATGTCCGAAAACCCGTCGAATGAGGTCCGGGTCGCCATCGTCGGCGTCGGCAACTGCGCCTCCTCCCTGGTGCAGGGTGTGCAGTACTACCTTGACGCCGACGAGAACTCGACCGTTCCCGGTCTGATGCACGTCAAGCTCGGCCGGTACCACGTGCGCGACGTGAAGTTCGTCGCCGCGTTCGACGTGGACGCCAAGAAGGTCGGCTTCGACCTGTCCGAGGCGATCTTCGCGTCGGAGAACAACACCATCAAGATCGCGGACGTCCCGCCCGCCAACGTCACCGTGCAGCGCGGCCCGACCCTCGACGGCATCGGCAAGTACTACTCCGAGACCATCGAGGTCTCCGACACCGAGGCCGTCGACGTCGTCAAGGCGCTCAAGGACGCCAAGGTGGACGTGATGGTGTCCTACCTGCCCGTCGGGTCCGAAGAGGCCGACAAGTTCTACGCCCAGTGCGCCATCGACGCCGGCGTCGCGTTCGTCAACGCGCTGCCCGTCTTCATCGCCTCCGATCCGGTGTGGGCCAAGAAGTTCACCGACGCGGGCATACCGATCGTCGGCGACGACATCAAGAGCCAGGTCGGCGCCACCATCACCCACCGCGTGATGGCCAAGCTGTTCGAGGACCGCGGTGTTCAGCTCGACCGCACCATGCAGCTCAACGTCGGCGGCAACATGGACTTCCTCAACATGCTCGAGCGCTCGCGCCTCGAGTCCAAGAAGATCTCCAAGACTCAGGCCGTCACCAGCAACCTGCAGCGCGAGTTCAACACCAAGGACGTGCACATCGGCCCGTCCGATCACGTCGGCTGGCTCGACGACCGCAAGTGGGCCTACGTCCGCCTCGAGGGCCGCGCCTTCGGTGACGTGCCGTTGAACCTCGAGTACAAGCTCGAGGTGTGGGACTCGCCCAACTCGGCAGGCGTCATCATCGACGCCGTGCGTGCCGCCAAGATCGCGCTGGACCGTGGCATCGGCGGCCCCGTCGAGGCCGCGTCGGCGTACCTGATGAAGAGCCCGCCCAAGCAGATGGCCGACGACATCGCGCGCGCCGAGCTGGAAACCTTCATCGAGGGCTGATCTCTCTCCGCGATTTGTGTGCATTCGCGCGCGGTCAGCGCTCCTCAACGCACACGAATCGCAGTGGGTAATGTCGCCTGGGTGTTCTCAGACGACGAGCTGCTGACCCTCGACGAGTTCGCCCTGCTGCCCGAGAACGCCGAACAGATCGGCGCGACGGGTCCGCTGCCTCCGGTCTCGCGCGTCGATTCCGGTGCCATCAGTGCGTTGAAGTGGGGCGACGCCGAACCGCAGATCGTCTTCCTGCACGGCGGCGGGCAGAACGCCCACACCTGGGACACCGTCATCCTCGGCCTCGGCCTGCCCGCGCTGGCCGTCGACCTGCCCGGCCACGGCCGCTCCGCGTGGCGCGAGGACGGCGACTACGGGCCCAAGCTCAACGCCGAGACGCTGCGGCCGGTGCTGCGCGAGTGGGCACCCACACCGCGCCTCGTGGTCGGCATGTCACTCGGCGGCCTGACCGCTCTTCGCATCGCCGCGACGGACCCCGCGCTGGTGCCGGAGCTGGTGCTCGTCGACGTCACCCCCTCGGCCCCCGAACGCCACGAGCAGATGACGCAAGCCCAGCTGGGCGCCGTCGCGCTCGTCAAGGGTGACCGCGAGTTCCCCAGCTTCGCCGCGATGCTCGACGTGACCGTCGCCGCCGCACCCCATCGGGATCGGAACTCGTTGCGCCGCGGCGTGTTCCACAACAGCAAGCAGCTCGTCGACGGCACCTGGACGTGGCGCTACGACTCGTTCCGCACGGGCGACGGTTTCGAGGGACTCTGGGACGACGTCCCTGCGATCACCATGCCGACGACGCTAGTGCGCGGCGCCAACTCCTTCTTCGTCAACGACGAGGACGCCGACGCGTTCTCCGAGGGCGCCCCCGGCTTCCGGCGCACCCAGGTCGTCCCCGATGCCGGTCACTCAGTGCAGGGCGATCAGCCCGCTGCGTTGGTCGACATCCTGCGCGGGATCCTCAACCCCTAACGTGGAGCCATGAGCTTCCCCACTCGCATCGGCGTCCAACTCCAACCGCAGCACTCCCCCAAGTACGGCCATCTGCGCGACGCAGTGCTGCGCTGTGAGGACCTTGGCGTCGACGTCGCCTTCAACTGGGACCACTTCTATCCGCTCTACGGCGATCCCGATGGTGCACACTACGAATGTTGGACCATGCTCGGCGCATGGGCCGAACAGACCTCGCGCCTCGAGATCGGCGCACTGGTCACCTGCAACTCGTACCGCAATCCCGAGCTGCTCGCCGACATGGCCCGCACCGTCGACAACATCTCCGACGGGAGGCTGATCCTCGGCATCGGTTCGGGCTGGAAGGAGAAGGACTACGACGAGTACGGCTACGACTTCGGCACTGTGGGCAGCCGCCTCGACGACCTCGCCGCGGCCCTGCCCCGCATCACCTCGCGGCTCGGCAGGCTGAATCCCGCACCCGTGCGCGACATCCCGATCCTCATCGGCGGACAGGGCGAGAAGAAGACCCTGCGACTGGTCGCCGAGTACGCCCACATGTGGCACGGGTTCACCACCGTCGAGACCTACCCCGGCAAGGCCAAGGTCCTCGACGGGCACTGCGCCGAGTTGGGCCGCGACGCCTCGAGCATCGAGCGCTCGGCGGGTGTCACCGGGGAGGGCGACGCGTTGCTCGCCGACGCCGAAGCGCTCGTCGGTCTCGGCGTCAGCCTGCTCACCGTGGGCGTCAACGGCCCCGACTACGACCTCACCGCCGCCGAGGCCCTGTGCCGCTGGCGTGACTCCCGCGCCTGACCGACCCCGCCCATGCCGAAGAAGTACGGGGTCAAGGAAAAGGACCTCGTCGTCTCACACGTCGTGAACCTGGTCCTTACCGGCAAGTTGCGGTCCGGAGATCGGTTGGACCGCAACGAGATTGCCGAGGAGCTCGCCGTCAGTCGAGTGCCGGTTCAGGAGGCGGTCGTCGAGCTCGAGCACATCGGCGTGGTGTCGACGCGGTATCACCGGGGCGCGTTCGTCGAGACGTTCGACGCCGACGTCGTCCGCGAACACCACGAGCTCTATGGCGTGCTCAACGGCATCCCCTCGGCACGGGCGGCCGCCGATCGCCGCCCCGGCCTCGTCGACGCGCTCGCCGCCACGTTGGACGCGATGCACACCAGCCTGGAGTCCCGCTCCTTCCACGAACACACCTGGCGCTACCGCGAAACGATCAACCAGGAGTACTCCGGACCGCGTCTGAAGGCGGCGATCCGCGCGTCCCAGACCTTCATGCCGCGCACGTTCTGGACCGCGTATCTGGGCAGTCACGACGAGCTGCTTCCGTTCTACGTCACGGAGACCGCCGCCATCCGTGACGGTGACGCCGATGCGGCGCGCGCCGCCAACGCAGGCCGCGCCGAGGTGATGGGTCGGATCATGCTCGCGGAGTTGGTCCGGCGCCGGGTGCTGCCCTCGCCGACGGCCCCGCCGGAGTCGTCCGTTGCGTTCGGAATGAGCTGAAGGCTCCGCCTCCGTGGCGGTCCCGGCTACGTTCACAGGATGCGGATGCACAAATCGGTCGTCCTCGTGCTGATCGCCCTCGTCGTCGCGACGATGGGGCTGGCGCCGACGGCGAGCGCCGACGGCGACCAGTGCGCACCCCCAGGCGTCAACAGCGCGAGCGCGCTGCCGACCAACCTGTCGGCGGCGGCGAAGGGCCCAGGGGCGGACAAGTACACGACGCCGAACGTCGGCCCGCTGCCGGTCGACGTCAACACGCTGGGGCTCGGCACTCCCGGGGTGCTCACGGTCGGCACGCTTTCCGACGCGCCGCCAAGCATCTGCATCGACTCCCAGGGCAAGTTCACCGGGTTCGACAACGAGCTGTTGCGCGCCATCGCCGACAAGGTCGGTCTGAAGGTCAACTTCGTCGGCACCGACTTCTCCGGCCTGCTGGCGCAGGTGGCGGCCCGTCGGTTCGACGTCGGCTCGTCGTCGATCACCACCACCGACGCCCGCAGGCAGACCGTCGGATTCACCAATGGCTATGACTTCGGCTACTTCTCACTGGTCGTTCCCTCCGGCTCGACGATCAAGGGCTTCTCCCAGCTGGCCGCCGGCCAGCGCATCGGTGTGGTCCAGGGCACCGTCCAGGAGGCCTACGTCGTCGACACGCTCCATCTGGACCCGGTGAAGTTCCCCGACTACAACACCGTCTACGCCAGCCTGAAGACGCGCCAGATCGACGCGTGGGTGGCGCCGTCGCAGCAGGCGGTCGGCACCGTGCGGGCCGGCGATCCCGCGCAGATCGTCGAGAACACCTTCAGCCTGGACAACTTCGTCGCATACGCAGTGGCCAAGGAGAACAAGCCGTTGATCGACGCGCTCAACTCCGGGCTCGACGCCGTCATCGCGGACGGGACGTGGTCCAAGCTCTACTCGGACTGGGTACCGCGGGCCCTACCACCCGGCTGGAGACCCGGCTCCAAGGCGACACCCCCACCCCAGCTACCCGACTTCGCCACCATCGCCGCGCAGAAGAAGCCGACCGCCGACAACTCCGGCGTCGCGCCGAAATCCGTTCTGCGACAATTGAAGGACTCGTTTCTGGACTGGGGACTGTACAAGAAGGCGATCCCCGACCTGTTCAAGACGGGCCTGCCGAACACCCTCATCCTGACGATCTCCGCCAGTGTGATCGGGCTGATCCTCGGCATGGGGCTCGCGGTCGCAGGCATCTCGAGGGCACGGTGGCTGCGGTGGCCTGCGAGGGTGTACACCGATGTGTTCCGCGGGTTGCCCGAGGTGGTGATCATCCTCATCATCGGACTGGGCGTGGGACCGATCGTCGGCGGGCTGACCGGTAACAACCCCTACCCGCTCGGCATCGCCGCGCTGGGGCTGATGGCCGCGGCCTATATCGGTGAGATCCTGCGGTCGGGCATCCAGAGCGTGGAGGCCGGACAGCTGGAGGCGTCTCGCGCCCTCGGTTTCAGCTACTCGTCATCGATGCGGTTGATCGTTGTGCCACAAGGTGTTCGGCGGGTGCTGCCTGCATTGGTCAACCAGTTCATCTCGCTGTTGAAGGCCTCGTCGCTGGTGTACTTCCTCGGTCTGATCGCCAGCCAGCGCGAGCTGTTCCAGGTGGGCCGCGACCTCAATGCCCAGACCGGAAACCTGTCGCCGCTGGTGGCGGCAGGCCTGTTCTATCTGGCGTTGACGATTCCACTCACGCACCTGGTCAACTACATCGACGGTCGCCTGAGACGCGGCAGACCCGTCGCCGATTCCGTCGATCCGGCCAGCCCGGCAGCAACCCAGGAGATGGTGTGAGCACCGCCGCGAAGTTCGAGCCGGTCTCGTTGGCAGCCAACGACGTTCACCTGTCCTTCGGCGCCAATGCGGTGCTGCGAGGTGTCGACCTGGATGTGCCAGCGGGCACCACCACCGCGGTGATCGGACCGTCCGGATCCGGTAAGTCCACGCTGCTGCGGGTACTCAACCGGCTGTACGAACCCGACCGCGGTGACATCCTGCTCGACGGTCGATCGGTGCTGAAGGACAACCCCGACGAGGTGCGTCAGCGCATCGGCATGGTGTTCCAGCAGTTCAACCTGTTCCCGCACCGCACCGTGCTCGACAACGTCACACTCGCGCCCCGCAAGCTCAAACGCCTCGACGCGGACGCCTCCCGCGAACTCGGACTCGCGCAACTGGAACGAGTGGGGCTGCGACACAAGGCCGATGTGCGTCCCGCCACCCTCTCCGGCGGACAGCAGCAGCGGGTCGCCATCGCCCGCGCCCTGGCGATGGCACCCCAGGTGATGTTCTTCGACGAGGCCACCTCGGCCCTGGACCCCGAGCTGGTCAAGGGGATCCTGGCGCTGATCGCCGACCTCGGCAACGACGGGATGACGATGGTCGTCGTCACCCACGAGATGGGATTCGCCCGGTCGGCGGCGAACGCGGTGGTGTTCATGGATCACGGGAAGGTCGTCGAAACCGGACCACCGGAACGACTTTTCGAGGGTGCGGAGACCGACCGGCTCCGTCAGTTCCTGTCCCAGGTGCTGTAGGCGGCGCGAGCCGGCAATGACGTGACACCCGACGACAGGTGTCGACACACGTCACTTCCGCGAAAACAACGCATGTTGAGCTTCTGACAGACGGTGACAGGTTAGACTAGCGAATTATGGTAGAGACCGAGCCGCAGGTCACTGAGCTGGCCGGAGAGCTGCAGCAGGTGCTCTCGAAGCTGTTTTCCGTGCTGCGCCGGAGCGACGCGAACAAGAACACCCCCGAGGGTGGCGCCGATCTCACCCTCGCGCAGCTGTCGATCCTCTTGACGCTGCTCGACCTGGGCCCGATCCGGATGACGGAACTCGCCGCCCACGAGCGCGTCCGCACGCCGACGACGACGGTCGCGATCCGGCGGCTCGAGAAGCTCGGACTGGTGAAGCGCTCGCGGGATCCATCCGACCTGCGCGCCGTCCTCGTCGACGTCACCCCCCGCGGTCTGGTTCAGCACCGGGAGGCCCTGGCCACCCGCCGCGCCCAGCTCGCCGCGATGCTGACCAAGCTCAGCACCGAGGAGCGCGAGACGTTGGCCAATGCCCTTGCGCCGCTGGCCCGCTTGGCCGACCAGGGCAGCTAGTCCACTACCCCAACCAGTCCAGGACCGCCGCGGCGGTCCACGACTGCTGCATGCTGCCGAGCGGTTCCCCGGTGAACGGTTCGTAGTACTCGGCGAACGTGCCGTCACTGGCTTGGCGGAGTCCTTCGCGGCGCAGTGCTCCCGAGCGCTCCGCCCACCCCCGGCGGGCGAAGCACCAGGAAAACAGCCACGTCACCACGGGCCACACCGGACCGCGCCAGTACTCCCGCGAGCGAAAGTCCCGCGACACCGGTGACGTGGAGGGGATCAGGGCGTACTTCAGGTCGGGGTGGCCGCAGAACCGAGGGCCTTCGAGCAACTTCAGCAACGCCCGCTCCTTGTCATGGGGCAAGCCGCCGCACAGCAGCGGAGAGAACTGCGCGACCGTCTCGGTAGCGATCCACTTCTTGGCGCGCAGGTCGTAATCCCTTGCCGCGCCGGTGCGTTCATCGGTCGTCTCGACCACTCCCCGGCGAAAGCGTTCCGCCCATGCGTACAGGTCGCGAACGTCGGAGTGCGGGCGCTTGTAGTCCTCGCCGATCTCGGCGAGCACGGTGCAGGCCACCGAGAGGATCGCGGACACGAACACGTCCTCGACGGCGAAGCTCATCACCTTGGGCAGCAGCGTGTCGTCGTAGTTGACCGACTTCATCTGCTCGACGAGCCACATGTACCGGTCGTACTCGAGGTCGGACGGCCGCTGGGAGGCGTCGGTGACGACGGTGTTGTCCTCGCGCTGGTACTCCGGCATGTCACCGGGAATCACGTTGGCGTAGGCGCCATCCCACCGCGGCGAGTTGTCAAGGCCGGACTCCCAGCCGTGGTACAGCGTGACCCTGCCGCGGGACTCTGGATCGCGCGCCTCGGCCAGCCAGCGGTGCCAGCGCACCAGATCCGGCCAACGACGGTCCAGGAACGCCTCCGCGACCGCTCTGGTGGACCGGCCTCGAGTCCGGGCGCGGTCGAGGATGCGTTGCACGGCGATTGCGTGCACCGGTGGTTGCGTGATGCCCGACGTATGCCGAGTGCGCGGCGCGTTGGCGGCCAACGCCGACGTCGCCCACCGCGCGGGGCCGGGGAAGTATCCGTCGACGCCGTTGGCGAACACGATGTGCGGGATCATCCCGTTGGTCCACTGCGCCGACAGCAGCGTGTCGAGCTCGACGACGGCCCTCTCGACGCTCAGCGGAGCCAGGCCGATCGTCACGAAGGCCGCGTCCCAGCTCCACATGTGGGGGTACAGCAGGGGGGCGGCGGTGGTCATCGTGCCGAGGTCATTGCCGCGCAGCAGATAGGCGGCGCGTGCGGCCAGCTGGGTGGGCGCGAAGCTCGAATCGGGTGGCATCGGATCAATCATGCGGCGTCGGCGGCAAGCGCGCAGGTCGGTAGGGTCCCTGTGTGTGCCTACTGCGATGATCACGGGCGCCGGGGGCGGGGTTGGTTCAGCCATCGCCGACGCGCTGGCGCCGACCCACACGCTGCTGCTCGCCGGCCGCCCGTCCGACCGTCTCGACGCCCTCGCGGCGCGTCTCGGTGCGCCGACCTGGCCGCTGGACCTCGCCGATCCCGACTCCATCGAATCGGCTGCCGAGGTGCTGACCGACCTCGACGTGCTGATCCACAACGCCGGGGTGTCCTATCCCGGACGCGTTGCCGAGTCCAGCGCCGACGAATGGCGGGCGACCTTCGAGGTGAACGTGGTCGGCGCCGTCGCGCTGACCTTGGCGCTGCTGCCCGCATTGCGCAGCGCGCGCGGGCAGGTGATCTTCATCAACTCGGGGGCGGGTATCAACGCCTCACCGGGGCTGGCGTCGTACTCGGCGAGCAAGGCCGCGCTGCGATCGTTCGCCGATTCGCTCAGGGCCGACGAGCCGAGCCTGCGCGTCACCTCGGTGCATCCGGGCCGCGTCGACACCGAGATGCAGCGGGATCTGATCGCCTACGAGGAGCGCGACTACGTGCCCGAGCAGTTCCTGTCCCCGGAGACGGTGGCGACGGTGGTCGCCCAGGCCGTCGCCACACCGCCCGATGCGCACGTCCATCAGATCGTCGTCCGGCCCAGATAGGCACCGCACATGGCGCAGGGATTCGAAGTTCACGAGGCGTCGATCGCCGACTTGCGGACCGCGCTGCAGAGCGGTCGCACAACCGCGGTCGGTCTGCTCGAGTCCTACCTGGCCCGCATCGCGGAGTTCGACGGCGAGCTCAACGCGATCGTGGTGCCCAACCCCGAGGCCCGTGCCGACGCCCAGGCATCCGATCGACGGCGCGCCTCCGGCACCACCTTCGGCCCGTTGGACGGCATCCCATACACGGCCAAGGACAGCTACCAGGCGCGCGGCCTGACCGTCGCGGCGGGCAGCCCGGCGTTCGCCGACCTCGTCGCCCAGCGCGACTCCTTCGTCATCGAGCGCCTGCGTGGGGCGGGTGCCGTCCTGATCGGATTGACCAACATGCCGCCGATGGCCAACGGCGGCATGCAGCGCGGCCTGTACGGCCGGGCCGAAAGTCCTTACAGCGCAGACTTTCTCACCGCACCCTTCGGATCGGGATCGTCGAACGGCTCCGGGACGGCGACGGCGGCATCGTTCTGCGCCTTCGGAATCGGCGAGGAGACCTGG
>JAOPUT010000156.1 GCA_025963385.1 Mycobacterium sp.
CGAAGACGTGGCTGAGACCGCCGGGCTGCAGCGCCAAGTCGGTCAGCACCTTCTGGTACGCCGCCGCGGCCGCGTACGCGCCAAGACCGATTCCGACGGTCGGGACGACCCTCACATCGATGACGTCCGGAACTTGACTGGTCAACGGGTTGGCGATGCTTGCAATGAGATCGCCTAGCGACGTGATCAGAGCCCCGACGCCGGGTACGTCACTCAGTTTGTTCAGCTCCTTGAGCACCACGTTCAGAACGCCGTCGACCCCCAGCTTGAGGTACTCGGAATTGTTGATCTGATTCGCCACCGAATTCGGCAGCGCCGGCACCCAGCCGAGATCGAGCCCGAGCATCTTCAGCACGGAGAACGTCGGCCCCGCGGTGACGACATTGAGACCCGGGACGTCGAGACCAGACAAGTTCAGTGGATCCCCGAGGTCCAGTCCCAACAGAGCCAGCAGTCCCGTGAGAGTCCCGTCGGTGACCTCCGGAAGGCCAACCAAACCGAGGATGGTGGTGAGCAGCGCCCGGTCACCACCCGTCAGAGTGCTGAGCGCCGGCCCCAGCAGCGGGACTTGCAACGACAGGCCTGCAATGATGTCCGGCAGCAGGTTGGCAGGCAGATCCGCGAGCAGGCGCTGCACCAGGCTCCGCGGGTCCACGCCCGCCGCCTGGGCCAACGCCGAGAGGTTGATGCCGTTGACGATCGCTCTGCTCAGCGAATCCAGAATCGCCTGGCTGCCGTCGTAGATTACGTTGCCGAGCCCACCCGTGAGGTCCGGCACCTTGTCGTGAGTCGGCAGCAACGAAATCGCGGCCGCCAGGTCGACGTCCTCGGCGGCTACGCGCTTGGCTGGAGCGGGCGGAGGTTCCACGCCGACCGTGAATGCCGTGGCTGTCGCTGTGGCGGCACTGACCAAAGCCACACTCAACCGACGGCGCCTTCTGGAGCGGTGCGTACCTGCCATCTGACCTGTCCTTTCGACGCACGAGTGTGCCAAGTCACAGACGTTAACACTTACGCGTGCGGCAATAGCGAAATTGCTGAGCCGGTCCAGGGGTAGCCGCCCGACGGAATCAGTGACGGAAATTGTCAGCCTCATCAGCTGCTTCGGAGATTGACGGTTGCGCAAATTTACTGGGTGATCGGCAACTAAGGCCGCCTAGGTAAACCGCACGATCTTAATGGCACCGGGTGCGACATTTGCCGATCTTCGGGGAGGTGGCGCGTCCCTGGGTCCCTGACCTGCAGGTTCACAATCTATGAATCGGCGGTGAGTGCGCTGAAAGTCGCCGTCGCCGTCAATTCGCGATAGCTGGCACCAAACAGAACGACGTGAGCCAGCAACGGATACAACTGGTGCAATCCGACGCGCTGGCGCCACCCGGCCCGCAGTGGACGTCGGGACTGGTAGCCCTCCAGCACGACGTCGCGGAACGGGCAGTCGAACAGCGCCAGCATGGCCAGGTCCGTCTCGCGGTGTCCCCCGTGTGCGGCCGGATCGATCATGACCACCCCGGCGGGCGTCCACATGACGTTGCCGCTCCACAGGTCGCCGTGCAGTCGGGCGGGCACGTCATCGTCGTCGAAATCACCGCTGCGGCAACGGTTCATCACCTTGTCGAGCCCGTCGCGGGCGGCTGCGCCCAAACGTGGGCCTGCCAGATCGGCCATCGGCGCCAGGCGATCCTCGGCGTAGAACTCACCCCAGCGTGCACGGCCGCCCAGGGCCATCGGCAGTGGGTTGGTCAGCGGTCCGAAGAAACCGGGACCCTCCCACCCCTCGGGCCCAGCGCCGAATCCGCTTGCACCGGCGCCGTGGGTACCTGCCAGTCTGCGACCGAACTCGAAGGCGGCCCCTCGATCGGGTTCGGCATGCTCGAGACGCTGCAGGGTGAGCGAGGTGTCGTCGTGGTCCAGGACGGACACACACGGGGCGCCGGATTCCGCGGCCGCAAGCCACCGTAACCCGGCGGCCTCACACGCGAAGAACTCCGCCGGCGCCGCGGGGTTCCGCTTGACGTACGCGTCCACGGCTACGGCTGGCCGCTCACCTTGCGTAACACCAGGTCCCTGACCGCCGTCGGCAGATTCGTCATCAACCGCACCTGCGCCCGCGGGCCGACCCCGACGACGTACCTGGCGCGGGGTCGCCGCGTGGTCAGCGCGGTCTCGACCACGGCCGACACCTTCTCGGCCGGCACCGTCATGCGCTGTGCGACGGGGACGAGCTTCTTCATCCCGGCGAGATGTCTGGCGTACAGCTCCCGATGCTCGGCCCCCATCGCCGCTTCCGTTTCGAGGACCACGTCGCCCGCCGTCCGCCACATGTCGGTGTCCGTCTGTGCGGGTTCGACGATGACCACGGGTACGCGCCACGGCCGCAGCTCCATGCGCAATGCATCCGCAGCGGCCTCGAGCGCGAACTTCGATGCGCTGTAGGCGCCCAGCATCGGCATCGACATCCGGCCGTTCACACTTGAAATGAAGACCACCCGTCCGCCGGACTGCCGTAACGTCGGCAGCACCGCCCGCGTCACGGCCAGCTGGCCGATGACGTTGACCTCCAACTGCTTTCGCCAATCAGCGGTCGTGACCGCCTCCATCGGTCCGTTGACCGCGACGCCCGCGTTGTTGACGACGCCGTCGAGACGCGCGGGCAGCGATCGACCGAGGTCGGCGATGTGGTCATCGTTCGTGACGTCGAGGATGACCGGCGCGACACGACGCGAGTCCACGGCGGCGATGCCGTCCGCATCGGCCTGGGTGCGGACGCCCGCGATGACGTCCCAGCCGCGCTCGGCGAGGTACTCGGTGATCGATCGGCCGATACCGCGGGCGGCGCCGGTGACGAGGACTGTTGGCATGGTGCCAGGCTAGTCGGCGACCGCAGGCTTCCCGGCGGGCCCGAACGCGAAGATCGCCGCGCTGGACGCAACCACTGCTGCCGCGATCGCGATGACCGGCGCCACGACCCACAGCGTCAGCGTCGCTCCGATCACGGCGCCGCTGCACATCACCAGGATGACGCCGAACCGAAGCTTCTCCCGACGGCCCGTACCGCCGGCGATCCTGCTGTCGAATCCGATGCCGACGATCGTCTGCGTCAACACCGTCGTACTGAGCTCCTGCACGCCGAACTGCCTGGCGGTCGCGTTCTGCGTGCCGAAGACGACGGCCAGGCCGGCGATGAGGATCAGCCGTCCGCCGCCCTGATACTGCAGCACCCCGAGCCCGGCGAGTATCGAAATGGTCAGCAGGACCACGACTTCGAAACCCAGCGCCACCACCAGCCAGCGGCGGACCTTGGCGTCGAGATGCCTCGCCAACCTGCCGCCGAGCACGGCTCCCGAGATGAAGCTGGCGAACGCGACCACCCCCGCGATCAGGTCGATCCCGGCGTGCGGCACGAACCAGAAGCCGAGAAAGATGACGTTTCCCGTCATGTTCGCCACGAAGACGTGCCCGAGCACCAGCACGCTGACCGCGTCGACCAGACCCGTGGCGAACGTCAGCAGCAGCAGCGCCGTGGTCGTCAGCCGTTGGGAGACAGGAGATTCGACAGCCATTGCGCAGCGGACACTACAGTCGAGGGGTCAGGTCTAGCTTCGTCACGGCGACCATCTGAGTGATCAGCCACCGGTTGCCCTGCGGCTTCATGGTCAGGCGGTACGACAGGTAGCGCAGGGACGGAATGCCCTTGGTGACCGGACTGGTCGCGACCGAGTTGGTGTAGACGATCGCGGTCGCCTCCGCAGGCGTCAGCGACTCGACCGCCGCACCCAGCACCTGGGTGTTGTTGGTGACCTGCGCCTGCTTGTTCGGGGCGACGATCGCATCGATGTAGCGCTTGTAGTCGGCCGCGAAGTCACCGCCGAGGTACTTGGCGGATCGGTCGGGAAGCTTGTCCATGTCGTCGGGCGTGTAGGTCCACAGGGTGGTGATCGCACTCGCCGCGGTCTCGGCGATCACGAACTTCGTGTGTACCGCCGCCCGGTCGGCCAGATAGGGCTGAATCGTGGCGCCCGCGAACGCGGCGGCACCGATGAACAGCACCCCGGCGGCCACGGCGGCAATCTTCAACGCCCGCCCCGCTGTCCGGTGCGGAACCAGGACGACCGGCTCCGTGGGTTCGTGCGCCTCCGGCGCCGTGGGTTCTTCGGGCGCCTCCGGCTGCGCACGCCGCCACGACATCCGGCGCCGACGCTTCGGCTCGTCCACGACCGCGGTGTCGGAGGTCTCCGCGGAAGGTTCGGTCGGTTCGACGGCCTCCGCGGTCGGCTCGTCGTCCGCCACGACCTCGTCCGGCTGACCGATCTGCTGCGCCTTCTGCCGCGGCAGGCGGTGGCGACTGCGGGCCGCCTTTCCCTGCGGGACGGAGGCGGTGGCAGCGTCGTCGGTCAGATCACTTGAATCAGTTGACTGATCTTCCACTGCTGTCCCTCCTCGATAGTCGTTACCACCCAACGGGTTCCGCTCTCAATGGGCGTCTTGCCGTCCGGTGCGGTGGATTTCACGTTGGTCGCGACCAGGATGTCGGCACTCCCGTTGTCGTTCCACCGTTGCACGCCGGCCTCCTGCACGATGCCGGTGGTGGGTTCGGCGCGGGCCACCTGAATGACGATGTCGTTCAGCTTCTCCTTGAACGACTTCGCGAAGTCGCCGGTGCCCTCCTCCATGATCCGGTCCGCATAGTCGTTGGCGTGGAACGGATCGAGGGACGTGTACTCGGTCATGAAGCCGCGCACGTAGAACAGCGCCGCGGCGTCCCTGTCCTCGGTGCGCGCCAGGCTCTCGTGCGCGACCAGGATGAAGACGCTACCGGCGATGGCGGCCGCGGCCAGGACGAAGGCCACCAGTGCGGTGACCGGAAGACCCCACCGCAGCGGCGTTTTCGGCTCGACGGTGTGAGCGGTGAAGAAGTCCCGCTCCTTCTCGTCGACCTTGCGGCGCGGGCTCACCGGCTAGGCCCGTTCGGCTGAGGCTGCTGTGGTGGCGCAGGCGGCGGCGGTCCGTCGTTCTGTCCCGTCAACGGCTTCTTGAGGACGGTGAGGACCGCGACCTGCCAGTGACCGTTCGACTTCTCGAAGTCGGCACGCACCGTCGCCGTGATGAACTTGAGGCTGTTCGGGTCGGACCCGCGCTGGCCCTGCAGCGCCAACAGCATCGCCGCGCGATCCGTCGTCGACGAGAGCACCGCGCTGCTGACGGCCCAGTACTCGTTGTCGGTGACGCCGGCCTTCTGCACGGCCTGTTGCTGCTGGACCAGTTGCGGACGGTATCCGTCGGTGGCCAGCGTCTGCGCCCTGGCGAAGTCGTCGACCACGGTCTGAGTGCCGTAGCTCAGCAGCTGCTCGACGATGCGCGGGCCCTGCTCGGCGATCTCGTTCCTGGCCTGTTCGAGGGCCCGTTCCTGGCGATACACCTGCAGGTAGCCCAGCCCGCCGCCCGCCGCGGACACCAGCGCCGCGGCGATCAGCACGCAGCCGGCGAGCCTCCTGACGTTGCGCCGTGGCGCTTCTGCCGCGTCCACGACACGAACCTCGGTGCGCGCCAACAGATCCGCGAACGTGCGGTGCCGACGATCACCGAGCGGCCACAGCCATCCGATGAACAATGCCGCGGTGTCGAGGAGGTGCGCGAGATCGCGCGCGAAGAGCCGGACGCTGCCTGCGGGTTGACCATCAGACGTCGTGACGCGGATTCCGACCACCGCGCGGCCCATCGTCCAACCGGTGATCGACGGCAGCAGCCACCGATTCGCGAAGGTGGCCAGCACGGCCACGGCGAGGACTCCCATGAACACCCACCACAGCCAACCGTCGACGGCGGTGGTGTACGCCAGCACGGCCATCGTCGCGATCACCGCCGCACCCGGCAGGACGTCGAGCGCGAGGGCGCCCGCACGCGTTGGCCAGGAGGCGAGGCGCACCACGTCGTCATCCGCGGTGCGCGGTTCGGTGTCTTCGTCGAGGAGTGCCGTCACGAGGTGACCTGGTCCAGTCGGTTGATCTTGTAGGTGCCGTCGGCGGGGGCCATGTTCACCCGCAGCCGGTACCCCTGCTCCTGGTCGGCGGCCTGCGAGTTGGTCACCTTCACCCGAACCGCCACCAGCACGTCGACAGAGCCGTCGTCGTTGTGCTTCTCGATGGCGCCCCTCATGTCCGAGACCTGGACCGAGACGTTCGCGGCCTGGTACGCCTCGACCAGCATGCTGGCGAACAGGTTGGCCTGGACGGCGAAGTCACCCGTCGCGCATTCGATGACCTTGGTCTGGCTGGCGGTCATGGCCGCCACGTCGGGGGCCTGGGTCGCCGTGACACAGTCCTTCGCGCGGGCCAGTGCCATCGCGTCCTCGCGAGCCATGGCCTCGCTCTGGTCGTGCGACTTCAGCGCGAAGTAGCCGCCGACGCCGACGCCCGCCGTCAGGACGAGCAGGACGAAGCAGATCGCGACGAGCCAGCCGCGGCCGAACCGCTCGGGTCGGCGTTCGACCTCGGCTACCGCCTCGGTGGGCTCATCCTGCGATCGATCGGATTGTGCGTCGGACTCGTCCGACGTGTCGGGTTCTAGTCCGGTGGGGTTCAGCCGGCTGGTGCCAGCATCTCCTTCCATCCGTTTTCTCCTGGATCACTTGAGTTGGTGACGGAGTACGTGACTCCGTCGGGTCCGACGACCTGCCCGTTGGACGGGGTGTAGATCGCGGTAGGACCTGACGCCGGAGTGTAGACACACGGGTTGGGCTGCTGGCCACTGCAGGCAACAGTGCCCTGGCCAGGGGCCGTGAGCGGGTCACTCATCGGTGACGGCGGCGCGGGCAACTGATCGGCGGGCAACGGGTTCAGTCCGTTGTTGATCGTCGGTGCGGGCACCACGTAACCGGGCTTGACCGGTTGGTCACAGCGCGCCCCCGGGGCCGGGCACGTCAGGATCTGGTTCGGATCTCCGAACCACGGGTTGGTGCCCTGCGGCTCGTACGGAGTGTTGCTACGGCACTCCTCAGGCGTCGCTGCGCGCTTACCGGGCACGTCCGCACACGGGTAGTTGCGGGCACCACGAACGACGTTGCCCTGGAAGTCCTTCGGGATCTTGCAGTACAACCCGTCCGGCAGCGGCTTGGTGCTGGTGTCGGCGGGCGATCGCCATTCCGCCGCGGGCAGGAAGCCCGTGAGGCATGGCGGCGGCTGGTTGATCGAGAGGCCGAAGTGCAACAGACCCTCACCCTCGAAGATCGTGCCCGCCTGGGCGACCGTCGCACCCTGGGGCAGGATCACCAGCGCCTGTTCGAGCCCGGCGTGGTAGCGCTTGAGCATGTCGGTGACGATGGCGAGGTTGGCCAGCGTCTGCGGCAGCGCGTCACGTACGTCGCCGAACACCGAGTTCAGCTGGTCAGCGGTGGGGGCGGCCTGCTGTAACCCGCTGCGCAACGCCTGATCCTGCTCGGCGGTCTGCGACGCGATGGTGTTCAGGTTCGCCGCCCACTGCGAGATGGCATCACCCGAGTTGACCTGGCTGTCCAGGATCGGCGTCGAGTTGTTGATGATGTCGTTGACGGGTCCGAGATTGTCCTTGAAGTCACTCGCGATGGACGTCGTCGAATCCACCAACCGCTGCAGGGCCGGGCCCAGGCCGCCGACCGCCTGGGACGTCTCCGTCAGTAGGGAGTCGATCTTCTCCTTGGGCAGCACGGCGAGACCGTTGTTGGCGGCGTCCAGCGCGGGCCCCACTTCACTGGGTACCGCGCTGTTGGTGATCGTCGAACCCGGGGACAGGTACTGCCCCGCCTTCTCCGAGGTCGACACCAGATCCAGGTACTGCTCACCGATCGCCGAGACGGAGTGCACGTTCGCCGTGGCGTCGACCGGGATCTTGTACTTGCTGTCGATGCTCATGATCGCCTCGGCACCGTGCTCGGTCGGGTTCACCTCGGTGACCTTGCCGATCTGCGTGCCGAGATAGGTCACGTTGGCCGTGGCGTAGAGACCGCCCGAGCGAGGCAGCTCGGCCTTGAGCTCGTACTGCCCGATGCCTGCCACGCTCGGCAGACGCAGGTAGTACCAGCCCAATACGACCAGCGCGATGATCGTCAGGATCGTGAAGATCACCAACTGGATCTTGATGAAGCGGGTCAGCATCGCTCACTCACCTCTCTCGACCAGCGGTCCGCCCGGCGCGTCGTGCGGGTTCGGGGTGAACCGCACGTCCGGGATCATCGTGCTCGGATCGCGACCCCACGACTGCTCGAGGGCCCGCAGCATGCCGGATACGCCGGTGCCGCTGAGGAATCCGTTGTCGATCGCCGACAGCGTCAGGTCCACGTTCAGCGACACGTTGATGTAGTCGCCGCGAATGGCCTTCGGCACGTTCTCGATGCTGAATGGCGCGGTTCCGATCACCTTCAGCGCGCCGAGGAGATACGGGGACGCCTTGCCCAGCTGAACGAGTGGCCGCTGAAGGTTCTTCAGGTTGGCGGTGATGTCCGGATTCGCTTGCGACAGCGTGTCGTTCGTGGCCTTGCTGACCCGACCGAGCGCGGTGATCGCGTCGGCGAACAGATCCCTGGTGTCCGCGAAGTGCTTGATCAGCGGCGGGAACTCCGTCAGCACGCGGTCCAGGGTGTCGTTGCGCTGGGCCACGATCGCGAGCAACCGGTTCGTCGAATCGATTGCGCGCGTGATGTCCTGGCGCTGGTTGTTCAACTCCGCGGTGAACGTGTCGAGGCGGCCGAGGAACTCGCGGATCTGATCACCGCGACCCGTCAGGATGTTGGCCACCTCGGTCTGGATGGTCACGAGGTTCGGGATACCACCACCGGTGAGGATGGTGCCGATGCTGGCGAGCGTCCGCTCAGTCGTCGGGAACGCACTCGAGTGGTCCAGCGGAATCGTGTCGCCACTCTTCAGCAGCGGACCCGACGCATTCTGCGGAGGCGTGAGCTCGACGTGCTGCGAGCCGAGGAGCGACGTCTGACCGATGGCGGCCATCGTGTCGGCGGGGAGCTTCAGGCCGGGCTCGACGTCCAGCGTCAACGTCGCGACCCAGTTCTTCAGCTCGATCGCCCGGACGCTGCCGACGAAGACGTCGGCGACCCGCACGCGGCTGTTCACGTTCAGCGCCAACGTGTCCGGCATCTGCACGTAGATCGTCATGCTGTTGGAACCCGTGCCCGCGCCACCGGGCACCGGCACGTTCGCGATGCCCTTCCATCCGCACGACGTCAGGATCAGGCCTGCGGCGAGCAGCGCTCCACCGCGCTTGACGACGGTTCTCAGGTTCACACGCATCCCGGTTGTCTTCTCTTCGCGCAAGCGGCTCATCAGCCTGCTCCTGCTTCAGCGGGCAGCGGTGGTCCAGCCGGCGCGGGTGCGGCGGCAGGGGCGGGTCCGGCCGCGGGTGCGATGGCTCCGAGCGGATCACCTGGGAGCACGCCCGGCGCCGGTACCGGCGGGGGACCCGGCTGCGGGTACCACGGCGGAGGCAGCGGCGTGTTCTCGCTGTAGGCGTTGGGCGGGCCTGGCAGGCGACCGTCGTTCACGCCGAAGGCGTACGGAGCGGGCGGCGCCACGATGTCCGGACCGCCCATGAGCTCACCGAGCGATTCCGGCGTCAGCATGTTCTGCGTGAACGGCTGCGTCTCGACGCCCTGCATGCCCGGTGCCACGGTCCAGCCCGGCTCGTGGTTGCCGTGCGAGAAGAGCGTGTCCCGCGAGAAGATGCCGGGCACCGTCGTGTCCTTGTATCCGGGCGGCGGCTGCAGGCGCGGCTCGGAATAGGCGATCTGCTTGGGCAACGTCATCGCCGTGTTGAACTGGTTCAGGCCGAACGGCGGGTAGTTGAACTTGGTGGCATCCAGGATCGGCGCCAGGTACTGCGCGCACAGTTCCGCCGAGTCCTGGTAGCCGAGTCGGCTGCCCGCCTGGATCGCGCTGCAGAGGAACTGCATTGGGTTGGCGTATTGGTTGATGGTGGGCAGACCGACGATGCCGCCCGCGTTGGGCGACGCGATGTTCTCGATGTTCGCGGCAAGGTTCGGGTACACGTGCAGGCCGGTCTCCAGACCCTTGCGGGGCTCCGGTTGCAGGATTGCGTTCGTCACGTCGGCGAGATTCTTGACGTCGTGCGTCAGGACCGCCGAGTTCTTGTCGAGGAAGCCGCGCGTCGTGGTCAGCAGTTGGTTGAGGTCCTGGACGGCGGTCGCCACCTCACGGTCGGTGTTGGTGAAGGAGTTGGTGAACTGCGCCAGGTTGTCGTTGAGCGCGACGAACTGCTGATCGCTCTTGTAGAGCGCGTTGA
>JAOPUT010000182.1 GCA_025963385.1 Mycobacterium sp.
CGTGCGCCGTAGGACGCGACCCGCGAGACGTCACCATCGAGGAACTCGTCGACGAGCGCCTTGGCGCCGATGCCGTAGGTGCACAGTCCATGCAGGATCGGCTTGGGAAAGCCTGCGGCAGAGGCGAATCCGGGATGCGAGTGCAGTGGGTTGCGGTCTCCGCACAACCGGTACAGCAGCGCCTGCTGCGGAAGCGTCGGTATCGACAACTCCACGTCGGGGGCGCGGTCCGGTGGTGCTGCTGAGGTGGAAGGGCCCCGCTCGCCACCGAAGCCGCCCTCGCCGCGGGCGAAGATCGACCGCTTCTGGGTCCACAGGAGATCGCCGTCAGGCGTGGTGACCGTGGTTTCGGACCAGATCACCGCGGCCTTGCCCTTGTCCCAGATCTCGGTGAACCGCGTGACGCCCCGCCCCGTGCCCGACGGCGGGATCGGACCGGGAACGGTGATCGCCTCACTGGCGTGCAGCACCCGCGAGAGCTCGATGTCGATGCCGGGGAACTTCACCGTCGGCGGCTCGGTCATGTGGAACGTCTGCGCCACGTTGCCGAACGTCGGGAGCACCTGGGGCGTGTCGTCGGTCAGGTAGCGCAGCTCGCGCTCGTCCATCGGCTCGGACCCTGCTCCGAGGCCGAGATGGTAGAGCTGCACATCGCTACTGCTCCAAGAGAATTCGACAGGAGCGAGCTCGGCGCCGACGGCCTCGTCGAGTTTGATGGGCACGTCACGACCCTGCCAGGTGAAGGGCGGCCAGGTAGCCGAACGTCATCGCGGGGCCGATGGTCCCGCCGGGACCGGGATACGTGTGACCCATCACCGGCGTGCTGGCGTTGCCCGCGGCGTAGAGACCGTCGATCACCGAACCGTCGTCACGCAGTGCACGCCCGTGCACGTCGGTGCACACGCCACCCTTGGTGCCCAGGTCGCCGGGCACCATCTTGGCCGCGTAGTACGGGCCGTGGCTGATCTCGCCGAGGTTCGGGTTCGGCTTGTTGGTCGGATCGCCGTAGTAACGGTCGTACGCGCTCTCGCCGCGCTTGAAGTCCTCGTCGACTCCCGAGCGGGCGAATCCGTTGAACCGCTCGACCGTCGCCGCGAACTCGTCGCGCGGCAGACCCGTCTTCTCGGCGAGCTCCTCGAGCGTGTCGGCCTTGATGACGACGCCCGATTCGATCCACTTCTTCGGAATCCTTTGTCCCGGTTGCAGTCCGGCGAAGATGTAGCGGTCGCGGTACTGCTGGTCGAACACCAACCAGGCGGGCACGTTCTCGCCGGGTCCCGCACCCTGCCCGTATTCGCCGCCGTACATCCGGTGGCACGCTTCGACGTAGGGCATGGACTCGTTCATGAACCGCTTGCCTGCCATGTTCACGATGATCGAGCCGGGGGAATTGCGCTCGGACAGGGCGAACCACGGCGCGCCCACCAGCGGAACGGTGGGTCCCCACCAGGCGTCGTCCATGAAATCCAGTGCGGCGCCCAGTTTCTCGGCGGCCTGGATGCCGTCGCCGGTATTGGCCACCGCGCCGACGGTCCACTCGGTGGTGATCGGCGCGCGCTGGTACTTCACCCGCATCTGCTCGTTGTGCTCGAAACCGCCGCTGCCGAGGATCACGCCGCGGCGGGCGCGGATCAGCCTGGGTTCGGAGCTTTCCGGCTCGCCCGCATCGCGCACGTAGACACCGCGCACGGCGCCGTCCTCGACGTACAGATCCGTCAGCGCGGTGTTGAGCTGCACCGGCACGCCCGCCTTCTGCAGACCGATCCGCAGCGGTGCGATGAGCGCCCGACCCATACCGACGAGGTTCTTGCCGGTGGCCTTCGCCCACATCGTGCGTCCGCCGATCTTGAGGCTGCGCAGGACGCCGCGCGGATGGCGCTTCAACATGTTGAGCCGGACGTAATCCTGTTGCATCACCACGACATTGAGGGGCACCTTGCCGTACGGGGGCTCCAGGCCCTTCTCGTCGGCACCGAGTTTCTTGGCGTTGAACGGCTTGGGCTCGACCGACCGCCCAGTGGGCTTGCCGCCCGCCGCTTCCGGGTAGTAGTCGGAGTAACCGGGCACCCAGCACAGCTTCAACGGGGAGTTCTTCAACACGAACGACAACATCTCGGGGCCGCGCTCGAGGTAGGTGTCGATGCGCTCCGGCTCGACCACGTCACCGATGATCGTGTGCAGGTAGGTCCTGGCGGCCTCGGGCGTGTCCTTGACTCCGTCACGCTTGAGGATCTCGTTGTTCGGAATCCAGACGCCGCCGCCCGATCGGGCGGTCGAACCTCCATAGTGCGGAGCCTTCTCAACGACTAGTGTCGAGAGTCCCTGGTGGGCGGCGGTGAGTGCGGCCACCATGCCGGCGGCGCCGCTTCCGACCACGACGACGTCGTACTCCTGGTGAGTCATGTAGAACACGTTATAGAATTGCCCGGCCGACCCACAACTGTGCCGGTCGACGAAACGAGGGGACTTCACCGATGTTGTCCGAGGAAGTACGCGACGAGCTGGCCGCGGAACTGGCCCAGGCCGAGCGGAGCAAGGTGCCGCTGAAGCCGTTGACCGACGGCGTTCCCGGCATGGACGTCGTCGATGCCTACGAGATCCAGCTGATCAACATCCGGCAGCGCGTGGCCGAGGGCGCCCGTGTCGTCGGCCACAAGGTCGGCCTCTCGTCCGAGGCCATGCAGAAGATGATGAACGTCGACGAGCCCGACTACGGTCACCTCCTCGACGACATGGAGGTCTTCGAGGACAGGCCCGTCGCCGCGGGCCGCTTCCTCTATCCCCGCGTCGAGGTCGAGGTCGGGTTCATCCTCGCCGACGACCTGCCAGGCGCCGGATGCACGGAGGACGACGTGCTCGCCGCGACCGCCGCCTTCGCACCGTCGATCGAATTGATCGACACCAGGATCACCGACTGGAAGATCAAGTTGTGCGACACCATCGCAGACAACGCGTCGTCGGCGGGCTGGGTCCTCGGCAAAGCGAGGGTGTCACCCAAGGACATCGACATTAGAAACATCACGGCGTCCCTCACGCGCAACGGCGAGGTCGTCGCCGAGGGCCGCAGCGACGCCGTGCTCGGCAATCCCGTCACCGCCGTCGCCTGGTTGGCCCGCAAGGTCGACGACTTCGGGGTCCGGCTCAGAGCAGGCGACATCGTTCTGCCCGGGTCATGTACCCGTGCGGTAGATGCACGTCCAGGCGACGATTTCGTAGCAGATTTCGACGGGCTAGGTTCAGTCCATCTTTCATTCGAGTGATGTTTCGAGTTTAGGAGCCGCTTCATGGCACAGAAGGCATCCGTCGCGATCGTCGGATCCGGGAACATCAGCACCGACCTGCTGTACAAGCTGCTGCGGTCGGAGTGGCTCGAGCCACGCTGGATGATCGGGATCGACCCCGAGAGTGAGGGTTTGGCGCGGGCCCGCAAGCTTGGCCTGGAGACAAGCCACGAGGGGGTCGACTGGTTGTTGGCGCTCGACGAGAAGCCCGACCTGGTCTTCGAGGCGACGAGTGCCTACGTACACCGCGACGCCGCACCGCGGTACGAAGAGGCAGGCATCCGGGCCATCGACCTGACGCCCGCCGCCGTCGGCCCCGGTGTCATCCCGCCCGCGAATCTGCGCGCACACCTCGACGCGCCCAACGTCAACATGGTCACGTGCGGCGGCCAGGCCACCATTCCGATGGTGTACGCCGTGTCCCGGGTGGTCGACGTCCCCTACGCCGAGATCGTGGCGTCGGTGTCCTCGGCGTCGGCAGGCCCCGGCACCCGGGCCAACATCGACGAGTTCACCAAGACCACCAGCGCCGGGGTGGAGGTGATCGGCGGTGCGAAGCGCGGCAAGGCGATCATCATCCTGAACCCGGCCGATCCGCCGATGATCATGCGCGACACCATTTTCTGCGCAATTCCAGAAGATGCCGACCACGCTGCGATCACGCAGTCGATCAAGGACGTCGTGGCCGAGGTGCAGACCTACGTGCCCGGCTACCGGCTGCTCAACGAGCCGCAGTTCGACGAGCCGACGGTGTTCAACGGCGGCAACCATCTCGTCACCACGTTCGTGGAAGTGGAGGGTGCGGGCGACTACCTGCCGCCCTACGCTGGAAACCTGGACATCATGACCGCCGCGGCCACCAAGGTCGGCGAGGAGATCGCCAAGGAGCGGGCGTCGCGCGGCGATGAGCGCTCGCGCGAAGAGCAGACAGCAGCGGCCGGAGGAGGCCAAGCATGAGCACTAGCGAGATCTACTTCAACCCGATGTGGGACGTCCGGATGACGGACACGTCCCTGCGCGACGGGTCGCACCACAAACGGCATCAGTTCACCAAGGACGAGGTCGGCGCGATCGTCGCGGCGCTCGACGCCGCGGGCGTACCGGTCATCGAGGTCACCCACGGGGACGGCCTCGGCGGGTCGAGCTTCAACTACGGCTTCTCGAAAACCCCTGAGCAGGAACTGATCAAGCTCGCGGCCGAGACCGCCAAGGAAGCCAAGATCGCCTTCCTCATGCTGCCGGGACTAGGCACCAAGGAGGACATCAAGGAGGCCCAGAACAACGGCGGCGAGATCTGCCGGATCGCCACGCACTGCACCGAGGCCGACGTGTCGATCCAGCACTTCGGGCTCGCCCGTGAACTCGGCCTGGAGACCGTCGGCTTCCTGATGATGAGCCACACCATCCCGCCGGAGAAGCTGGCCGCCCAGGCACGCATCATGGCCGACGCCGGCTGCCAATGCGTCTACGTCGTGGACTCGGCGGGCGCGCTGGTCTTGGATGGCGTCGCCGACCGTGTCGCCGCGCTGGTCGCCGAACTCGGTGACGACGCGCAGGTGGGCTTTCATGGCCACGAAAACCTTGGACTCGGCGTCGCCAACTCGATCGAGGCGGTGCGGGCAGGCGCCAAGCAGATCGACGGATCCTGCCGCCGCTTCGGCGCCGGGGCGGGCAACGCGCCCGTCGAGGCGTTGATCGGGGTGTTCGACAAGATCGGCGTCAAGACCGGTATCGACTTCTTCGACATCGCCGACGCAGCCGAAGAGGTCGTCGCCCCCGCGATGCCGCAGGAGTGCCTGCTGGACCGCAACGCGCTGATCATGGGCTACTCAGGGGTGTACTCGAGCTTCCTCAAGCACGCCATCAGGCAGTCCGAGCGCTACGGCGTGCCCGCGCACCAGCTGCTGCACCGGGCTGGCCAGCGCAAGCTGATCGGCGGCCAGGAGGACCAGCTGATCGACATCGCGCTGGAGATCAAGCGCGAACAGGATGCCGCCCCGGCCTGAGAAGGCCTTCGAGCGCCGAGTGTGGGGTGGTAGACGCCCGCTCTCGTCGTGTGCATCCACGAGGCCCACCCTCGGTGATGAGCCCACCTAACCAAGAAATTGTCGGCGTCGCATTCGGTGCACTGGCCTGCGCGGACGACGCCCTGCGGGGACAGGGCAGCTGCGCCGCCATGTTTATCTCTCGCCGAGACGGCTAGCCCCTGGGCTGCGATGAACGCATCGCAGACTGAAGGGAGGGGCACATGACCCTGAACACGAAGATGTCCGCAACGACCGTCCGTCGCGGCCTGTACGGCATGTTCGCCGGCGGCCTGCTCGGAGGCATCGCATCCGCAGCGATCCTGATGCCGAGCGCGAACGCCGCGCCGGATCAGTGCAGCGCCAGTGGCGTGGCGACCACGCAGAGCTCGGTGCAGCTGTCCATGAGCACCTATCTGCAGACGCACCCGCAGGCCAATCAGGCGCTGACCGATATTTCGAAGCAGTCGCCGGCCACGGCGCAGGCGTCGTATGACAAGTACTTCGCCGACAACCCGCAGGTGGCCAAGGATCTCAAGGGGCTGCAGCAGCCCGTGAGCGACCTGAACACCCAGTGCGGCATCCAGGCGCCGGCAAGTCAGTTGACGGACGCCTTGAAGCAAGCCTGACAGAAATCCAGGGCAGGATGGGTCGGTGACTTCGGCCCCGGCGCGACCGACCGAACCTCGGCGACGCGTCGGGTCTCTCGAAGCCCTGTTGCTCAGCCTCATCGCGCTGGCGGTCTCCGCCGGCGCGATGAGTGCGTTCGTGGCCGGTGATCCCGATCTGAGCGCAGCCGCGACGGTGTTCTGCGGCGTGTTCGTTCAGGCCCTGCCGTTTCTGGTGCTGGGTGTCGTCGTCAGCGGGCTGATCGCCGCCTTCGTCAGCGCAGAGCGGTTGGCGGGCTGGCTGCCGCGTCGTCCCGCGCTGGCCGTGGTCGTCGCAGGCATCGGCGGTGCGGCCCTTCCCGGGTGTGAATGCGGCTCGGTTCCCGTCGCGCGCAGGCTGTTCGGGCCAGGCATTAACGGCGCGGCGGCTCTGACGTTCATGCTGTCGGCGCCCGCGATCAACCCGGTCGTGCTGGTGGCGACGGCCGTCGCGTTCCCCGGCCAGCCCGCCATGGTGTTGGCCCGCTGCCTGGCGTCACTGGCCACCGCCGTCGTGATGGGTCTGCTGTGGTCGCGGTTCGGCCGCGATGAATGGGTCACCCGGGAGCTGCCCGAATCCGCTCCCGACGGCTCGTCGCGATGGACGGTGTTCACCGAAGCGGCCCGCCACGACTTCCTGCAAGCCGCCTCCTACCTGGTGGTCGGCGCCGCGGCCGCCGCAGCACTGCACGTGCTGGTGCCCGCGTGGATGTTCAACCACCTTGCCGGCAACCTCGTCGTCGGCGTGGTGACGATGGCAGTGCTCGCGGTTGTGCTCGCCCTGGGCGCGGAGGCCGACGCGTTCGTCGTCGCAGGCCTGTCGAGGGTGCCGTTGGTGCCGCGGCTGGTGTTCCTGGTGGTGGGTCCCGCGGTGGACGTCAAGTTGTCCGCGATGCAGACGGGCATGTTCGGCCGCGGCTTCGCAATGCGTTTCGGCCCAGTCACCTTCGTGGTCGCCAGTGCGATCGCGACGGTCGTGGGGTTGGCGATCCTCGGCGGTGCCCCGTGAGTCGGAGCACCCAGAATCTCGTGCTGCTGCTGGTCGGGCTGGCCAGCGTGGTGATGCTGATCAAGGGCACCTACTTGAACTACGTGAAGCCCGGCCTGCTGCCGTGGCTGATCGCGGCCGCCGCGGTGCTCATCGCGCTCGGGTTGGTGTCCATCGTGCGTGACCTGCGCTCAGCCCGCGCAGACCACAGCGACGACCACGACCTCGGTCACGCCCATCAACCGTGGCTGGCGTGGATGCTGCTGATTCCGATCGCGATGGTGGCCTTCGTGGTTCCGCCACCACTGGACGCCAGGGGTGCGAGCTCCGCACCTGCGGTGAGCCAACCGCAGCGCCGTGCCTTCCCGCCGCTCCCCGCGGGCGACGCGCCGACGGTGTCACTTCCCGAGGTGGTGATGCGTGCGGCAGCCGACTCCACCAATTCCCTTGAGGGACGGTCGATCACGATGACGGGCTTCACGCTGCACTACTCGGGCGGCACCGATCTGGGGCGGGTGGTCATCGTGTGCTGTGCGGCCGACGCGCAGCTCGCCCGTGTGCACCTGACCGGACCCGCGGCAGCGGCGGCGGCGGGTCATCCGGAGGACACCTGGCTCCAGATCCGCGGCCAGATCATGCCGGGCTCAGCGCACGCCGACGACGGGTACATCCCGACCATGACCGTCGCCAGCGTCACGCCGATCGACAAGCCTGCCAACACCTACGCGTACTGATCGTGTTTGGATATCGGCCGTGAGCGAGTTCCCCGGTTTCGCCGACGAGGGTTTCGGACCGGTCGCCGATGCGTTCGTCGACAACTTCCGGCGCGGCACCGAGATGGGTGCGGCGTGCGCGGTGTTCCACGACGGTCGCCTGGTGGTCGACCTGCACGGAGGCATCGCCGACGCGGTCACCGGACGGCCGTGGACGGCGGACACCCTCACCGTCGGGTTCTCCATCTCCAAGGGTCTGATGGCGCTCTGCGGTTATCTCGCGCAACAGCGCGGACTGCTCGACTTCGACGCGCCGGTGGCGACGGTGTGGCCGGAGTTCGCCGCGAACGGCAAGCAGGACATCGTGATTCGTGACGTGTTCGCGCACCGGGCGGGACTGATGGCTCTCGACGCCGACCTGACGCTGGACGACGTACTGGCGTGGGAGCCGGTGATCAGGGCGATCGAGGCCCAGCGACCGCTGTGGTCGCCCGGTACCGCGTTCGCCTATCACGCCTTGACCTTCGGCTTCCTCACCGGGGAGATCCTGCGCCGCGTCACGGGGAAGATGCCGGGCGCCCTGGTGACCGACTACCTGACCGCGGACCTCGGCGTTGACGCGTGGATCGGGTTGCCCGCCGATGCGGAACACCGGGTCGCCAGGATGCACGCGCCACGTTCGCGGGTCCTGCGGGTCGCCTACCGCGCCTTCCCCAAGGTCCTGCGGCGCATCGGCAAGGCGCCCGCGGTACGCACCGTGACGCTGGGATCGGCGTTCCCGTTCTCGCTCATCGACGGTTGTGACGGCGATTTCAACACCCCCGCGGTGCACGCCGCACAGATCCCGGCGGCCAACGCCATCCTCGATGCGCGGGCACTCGCGACCATCTACGGCGCGGCGGTGTCGTCGGTGGCCGGCGCGCCGCTTCTGACCGAGGCCTCGATCGCCGACGCCGTCACCGTGCGGTCGGCGGGGGACGGTTGGTCCTCGGCGATCAATGCGCCTGGGATCCGCTTCTCGACGGGCTTCCTGGTCAACGGCATCCCGTTCCGCCCGCTGCTGTCCGACTCGTCGTTCGGGCACGATGGCGCCAGCGGAAGTCTCGGCTTCGCCGACGCGGACAGCGGGACGGGTTTCGGCTACGTCAACAACCTCATCTCACCGCGCGACCACCGCGCCAACAACCTGGTTGCCGCAGTGCGACGCTGCCTCGACCGTTAGGACGTCGGACCGGACGGGCACGATGGTGCCATGACTC
This sequence comes from Mycobacterium sp., assembly GCA_025963385.1. Classification (GTDB taxonomy): domain Bacteria; phylum Actinomycetota; class Actinomycetes; order Mycobacteriales; family Mycobacteriaceae; genus Mycobacterium. The sequence goes on from JAOPUT010000182.1 coordinate 8,913, forward strand.
CCAGCCGCCCCCGTCGCCTCGCTCGCCCATGATGCGTGAGCAGGCGCAGGCAATCCTCGAACAGCTGGCCGGACCGCAGGCGGTGCTGCGGGACGACCAGTGGACTGCGATCGAGGCGCTCGTCGTGCAGCGCCGCCGCGCGCTGGTGGTGCAACGCACCGGCTGGGGGAAGTCGGCGGTGTACTTCATCGCCGCCAAACTGCTCCGCGCCAGTGGGCACGGGCCCACCGTCATCGTCTCGCCGCTGCTGGCGCTGATGCGCAACCAGGTGCAGGCGGCCGACCGGGCAGGTGTGCACGCGGCGACCATCAACTCCAGCAACGTCGCCGACTGGGCCGAGATCCACGACCGGGTGCGCAACGGCGACCTCGACGTCCTGCTGGTCAGCCCGGAACGCTTGAACAATCCCGACTTTCGCGACGAGGTGCTGCCTGCGCTGGCCCACGACGCGGGCCTCGTCGTGGTCGACGAGGCGCACTGCGTATCGGACTGGGGCCACGACTTCCGGCCGGACTACCGCCGCATCCGCACGCTGATCGCCGAACTGGGGACCGACGTGCCGGTCCTGGCCACGACGGCGACCGCCAACGACCGCGTCGTGGACGACGTGGCGAGCCAGCTGGGGGTGGGCGGAAAGGACACCCTGGTGCTCCGCGGCGGTCTGGACCGTGAGTCCCTGCGGCTGTCGGTGGTCAAGGCGGGCAATCCGGCGCAACGCGCGGCTTGGCTTGCGGCGCAACTCGATTCGCTGCCGGGATCGGGCATCGTCTACACGCTGACGGTGGCGCAGGCGCACGACGTCGCCGCGCTGCTGCGCGAACGGGGCCACACGGTGGCGGCCTACACCGGAGCCACCGAGACGTCCGAGCGCGAGCAACTCGAGGCCGACCTGCTGGGCAACCGGGTCAAGGCATTGATCGCGACGTCCGCGTTGGGCATGGGATTCGACAAGCCCGACCTCGGCTTCGTCGTGCACCTCGGCGCACCGTCCTCGCCGATCGCGTACTACCAGCAGGTCGGCCGTGCGGGCCGCTCGACGGCAAGCGCCGAGGTGGTGCTGCTGCCCGGCCACGAGGATCAGGACGTCTGGCGCTACTTCTCCTCCGTCGCATTCCCCTCGGAAGCCATGGTGCGCAACGTGATCGGCGCACTCGAGATGGACCGGCCGCAGTCGACGCCTGCGCTCGAGCCGCTGGTGGATCTTGGCCGGACGCGGCTGGAGATGGTGCTGAAGGTTCTCGACGTCGACGGAGCGGTGCGCCGTGTCAAGGGCGGCTGGATAGGCACCGGGGAGCCGTGGGAGTACGACGAGGCCCGCTACCGCAAGCTCGACGAGGCCCGCAAGCGCGAGCAGCAGGCCATGCTCGACTACCAGGTGACCGACGGATGCCGAATGGCTTTCCTGCGTGGCCAACTCGACGATCCCGACCTCGTCGACGGTGAGCGTTGCGGGCGCTGCGACAACTGCACCGGAAAGCGGTACGACGCCGACGTCGATCCGTCGTCGGCCGAGGACACCCGACAGAGGCTCATGCGGCCGGGCGTCGAGATCGCCCCGCGCAAGCAGTGGCCGTCCGGACTGGCCAAGCTCGGCGTGAAGCTGAGCGGCAAGATCGGTGACGGCCCGGCGCCGGGCCGGGTGATCGGCAGACTCACCGATCTCGGTTGGGGAGCACGGCTGCGCCGTCTGCTCGACGAGCCCGACGGCGACGTGTCCGACGACGTCGTGCAGGCCGCGGTGAAGGTGCTCGCGTCCTGGGACTGGGCGACCAGGCCGACGGCGGTGCTGGCGATGGACTCCGACCGCCATCCGTTGCTCGTGTCGTCGTTGGCCCGGGAACTCGCCAGGCTCGGCAGGCTGACCGACCTGGGCACCCTGCAGTACACCCCCGAGCGCCGACCCGTCACGGCGGCCAACTCGGCGTACCGGGTCGCTGCGCTGCAGGGGTCATGGCTGCCACCGGATCCGGCCGTGATCGGCGGCGCGGGTGGCCCGGTACTGCTGGTCGACGACATGACCGATACCGGCTGGACGCTGACGATGGCGGCGCGCGTGGTGCGGGACGCCGGGGCGCCGGACGTCCTGCCCTTCGCACTGGCCAGTACCAGCTAGCTCATTTGCCACATCCGTAACACCGCGTGCGGTTTTGGCGATGACGACGGCAGAGGCCACCTCACCGCAGTGGTGAGTACCTGAGTGAAGGAGCCATCCATGACCCGTGCCGTCACTGTGATCCGCCGGACCGCCGTCGGCATGTTCGCCGCAGGCGCTGCTTTTGCGGCGCTCACCCTCCCCGTGGCCAGTGCCGACCCCGTCGACCCGGTCGATCCCGTCGCGCCGACCACGTCCGCCGTGCCCGCGCCTGCCGTCGCGCCTGCCGCCGACGACTGCAATGCGGCGGGGCTGGCGAAGACCATCAGCTCGGTCACCGCCGATCTCGACGTCTACTTCGCGGCGCACCCCGACGCGAATCAGGCGTTGATCGACGCCGCCCGGCAGCCGGCATTCGTCGCGGTCGGCCAGTTCGACGACTACTTCAAGGAACACCCCGACGAGGCCGATGCGCTGCGTGGCATCCAGGCACCGCTCGGCGCCTACAAGGACCGCTGCGGGCTGCAGGTCGCACCCACCGATGCGCTGGCGGTGCTTGCCGAAGTCTGATCACCCGTCACTGCTGCGGGTGGATCACCGCCTTGATCGAGTCCTTGACGCGGCTGGCCAAGGTCAGCGCATCGGCGGACTCGGCGAGCGGAAAGTGGTGCGTGACAAGCTCACTGACGTCGATCCGGCCGGATGACACCAGCTCGATCGCCAGTGGCCAGGTGTGGTTGTAGCGGTTGACCAGGCTCAGCGACACCTCGTTGGGGTTGAGCGCGGCCAGTGGGAGGGTGACCTCCTGCTTCGGCATGCCGATCATCGCCGCGCGTCCCGCCGGTGCCAGCCGGGCCATGCCCGCAGCCAGTGCCCCCGGGGCGCCGGAGCACTCGAGCAGCACATCGAACGTGCGGTCGGTCGCGGTGTCGGGCGACTCGGTCGCAAAGCCCATCTTCTCGGCGATCGTCAGGCGGAACTCGGCCGGGTCGCTCACCGTCACGGAACCGGCGCCGAATGCGCGTGCCGCCGACGCCGCCAGCAGTCCGACCGGGCCGGCGCCGGTGACGAGCACGTCGTCGCCTGCGGTGAGGTTGGCGCGCTTGCATCCCCAGATGCCGACCGAGAGCGGCTCGAGCAGCGCACCTTCCTCATAGGACATCTCCGGCGGGATGGGGTAGAGGTTGCGGGCGTCGATGGCCATCAACTCCATCAGCGCACCGTCGTAGGGCGGGGTGGCCAGGAACACCAGGTCTGGGCACAGGTGGTAGCGGCCGGCCTGGCACTCCCTGCAGTCCCGGCACGGTGTGCCCGGTTCGATGGCGACGCGGTCGCCGACCGACACGTTGGTGACCTCGCTGCCGACCTTCGCGACCTCACCGGACACCTCGTGGCCGAGCACGATCGGACCGTCGACGATGTAGTCGCCGATGCGCCCGATCTTGAAGTAGGCGGTGTCGGAGCCGCAGACGCCCACTGCGTGGATCCGCACCACGGCTTCCCGCGGGCCGGGCTCCGGCTCTGGAAGACGTTGGATCTCAATGTGTTCGAGGTCCGTCATCACTGCTGCGCGAATGGACACGGGTCATCTCCTTGGTCTTGGACTTGGTGGTGGTCAGGCACGGCCGTGGCTCGCGCGCGACTTGCGTGCCACCGAGTCGATGGCGACGGCCACGGCGAGGACGAGACCGGTGATGATGAACCGGTAGGACGAGTCGAGGTTCAGCAGCGTCAACCCGCTGGCGATCGCCGCGATCACCAGCGTGCCAAGCAGCGCGGAGTATGCGCTGCCGCGACCGCCGAACAGACTGGTGCCACCGATCACGGCCGCGGCGATCGCGTTCAGGTTCACGTCACCGGTGCCGCTGGACAGGTTGGCCGACGCCAAGCGGGCCGCGGCCAGGATGCCGCCGACGCAGGCGAGGAACGAGCAGACCGCGAACGCGGTGAGGTAGATCCGCCGCACGTTGATGCCCGAGCGGCGGGCCGCTTCCTCGTTGCCGCCGATCGCGAGCAGGCTCCGTCCCCACGTGGTGCGGGTGAAGGCGTAGTTGAGCACCAGCACCAGGGCGACGAACAACACCACCATCCAGCCGACGCCGCGTTCCTGGTTGAGGTACCAGGCGAAGGCGCCCAGACCCACGACGAGCGCTGCCGACTGCAGCACCAGGAAGTTCAGCGAGCCCACGGACAGGTTGGCCTTCTTGCGTCTCTGTCGCCGCTCGAAACCGCTGGCGAACAGCCCGATACCGGCGAGGGCGGCCAGTACGTACGACAACCACGCAGGCACGAACGACACCTGCGCGAACTGCACCAGTGCGGAATCGAACGGCAGGTTCACCGAACCCTGGTCGCCGAGAATGGCGAGCTGGAGACCCAGGAACGCGAGCAGTCCGGACAGCGACGCCACGAAGCTCGGCATCCCGAAACGTGTGAGGGCGATGCCGTAGATGAGCCCGATCAGGAGAGCGACGGCGCACGCGAGCACCACTGCGAGCATCCAGTTCCACCCCTCTCGGACCGACAGGACGCCCACGATCGCCCCGGACAGGCCGCTGACGGAGCCGACGGACAGGTCGATCTCGCCGACCAGCAGCACGCAGACGATCCCCAGCGAGATGATGCCGACCGCGCACGAGTCGAGTGTCAGGTTCACCAGGTTGGCGCTGGACAGGAAGATCGGGTTGAGCGACTGGAAGATCGTGCAGATGACGAGCAGCCCGACGACGACCGGCAGCACCCCGACGTCGCCCGCCTTGACGCTGCGCCAGAACGACCGCAGTGCGCCGCCGAAACCGGGGTCCTGACTGAGTCTTTCGTCGGCGCGGTCGAGGGCGGGGGTGGTGTTGGTGGTGGTCATGGCGACTCCGATCCGGCGGCCTCGACGGCACGGCTCCGACGGCGGGTTACCGCGTTGTCGGAGGCGCCCGTGATGGCCGCCACCAGGTCCTCGGTGGTCACGGTCTTGGCGTCGAACTCACCGTTGTTGCGGCCGAGGCGCAGCACCACGATGCGGTCGGCGACGGCGCGGACGTCCTCCATGTTGTGGCTGACCATCACGACGCCCAGCCCTCGCTGCTTGAGCCGCTCGATCAGGTCGAGCACCTCTGCGGTCTGGGCCACGCCGAGCGCCGCGGTCGGCTCGTCGAGCACGATGACCTTCGGCTCGCCGAGCAGTGAGCGGGCGATGGCCACGGTCTGGCGCTGGCCGCCGGACAGCGAGGCAACCGGGATCCGCACGGTGGGAATGCGAGCGGACAACTGCTGCAACAGTTTCCAGGCCTGAACCTCCATCGCCGTCTCGTCGAGCCGCCACGGGCTCAGCTCGCGGCCAAGGAAGAGGTTGTCGACGACGTCGAGGTTCTCGCACAGTGCCAAGTCCTGGAAGACGGTGGCGATGCCCAGCGCGATGGCCGCGCTGGGATCCGTGATGGCGACGGCCGACCCGGCGAAGGTGACGGACCCCGAGTCGGGCTGATGCACCCCGGCCAGGACCTTGACGAGCGTGGACTTGCCTGCCCCGTTGTCACCGACGAGCGCGACGACTTCCCCTGCGGCGACGTCGAGTTCGATGTCGGTGAGGGCGTTGACCGCTCCGAACGACTTGTTGACGCCGCGCAGGCTCAGCAGGGTCACGTCCCGATGCCCAGCCGGGCACATGCGGCGGCGTACTCCGCGGTGCACAGCTCGGAGGCAGGCGTGATGTTCTTGTCGATGATCTCGCTCTTGAGGTTCTCCTGGGTGACGAGCGTCGGGGTGAACAGTTCGGCGGGCGAGTCGAAGATGGTGGTCTTGGGTTCGGGCGTCTGACCCTTGAGCAGCTTGTCGGCCACGTCGGCCGCTGCGCCACCGACGATCTCACTCGGCTTGCTGATGGTGTTGTACTGGTCGCCCGCGATGATCAGCTGCAGTCCCGCGACGGTCGCGTCGTTGCCGCTGACCGGTGGCACCGGGTTGACGCCCGCGGCCTTGAGGGCGGCGATGGCGCCACCCGCGGTGCCGTCGTTCGCGGCCACGATGCCGACGATGCGCGGCCCGAACTGGGCGATCTGGCCCGCCACCCACTTCTGCGCGTTCTCCGGCTTCCACTCGATCGTGTCGTACTCGCCGAGCACCGGTACCCCGCTGTTGTCGACGGCCGAGTGGACGCCCTTCTTGATGAGGCCTGCGGCGGCGTCGGTCGGCGAGCCGTTGACGATGAGGACGCCCGCGCCGGGCGGCAGAGGCTGGCTCTTGACCTTGTCGATCAACGACTGCCCGATCTGCTTGCCGATGTCCTCGTTGTCGAACGACACGTAGTAGTCCACCTTCGTGTCGGGGATGGGCCGGTCGTAGGCGATGACCTTCACGCCCTGGCCCTTGGCCGAGTTCACCAGCGACGCGGCGGCGGCGGAGTCGACGGGGTCGAGGACGATCACCTTGGCGCCCTGTGCAACCGCCGAGTTGAACTGCTGCTGTTGCTTGTCGGCGCTGCCGTCGGCGTTGTTGTACAGGGGCTTGCAGTCCGCGCACAGCTCCTTGAGGCGTTTTTCGAACCCGGGGCGGTCGTGCAGTTCGTAGCGCGTCGAGCCGGTGTCGGGCATCAGGAAGGCGACCGTGCCGCCCCCTCCGCCGCCGCCACCACCCGAGCCGGAGTTGCTACTACATCCCGCCATGGTGGCTGCGACCAGCAGTGATGCTGCGACGGCGCCGGCACGTACTCGCTTCGAACTCGTCATGGGCCCTCTCCTTTGGGGGTTGCCATCAGGTCGTCTCGATGGATTTTGAATCGTGTCAACTGCTATTGGCGAGAGTAGGATCCGCGCTTGAATCGTGTCAAGAGTCACATCCACGGCTAACTGAGAGGCAGCGCACAGGTGGTGGTCCACGGCAAGCCGAGGCGGGCGACGACGAAGGACGTCGCCCAGCGCGCGGGGGTGGCGCAGGGCACCGTGTCCAACTTCCTGAACCACCCCGAGATGCTCAGCCCGCCCAAGCGCGAGGCGGTCGAGCGTGCGATCGCCGAACTCGGCTACGTCAGGCACGAGGCCGCCAGGCACCTCCGCACCGGGTACTCGCAGACCATCGGCATGCTGCTGCTCGACACCGACAACCCCGGGTTCATCCACATCGCGCGCGGTGTCGAGGACTACGCCATCGCGCGCGGCTGGAACGTGCTGATCGCCAACAGTGCTCGCGACCTCGAACGGGAACGGGCCTACCTGCGGGCGTACGCCGAAGCCAGGGTGGCGGGCCTGATCGTGGTGCCCCACGACGAGTTCGACGAGGGGGCACACGACATCAGGGCGGGCGGAATGCCCGCGGTGGTCATCGACCGGCTCGAGACCGGCCACGGCAACGTCTCCGTCGGCGTCGACGACGTGGCCGGAGGTCGACTGGCCGGTCAGCACCTCGTCGAACTCGGCCACCGTCACGTCGTCTTCGTCGGCGACCACTCGACCGCCACCCCCGTACACGACCGGATGGTCGGACTGCGCGCGGCGATGACGGCCGCGGGAGGATCCCTCGACCTACTGCCCAGCGAACTGAGCGTCGACGGCGGACGCGTCGTCGGAATCCAACTGGCGAACCAGTCGGCGGCCGAGCGCCCCACGGCCGTCGTCGCGGCGATCGACCTCATCGCCTTCGGAGTGCTGCAGGCGCTGCTCCAGTACGGGGTGCGGGTGCCCGACGACATCTCGCTGGTGGGGTACGACGACGTCCCCTTCGCCAAGCAGCTGTCCGTGCCATTGACCTCGGTGCGCCGCCCGCACTACGAGATGGGCGCGAAGGCAGCCGAACTGCTGCTTGCGGAGCTGTCGGGCGATCCCGTCCGACGACGGCACGTCGTGTTCGACCCCGCGCTCATCGTCCGCTCCTCGACCGCTACGCCGCCGTCCCACCCAGCTGGGCGGTGAGGGTGGCCGCCACCGACATCAGACTCCGTGCCCGCTTCGCGATCTCGCCGTCGGTGAGGGCGCGTCCGATCTGCAGTGACACCACCATGGCCTGACGCCGGTGATGGTCGAACACGGGCGCGGAGATGACGCTGATGTCGTGACGCAGTCGCTTGCCCGCCGGCTCGGCCTCGCTGCTCAGATAGACCCGTTCGCCGACGTCGGAGATCATCTCGCCGAGCAGCGCGCGCAGCTCCTGCGGCAGCGTGCTCGACATGCCCGCCATCAACGCGTACAGCCGGCGCCCGCCAGGGGTCAGGCGCTCGACGAGATAACCCGCGGTGCGGCATTCGGCGACGACGCGGTCGAGGCGGTCGGAATCGGTGCGCAACGGGATCGTCGGTTCCTTGGCGAGCCAATCCTGCAACGCCTCGTCGTCCCAGAGCACGAACATCAACCCCACCGGCGGCGCGAACGGATAGCTCTGGCCGACTTGGACGCCGACGTCCGCGCTCGGCGGCCCGACGAGTTCGAGCAGGGTGATGCGGTCGTCGATGACCGCGGAGACGGCAGCGGTGGTGTCGTACGCCATCGAGAGCTTGCGCAGCTCCTCGCGGGCGGTCGGGTTGACCCGCATCGATTCCTGCGCGGTGTGCCCCAGCGAAATGAGCCGGGTCCCAAGGCGGTACGTCTTGTCCCCCGCGTCGCGGATCAGGTATCCGGATTCCGTCAGGGTGGTCAGGATGCCGAGGCACGTCGGCTTGCTCAACCCGAGGCGGCGTGCAAGGGCCGACAGGCCGAATCGGTCGTGCGGATGCTCGGCGAGGAAGTCGAGGATGGCCACCACCCGCTCGGTGGGTGGCGAGGCCCGGTCGGTCATGCAGCCCTCCACTCTCCGAGCACGTTGACGCGAACTAGAACGCGTTCTAGTCTCAGGTCGGAAACTCTACCAGCACGGTCCAATATTGGACCGATGGAAGGCTACAGTCCGTATGTATTCACAGCCGTTGGCCGACGCCATCGCCGAGGCCGAGAGCCTCGTCGCCGCTGCACCGTTCATCGAGTCCGAGGCAGACCTGCTCGAGGGCCTGCAGTACCTCGCGGGTTGTATCTCGGGCTGCACCCACGTCGCGTTCGACTACGACCGGGACCACCCGTTCCTGCACAGCGGCACCGGCCCGTTCACCAAGATGGGCCTCGACAACCCCGACACCATGTATTTCGGCACGCGGGTGCAACCCGGTCACGAGTACGTCGTCACGGGCAGGCGAGGCACCACGACCGACGTGAGCTTCCAGCTTCTCGGTGGCGAGTACACCGACGACAACGTGCCCGACAGTGCGACTGCGTTCGACGACCGCCAACTCGACATCGCGAGCGACGGCACCTTCGAATGGCGCTTCACCCCTGCCACGCCCTCGCAGCTGGTGATACGCGAGGTCTACAACGACTGGGCCGCGCAGCGTGGCACCTTCGCGATCGCGCGCACCGACACCGACGGCACCGCACCGCCGCCGCTCACCAGGGAGCTCATCGAAAAGCGGTACGCCGTCGCGGGAAAGCAGCTCGTTCAGCGGGTCAAGACCTGGCTGCAGTTCCCGCAGTGGTTCTACACCGACAGCCCGGCCAACACGATGGTCGCGCCTCGGTTGACGCCCGGTGGCCTGGCCACGCAGTACTCGTCGGCCGGGCAGTTCGATCTGACCGAGGATCAGGCGCTGATCATCACGCTGCCCGTCACCGATGCGCCGTATCTCGGGTTCCAGCTCGGCAGCCTCTGGTACATCTCGCTGGACTACATCAACCACCAGACCTCGCTCAACGGCACACAGGCACAGGCGGATCCGGACGGCAAGATACGCATCGTCGTGTCCGACGGGAATCCTGGCGTCACCAACTGGGTGGAGACACTCGGGCACCGCAAGGGGTACCTACAGTTCCGGTGGCAGCGGGTCTCGCGCCAGCTGACCGAGGCCGACGGGCCGACCGTCGAGCTGGTGGGCATCGACGAGGTGGCGGAATCGCTGCCGTACTACGACTCGAACAAGATCTCCGAACACGACTGGCGCGCCCGAATCAGTCTGCGGCAGAAACTCATCGGCGAGAGAATGGTGGGCTAGACATGGCTGTGACTTCTGGTGGACTTCTGAAGGATCGAGTCGTCGTGATCAGTGGCGTCGGTCCCGCCCTGGGGACGACGCTGGCGCGGCGATGTGCCGAGCAAGGCGCCGATCTGGTGCTCGCGGCCCGCACCGTCGAACGACTGGAGGACGTCGCCAAGCAGATCGCCGACCTCGGCAGGCGCGCGGTGTCGGTGGGCACCGACATCACCGACGAGGGTCAGGTGAACAACCTGGTCGAGGAGACGCTCAAGGCCTACGGCAAGGTCGACGTGCTGATCAACAACGCGTTCCGCGTGCCGTCGATGCGACCGCTGGCCAACACCAGCTTCGAGCACATGCGGGATGCGATCGAGCTGACGGTGTTCGGTGCGCTGCGGATGATCCAGGGTTTCACCCCGGCGCTGGCCGAGGCGGGCGGCTCGATCGTCAACGTCAACTCGATGGTGGTGCGCCACTCGCAGGCCAAGTACGGTGCGTACAAGATGGCGAAGTCAGCCCTGCTGGCGATGTCGCAGTCGCTGGCCACCGAACTCGGCGAGCAGGGAATTCGGGTGAATTCGGTTCTGCCCGGCTACATCTGGGGTGGCACGCTGCAGGGCTACTTCGAGCATCAGGCCGGCAAGTACGGCACCACGGTCGACGACATCTACAAGGCGGCGGCCGTCAACAGTGATCTCAAGAGGTTGCCCACCGAGGACGAGGTGGCCTCGGCCATCCTCTTCATGGCCAGTGACTTGTCCAGCGGGATCACCGGGCAAGCCCTCGACGTGAACTGCGGGGAGTACAAGGCGTGATGACGAGTGGACGCACCGGCCGGACCCATGTAGGCACCGTCGACGATCTGCATGCCTCGGCCGTGAAGGCTTGCGGGCTCGATGATTTCGGCGTCGACGACGACAACTACCGCGAAGCTCTCGGTGTGCTGCTCGACTCGTTCCGCAACGATGCCGACCTCACCGAATTTGGCAGCAAGATGCAAAGGTTCTTCGTCCGCAATGCGCTGGTGGCCCGATTGGTGTCGGAGGCGGCGTTCAAGCAGTACCCGCAGCACGTCGACGTGCCGATCGAGCGGCCGATCTTCGTGACGGGCCTCCCGCGCACGGGGACCACCGCCATCCACCGGTTGCTCACCGCCGATCCCAGGCACCAGGGTCTCGAGCTCTGGCTCGCGGAGTTCCCGCAACCAAGGCCGCCGCGCGACACCTGGTCGCAGAACCCGGTCTTTCAGCAAATCGACGCCCAGTTCAGCAAGGCGCACGAAGAGAACCCCGACTACACCGGGCTGCACTACATGACCGCCGACGAGGTGGAGGAGTGCTGGCAGCTGTTGCGCCAGTCGCTGCACTCGGTGTCGTACGAGACCCTGGCGCACATCCCGACGTACTCGCGATGGCTGTCGCAGCAGGACTGGACCAAGCCCTATCGGCGGCACCGGAAGAACCTGCAACTGATCGGGCTCCACGAACCCGAGAAGCGCTGGGTGTTGAAGAATCCCAGCCACCTGTTCGCACTCGATGCCCTCTTCGCGACCTATCCCGACGCGCTGGTGGTGCAGTGCCATCGCCCGGCGGAGACGATCATGGCGTCCATGTGCTCGCTGGCGCAGCACACCACCGAGGGCTGGTCGAACGTCTTCTCCGGTGACGTGATCGGTCAGGACTCGCTGGAGACGTGGTCGCGTGGTCTGGAGCTGTTCAATGCCGAACGCGCCAAACACGATTCGGCACAGTTCTACGATCTCGACTATTTCGAGTTCATCAAGGATCCGATCTCCGTCGTGGAGAAGGTCTACCAGCAGTTCGGCATCGACTTCACCGACGCCGCCCGCGAGGCGATGGTGGCCAGTCACGCCGAGAGTCAGAAGGGTCCGCGGGCACCGAAGCACACGTACTCGTTGGCCGACTACGGGTTGACCGACGAACAGGTCAAGGAGCGCTTCACGGGGTTGTGACCATCCGCGCAGTGGTGGCTAACCGTCGCCGGGGGAGGGCGCCGAGGACTCCTCCTCGAGGCATCCCTCGGCGACGGCGTGCTTGATGCTGTCGGAGAGTCGTGGGCACGACCTGCTCCTGCTGCTGTCGCCGCCGTTGGCGCGCACCTCTTCGAAGGTCGCGCAACGTCGGGTGGCCTCCGAACTCCATTGCACGGCAGTATGTCCCGCGCCTAGCTTCTTGACGGCGACGGTGACGTGGCAGAACCGGCAGTCGACGGGCGTCAGCCCTGCGTTCAGGTAACGCTCCCGATCGCGCGCAGAGGCTTCCTTCACCGCCAAGGCCCGCTCGGGGTCGGAGGCGAAATCCGGTGCCTTCGACCATGTTCCGGTGGTCTGCCGGTGCTCGGCCGGATGTTCGTCGTCGTCGTGACCGAGCAGGGCCAACATGGATCGCGCGAGACGGTCGACGTCGGCGGAGCCGACAATCGGGTCGACGTCGGCGGGGCCGACAATCGGGTTGACGTCGGCGGGGCCGACGATCGAGTCCCTGTCGGCAGCCCCCGTCATGTCGCCGGCTGTTCCTCGGCCTGCTTGCGCAGGTTCTCCTCCACCTCGACGTGCCACTTCTCGTTGGCGGCAGTGGTGTCGACCTCGATCTCGAAACGGTCGGTCATGTCCGGCGTGACGTCGGCGACGTCGACGTAGAACTGCTGGTACCAACGGCGCATCTGATAAACGGCTCCGTCCTCCTCGACCAGCAGTGGATTGTCGATGCGCGTCTTGTGCTTCCAGATCTCGACGTCCTGCAGGAAACCCTTGCTGACACCCTCGGTGAACACCCGGGCCAGCTTGTCGGTGGTCGCCTCGTCCAGACCCTTCGGCTTCTCGACGATGACACCCCACTGCAGCATGAACGAGTCCTGGGTGACCGGGTAGTGGCAGTTGATCAGGATCGACTCGGCCTTGAATCCGCCGTAGTTGTTGTGCAGCCAGTTGATCATGAAGGACGGTCCGAAGTACGACGCCTCCGAATCGAGGTGGGCCTCACCGTACGAGGTGCCCAGGTCGTTGACGTCGGGCCGCCCGACGTTGTGCAGGTACTGCGACGCGATGTGGCCCTCGAACACATTCTTGAAGTAGGTGGGCAGACCGAAGTGGATGTAGAAGAAGTGCGCCATGTCGGTCACGTTGTCGATGATCTCGCGGCAGTTGGAGCCTTCGATGAGCATCGAGTTCCAGCGCCAGTCGGTCCACTCGTCGCTGGCGGCCTCCGGCAGTTCCGGGATGCGGAGCTCGGGGGGCGGGGGGTTGCCCTCGTGGTCGTGCCAGACGTACAACAGCCCACTGCGGACGTCGGTGGTCCACGCTCTGGTACGGGCCAGACGCGGCGTGCGCTTGGCGTAGGGCACCAGTTTGCATTTGCCGTCGCCACCCCAGCGCCAGTCGTGGAACGGGCAGGCGACCTCGTCGCCCTTGACGGTGCCTTGCGACAGGTCGCCGCCCATGTGCCTGCAGAAGCCATCGAGGATGTTCAGCTCACCCTGCGAGTCGGCGAAGACCACCAGTTTGGTGCCGAAGATCTCGACGGAATGAGGTGCGCCGTCATTGAAGTTCGTCACCGGCCCGAGGCAGTGCCAGCCGCGCGCGTAGCGGTCCGGCAGCGCCCCGGTGTCGATCTCACGAACGCCTACGGTTTCGGTACTCACGGTGGGCCTTCCGTTGCAATTACTCTCTAACTAGAACACGTTACAGTTTTTCGTCCCTGCCGCGCAATGTACTGCAGTTGTCTACTCCTCGCGCAAGCGCTCGTCGGGCTATCTACCTGCGGTATATCTAGACGATGCCGCTGTACGCCTTCGAGGGTCGTTCGCCCGTCGTCGACCCCACCGCCTTCGTCGCTCCAACCGCCACGTTGATCGGAGACGTGCACGTGGAAGCGGGTGCATCGGTCTGGTTCAACGCCGTGCTGAGGGCCGATTTCGCGCCGATCATCATCCGCGAGGGGGCAAACGTGCAGGACTGCTGCGTACTGCATGCCCCGCCGGGCATCCCGGTAGACATCGGACCCGGGGCCACGGTCGCGCACGGTTGCGTCATCCACGGTGTGCACGTCGGGCAGGAGGCGGTCATCGCCAACCACGCGACGGTGCTCGACGGTGCCGTCATCGGCCGGCGCAGCCTGGTGGCCGCGCACTCGCTGGTGACCGGGGGCACGAAGATCCCCGACGAGGTGTTCGTCACAGGGTCGCCCGCCAAGGTGCGCGGTCCCATCGCTGGCACGGGCGCCGAGATGTGGGTCAACGTCAATCCCGGTGCCTACCAGGACCTCGCGCGGAGGTACCTCGACGGACTCGCGCCCATCGCCGAGTAGCGGCTACTGGGGCCCGTCCAGCCCGGTCCGCAGCGCGATCTGCTGCATCTTGGCGACGTTGGTGACGAACCGATCCGTCGTCGGGTCGCCCGTCGCACTCTGAAACTCCAACCTGACCAGTGCTCTGCCCTCGGCGAAGAAGACGAGGGTGACGGCCTTGTCCTCGTCGGGGATGGTGCCGGAGACCACGACGCCGTCGGTGCCCACCGGGAACGGCGTGGGAGTGCCCCCGGCCACCAGCGTCGGAAGGGTGGCGGCAGCTTGCTTCAGTGTGGCCGCGGCGGTCGCGGCATCCGGGTAGACCAGGAACGTGTCGATGATCGCTCTGGTGTCCGCACCGTTGACGAAGAACGCGCTGGCTCCCGGGTTGCCGTTGGGTTGGGCGTCCCTCGACTTCTCGGTGAAGGTGTCGTCGGCATCGCTGAGGTCGGCGGCCGTCAGCAGGAGACGGCGATAGTCGGTTGCCTCGGACGCGGCAGGCGCCTTCGAGGTGGTCGACGGCGCGAACGGGATGGTCGGCAGCGTGGGAGGGGTGCTCTGCGCGGTGTTGCCGCCGGGGCTGGGTGAGCAGCCGCTGATCCCGACGACGAGAAGGGTCGCGAGTGCGGCGAAGACGGTTCTGGAACTAAGTGAACGAGGCAACGGATATCTGAAATTCGGCTAAATCGAACGGGATTGAAAAAGGAATCCCTTCCAGGCTACGCGACCGGAGTGGCGCTCGCCGTGGCCCGATCCAACTCCCAGTAGGCGCGCAGGGCGGCGATCTTGCCGTCGTCGTCGACGCGATAGGTGAACACTCCCTCGGCGATGACCCGAAACCCTCGCGCGGTGATCACGATGTGGCCCACGTTGGCCTCTTCGTCGCCGCATACGTAGGTCTTGTCGAAGTGGAACTCCAACTCGCTGGGCGCGATCGCCATGTCGTAGAACCTGGCGATCGCCTCCTTGCCGCGATGGCCCTTGCCGTCTGGGTCGAAGTGCGAAGGACCGATCGGGTCCTCGACGATCGCGTCGTCAGTGAAGAGTGCCAGCCAGGCGTCCTTGTCGTGCGCCATCGCCGCCTCGCGGGACAGTCGCCCCGCGAGGCGGACCGGGCTCTCGGTCACGTGGCGGGCTTGTCGGCCCCGACCACCCACATCGAGTAGTACTGCGAGCCACCGCCGTACGCGTGGCCGAGCGCCTTGCGAGCCCCCTGGACCTGGTGATCGCCCGCCTTGCCCATCACCTGGATGGCCGACTCGGCGAACCGGATCATGCCCGACGCGCCGATCGGATTGGACGACAACACGCCACCGGACGCGTTGAACGGGATGCGTCCGCCGATCGCGGTCTCGCCGGCCTCGGTGAGCTTCCAGCCCTCGCCCTCGGCGGCGAAACCGAGGTTCTCCAACCACATGGGTTCGAACCAGGAGAACGGAACGTAGACCTCGGCGACGTCGATCTCGTCGATGGGCGACGTGATGCCCGCGTCACGCCACAGCGCCGCTGCTGCGTCGCGCCCCGCCTGGGGGTTGACCTGGTCGCGTCCGGAGTAGGCCAGCGGCTCGGTGCGCAACGCGGTCGCGTGCACCCATGCCACCGGGTGCCCCTCGGCCACCCGCGCGTCCGCGATCTCCTCGTTGCCGATCACCAGCGCACACGCACCATCGGAGGACGGACACGTCTCGTCGAATCGGATTGGATCCCAGAGCATCTGGGACGCCATCACCTTCTCCAGCGTGATGTCGGGCTGATGCAGGTGAGCCAACGGGTTCTTCGCACCGTTGAGCCTGTCCTTCACCGCGACCATCGCGCCGATGTGCGTCGGCGCGCCGGAGCGCCGGATGTAGGACCGCACGTGCGGGGCGAAGTAACCGCCCGCGCCTGCACCCACCGGCTTGGTGAAGGGCACGGGGATGCTCAGCGCCCACATCGCGTTGGACTCGGACTGCTTCTCCCACGCCATCGTGAGGACGCGCTTGTACTTGCCCGACTGCACCAGCGACGCCGCGACGATCGCGGTTGACCCGCCGACCGAGCCCGCGGTGTGCACCCGGATCAGCGGCTTGTTGGTGGCGCCGACGGCGTCGGCCATGAACAGTTCGGGCATCATCACGCCCTCGAAGAAGTCGGGCGCCTTGCCGACCACCACGGCGTCGATGTCGTCGAACGTCGAACCGGAATCCTCGAGGGCCCTGTCGATCGCCTCGCGGACGAGGCCGTTCATCGAGACGTCCTTGCGCTTGGCGACGTACTTGGTCTGCCCGGTGCCGAGGACCGCGGCGAGTTTTTTCGACATGACTACTCAAGTGCCTTTCTCTTCGCGCAAGCGCTCATCGGCCCTCCATGACGGCGACCAGATTCTGTTGCAGCGCAGCCCCACTCGTCGCGTGGGCCAGCACTCGAGAGGCCGAACCATCGAAGATGTGACGGGCGGCGAAGCCGATGCGCTCCAGACCGGTCGAGAACATCGGGTTGGCGGCGAGCGCGCCGCCGGACGGGTTGATCTTCGTCGACCCGTTCAATCCGATCGCCTCGGTGAGGATCAGCTGCTGATGCGTGAACGGGGCGTACAGCTCGGCCACGTCGATCGACCCGGTGTCACCGCCGGTGGCGACGGCGGCCGACGCCGCCGTCGACGGCGACGTGGTGAGGTCGCGGGCGCCGAGCACTGGGGTCTCGATGCGGTGCTCGATCCCGGTGATCCAGGCGGGGTTCTCGCGCAGTTCGCGCGCCCTGTCGCCGGACGCCAGCACGATCGCCGACGCGCCGTCGGTGATCGGCGCGATGTCGTGGCGTCGCAGCGGATCCGCGAAGTACGGCTGGGCGAGCAGCTCGTCGATCGAGGCGCCCGGCTCGAACCGGTCGTTGCGGGGCGAGGCGGCCAGCGAATCCAACGCGACCTGAGCCATCTGCTCGGCGGTCCACTTTCCCGAGTCCAGGCCGAACCGCGCCTGCAAGCCTGCGGTGGACACCGCGTCCGGCATCAGCGGGGCCACCGTGTACGGGTCGAGTTGCAGGGCCAGCACGCGGCGCAGCACCCCGGCCGACGACTTGCCGAAGCCGTACACCAGCGCGGTGTCGACCGAGCCGGTCAGGATCTTGATATAGGCCTCGTACAGCGCCCATGCCGCGTCCATCTCGACGTGGCTCTCGTTGATCGGCGGCACAGCACCGATCGAGTCGATCGCGGAGAGGAACGAGAAGGCCCGGCCGGCAAGGTAATCCGAGGAACCCGAGCACCAGAATCCAATGTCGGTCTGCTTGATGCCGAGGTCCGCGTAGAGCTCGGCGAAACATGGCATCAGCATCTCGACACCGTTGGTGGTGCCTTCGGTGCGGCGCACATGCGGGGCATGCGCAAAGCCGACAACAGCTACGTCTGTCATGCGCGATCCCGCTCCGCTTCTCGCTGATGAGTCATGCGCGATCCCGCTCCGCTTCGCTGGTAAGTCACGTGTGGTGTCCCTTACTGGTGGTGCTTGTAGGTTTCGTAGTCGGCATCGGGTTCACCCGTCGGCCGGAAGTAGTCGATGTTGTCGATGCCGAGACCCCACTCCTCGCGTGGCTTCCACACCGCCTCGACCCGCATGCCCATTCGCACCTCGGACGCGTCGATCTCGGTGACCAGGTGCAGGAACGGGATGTCGGCACCGTCGAGCAGCACGTAGGCCGCCACGTACGGGGGCTTGATCCGCTGTCCCGCGAACGGGATGTTGATGATCGCGAACGTCGTCACCGTGCCCTTGTCGGGCAGTTCGACGTACTCGTTGAGTTCCTTGCCCGTACCGGGGTCGGCCTCCCTCGGCGGGAAGTAGACCTTGCCGCTGTCACCGGTGCGGGCACCGAGCAGCTTGCCCTCCTCGAGGGCGCGCAGGAACCTGCTCTCGGGAAGTGAAGCGGTGTGCTGGATCTCGATCGTGCTCGGGACGACGAGCATGGTCACCGGGTCGCGATCGTCTGCTTCGTCCGACACGGCTTCGGCCTCGTCGCCCAGCGCGAAGTATGCGATGTCGGTGATCGCACCGACCGGTTCGTCGACCCAGTGGACGTGGACTCTGGCCCCGGTCTCGATGGCGTCGGACGAGCCGGCGTCGACCGCGTGCAGCAGCGGGGTATCTGCGCCGTCGAGTTTCACCAGCGCCCATGCGAACGGGCGGTTCAGCGGTTGACCCTCGAGCGGCTCCTGCTGCCACGTCCACGACACCACGGTTCCGACACTGGCCACCGGGACGACCTCGCTCAGGGGGGCGTAGTCGACGGGGTCATACTCAGCTGGCGGGACGTGCACGCGGCCGTCCGAACCGCGCACGCCGACGATGCGTCGACTGCGCAGCGCGGTGAAGAACTCGCCGAGTACTGATCCGACTGAACGGGTGTAGTCGAAAGACAGTCTTAGTGGAGCGGAAAGGGGCGGTTCGTGATCTTCCGTACGAGGTGGGATCTGGGCCGGGCTGCTTTGGCTGGCACTCACGGCATCGAGTAGAACAGGTTCTAACTATCGTGGCAAGAACGGGGTGTCGGGAATGAAACTAGGACTCCAGCTTGGATACTGGGGCGCTCAGGCGCCGACGAACCACGCGGAACTGGTCGCCACCGCCGAGGAGGCGGGGTTCGACACCGTGTTCACGGCCGAGGCGTGGGGTTCGGATGCCTACACCCCGCTGGCATGGTGGGGCCGGGAGACGACGCGCATGCGGCTCGGTACCTCCGTGGTGCAGCTGTCCGCGCGCACCCCGACCGCGTGCGCGATGGCGGCGCTGACGCTGGACCACCTGTCCGGCGGCAGGCACATCCTCGGGCTGGGTGTGTCGGGGCCGCAGGTCGTCGAGGGTTGGTACGGGCACAAGTTCCCCAAGCCACTGGCGCGCACCCGCGAGTACGTCAACATCCTGCGCCAGGTCTGGGCGCGTGAGGCGCCCGTGCGCAACGACGGTCCGCACTACCCGCTGCCGCTGACCGGCGAGGGGACCACCGGTCTCGGCAAGAACCTCAAGCCGATCACCCACCCGCTGCGGGCGGACATTCCCGTCATGCTCGGCGCGGAAGGTCCGAAGAACGTCGCGCTGGCGGCGGAGATCTGCGACGGTTGGCTGCCGATCTTCTACTCGCCGCGGATCGCCGACATGTACAACGGGTGGCTCGATGAGGGTTTCGCCAGGCCGGGCGCCCGCCGCACGCGCGAGACGTTCGAGATCTGCGCGACGGCCCAGGTGGTGATCACCGACGACAGGGCGGGCGTGCTCGAGCTGATGAAGCCGCACCTGGCGCTGTACGTCGGCGGAATGGGCGCCGAGGACACCAACTTCCACGCCGAGGTCTACCGGCGAATGGGTTATTCCGAGGTGGTCGACGACGTCACGGCCCTGTTCCGCAGCAACCGCAAGGACGAGGCCGCGAAGATCATCCCCGACGAGCTGGTCGACGACTCGGCCATCGTCGGCGACCTCGACTACGTGCGTGAGCAGATCAAGCTGTGGGAGGCCGCAGGCGTCACGATGATGGTGATCGGCGCGCGATCGCCCGAGCAGATCCGCGAGCTCGCCACCCTGGTGTAGTTCTCCCGTCCGC
>JAOPUT010000362.1 GCA_025963385.1 Mycobacterium sp.
AGCTGCGTGCAGTGGGGGACGTTCACGCCGCCGTTCGAACCCGTCGAGCATCCGGTCGACGACGCCGTGCACAGCGCCGATCCGATGGGCTGAGTCAGCTCAGGAAGCAGCGGAGGCAGTGATCGTCACCGCACAGGAACACCCGACGGCGTCGCAGTCGATGCTGAACGCGTGCAGGCCGTCGGGGGTGGCGCAGTCATCAGTGCACTCGATGGCCCACGAGGCATGGTGCACGACGGTGCCATGACAGTGTTCGAGGCCCTCGCGACACTCGCGGCATCCACCGGTCATAGCCCGTTTGTAGCACCGGTCACCGACGAAGCTCGGTTGCCGCGCCTGAAGCGGTTCACGCCCAACCGAGTTCGTGCAACCGTTCGTCGTCGATTCCGAAGTGGTGCGCGATCTCGTGAATCACCGTCACGGTCACCTCGTCCACCACGTCGCTCTCGGTGTCGCAGATGTCCAGCAGCGCGTCGCGGAAGATCGTGATGGTGTCGGGAAGCGAGCCGAAGTACGTCGAGTCGCGCTCGGTAAGGGCGATGCCCTCGTAGAGCCCGAGTAGGTCGGGTTCGTCGGGGTGGCGGTCTTCGACGAGTACGACGACGTTGTCGATCGCCTTGGCGAGTGCGGGCGGAATCTCGTCCAATGCGTCGGACACCAGCTCATCGAACCGTTGCGGGCTCATCCGAACGGCCATCGCCGCTACTGCGGAGGCGAGGGTGGGCCGGGCAGTACCGGAGCCGCGGGATCCGCCGGGGCCGGGGCCGGCGCAGGCGTCGCCGGATCCCCCGGGGCGGGGGCAGGCGGCGGCGGAGGGCCGTCCTGCGGCTGGCCCTCGCCGGGCGCAGGTGGCGGAGGAGGTCCGTTGAGGAAGGTGTTGCCCTGCGCCGGAGTCGGCGCTCCTGACGTGGCCGACGACGACGTGCTCTGGGTCTGCGTCGGCCCGGCCTGCTGCTGGCCCGGCAGGTGGTTCGAACCCTGCGGGGTCTGGCTGCTGCTCTGATCGCTCGGATCGCTGAGGTCGATCTGCGATGACACCTGAGACGACGTGTCAACGGGCGGCAGCGGGATCGGCGGCAGGTCAAGGCGCTCCGCCGGGATGTCGGGCACCGGGACGGGCGGCTGACCGTTGATCAGCAACTGTCCCTTCGCGCTGTTGAGCAGGGTCGACCATCCGCCGTTGCCGAGGGTGGCGCCGATGCTGCAGGACACCTGCTTGCTTCCCGCGGTCCAGCTCGGCAGCGAGATCGTGCTGTAGATCAGCGTCAGGGTGGTCTTGCGCAATTCGATCGGCGCCAGGTAGGCGTCCGTCAGTTGAGTGCACGAGTCCTTGACGAACTGGTCCTGATCGCCGTCTGGCGGCACCGGGCCGGGGAACTTCTCGGCGAGATCGACCGCACCGGTGACCTCCATGGCGTGCGGTTTGGCGCAGTCGGTGGGAATGTCGGTCGGCTGGTTCGTGGCTGGGTCGATGCCAAGGCACGTTCCTGCCGGCCAGACCTTCGACTGGTCGATGTCGGCGACCTTGCCTGCGAACGCCAGCTGGTGGTTGTCCGGGCCCGCCAGTTGCAGGCCGCACAGCATTCGCCGCTCGTCGGCTTGGCGCCACGCCTTGTCGCCGGACCAGACCAGGCTCACGCTGAAGCGGCCGTTGGGGTCGTACTTCGTGCCGAGGTACTGACGCGCCGCGGCCTGGCACTGCTCCTGGCTGATCTGCTTGATGCGTGCCTCGGATGGCGGGGCGGCGTCGGGGCCGTACTCGGTGCCAGGGAACGTCCGCATGTCGATCGTCTCGGCGACCTCGAAGCGGTGCTCGCCGGAGCAGTCGACGATCTGCGCTGCGTCGGGCACCTGCTCGGGCCAGTTCAGGCAGGTACCGCTGCTGGCGTGATCGAAGGTGTCGTTCCCCCGCGCGCTGCCGCCACCCAGCGCGGTGGCACCTGCGTTGAGACCGATCGGAAGTACACCGCCCCCGCCGCCGGGGATCGCGGTGATCACGCCCGCGATGAGAAGGGCGCCCAATGCCGTCAGCAGCAGTGCGCGACGGGTCGACTCGGCCTGCAGGCTCTGCCACCACGCCGGGCGGCGCGACGGCTTCTCAGCTTCGTCTCCCGACTGGGGCGTGCCCAGTTCGGTACCGGTGGGTGCATCTAACATCGGGTCCATTGTGACAGGCGCGCCAAGCCGTGTGACAAGAGATGCAGGTGTAACGTTATGTGGTTGTGCCCCGGCGCTAGTGGTTGCCGGGGCCGAACGTAGGGTTTCCCACGTGATCGACCTGAAGCTGCTGCGTGAAGATCCCGACCGGGTCCGCGCGTCGCAACGGGCGCGGGGTGAGGACCCTGCGCTCGTCGACGTGCTGCTGGATGCCGATGCGGCGAGGCGTTCGGCTATCTCCGTTGCCGACAACCTGAGGGCCGAGCAGAAGATCGCGAGCAAGGGCGTCGGCGCGGCGTCGGCAGAGGAACGGCCCGCGCTGCTGGCGCATGCCAAGCAACTCGCCGAGGACGTCAAGGTCGCCGAGGCCGAGCAGGCCGCCGCCGAGACGGCGTTCACGGCGGCGCACATGGCGATCCCGAACGTGATCGTCGACGGCGTCCCCGCAGGCGGCGAGGACGACTTCGTGGTGCTCGACACCGTAGGCGAACCGCCCGCGATCGATGACCCGAAGGACCATCTCGAGCTCGGCGAGTCGCTCGGCCTGATCGACATGGAGCGTGGCGCCAAGGTCTCTGGCTCCCGATTCTACTTCCTCACC
>JAOPUT010000288.1 GCA_025963385.1 Mycobacterium sp.
CCTCGACGAGGCAGGCCAACTGGCCAAGGCGATCCACGACGGAGGTGTCGTCGAACTGCGCCAGGGTCTGCAGGCACAGCACCTCACGTGCGAGCTGCCCGTGCGATCCGGCGAATTCGACTGCCTGCCCGGCGAACTGGCGTGCCTCGGAGATGCGTTGGCGGGCTGCGGCCAGCCACGCCTTGGCCAGCAGCGAATTGGGTTCGACCAGAACGTAGGTCGGGTGCCGGTCGCCCTCCGCGATACGCATCGCCTCCTCGGCGGCATCGACGTCCCCAATCCGCGCGAGTGCCTGCGCGCGCAGGAGGTGAAAGCGGTAGAAGCTGTTGGCGAGGACCATGTCGGCGTCCTCTGCGGCGCTTTCGGCGGGTAACTGCCGGAGTGCGGCTGGTAGGTCACCTGCGGCGAGCGCTACCATTCCGGCGATGGCGGCGGCCATCGACCGAGCGGTGGAAGGGCTTGTGGTGCAATCACTCTCATGTCGAGTGGTCAGCTCGACCGCTTCGTAGACGCGCCCCGAGATCGCGAGCCCGAACGAGTGGAACTCGACCAGCGCCTGGCTGAGGAAGTTGCCCTGCTGGGACGAGTCGAGCACCTGGTAGCACTCGAGCGCCTTGGCGATGGCCTCGTCGGTGCGACCCACCTCGCTTAGCGCCAGCGCCTCGGCGCAGAGCCGCACCGACTGGCCGTATCCGTCGAGTTTCCCGTAGTCGACGGAGTCCATCATGGCGACCACCTCGGCGGGTCTGGCGGCCAACACCAATTGATTGGCCCGGAAGGCCAGCAACTGGCCGCGGCGCGGGCCGGTGGCGCCTACGAGCCCCTCGTCGATGACGCGCCAGGATTCGTCAGGTGCCCGCTTGGTCCACAACAGGTTGGCAGCCCGCAACACGATGTCGTTGATGAAGGCCGATTCCGACACCTCATCGGTGGCGATGCTGTCGATGATCGCCGCGGCGTCCTCTCCCTTCTGCGACATCAGGAGGTTGTAGGCCAGGTGCACTCTGGCCTCCACTCCGACACCGGACTCCTCGGCGGCCCGTGACAGCCGCGCCGCCAGGTCGAAGTCGAGCAGTGAACTGGCCGCGGTCGCCGCTGCGGACAGCACCTCGGGATCGGGTGGCAGGTCGGACTCCAGCCAGAGCAGGCCACGCCGTACCGCGTTCGCTGGTCCGGCGTCGTCCCGCATGGCGGATGCCGCGAGACCGCGCAACCGGCGCAGCCGCAGCGGACCGCACTGGGTGAGCCGCACTTCGGCGTACATCGGATGTCCGACGTACACCGCGTCGCCCGAGGTCCTGACGAGATCGCGTTGCTCGGCTTCCTCGATGGCGAACTGGTCGACGAGCGCGGCGAGGCGGCGCCGCTCGATCGGTTGGCCGACGGCGACAAGGTCGACGACGTCACGGACGCCGGCGGGGATCGTGCCCGTCTGGTGTTCCACCAGTTCGACGAGCGAGGGCGAGAACTCGGGGCTGCCGACCCATCGGCACCGACCGCGGTCATCGATCAGTCGGCCCGCATCGTGCTCCTGGGCGACCAGATGCCGCAGGTACAGGACGTTGCCTGCCGTCAGCCGCCACATCCGCTCGGCACACGCATGATCCGGCACTATCCCGAGGACGGACTGCAGCAGCGCGGTGGACTCACCCCGGGACAACGGCTGCAACTCCACCCGCCGCAGCTGGCCTTCCTTCCACAGGGACGTGACGGCGTCGGGGACGGGTTGCCCGCTACGCGTGGTCACGATGACTGCGGCGGCGTGCTGCAGCACCAGCTGGTGCACGACGAGGGCCGACAGATCGTCCAGCAGGTGGGCGTCGTCGATGAAGACCAGTAGCCGGTGAGGTTCTGTCCCGGCGCTCAGTGCGCTGATCACCCGGCGTGCCAGCACCAGCGGCGCCCCCTCGACGTCGTCGATCCACTGGGCGAACGCACCGAGCGGCACCGACCGGCTGGTCGCTGTGGCGGTCACTTGGCGAACCGTCCAACCCGCACTCGCTGCCGCCGCGGTGGCCTCGCGGGCGAGTCGCGACTTGCCCACGCCTGCGCCGCCGGCCAGCATCACTCCCCGGTACTGTTGCCCTGCAATCAATTCGGCGATGACGCTCAGCTCGTCAGCGCGGCCCGTGAGAGGCCAATGGTCACGCATGACCGAAATGTTAGCTGGCAAGCGGCAAACGTTCCTACGTCTGTGTCAATTCGCGGAGAAGTTTTTCGGCGCGCCAATTCGAGCGGCGGCGCCAGGCTCGCCGCCGTCGGTGCAGCGCAGTGCCATGGCGTAGGCGTCGGGAAGGCGTCGGGAAGGCGTCGGGAAGGCTGCGTCTCACGTGCGACTACCTAGTGCGAACTCGTTTCCCAAACATGACGACGGTGTGCTCTGCCGAAATGGCCCTCGGCGCCGATATTTACCGTACCGTCAGCGCGATCTCTCCACGTTTCGGAGCGGCGCCGACCAGCCCTCGGCGACGCTGGAAAGGAACGGTATCGGCATGCGCATCGTCGTCGACCTGAATCGTTGCCTCGGGTACGCGCAGTGCGTCCCGTTGGCGCCGGAGGTGCTCCGGCTCAGCGGCGAGGAAGCCCTCGCCTATGACCCGAATCCTGACGAGTCCCAACGGCTGCGGGTGGCGCGCGCGGTGGCGTCCTGCCCGGTGCAGGCGATCATCGCCGAGATGGACCCGCCCGCGGACCGGACGACGACATGAGCACGCACCCGCTGATCGACGACCTCGTCCGGACCTTCAAGGCGGAGGGCAGGATCGTCATCGTCGGCGCGTCCCTGACCGGGCTGCGGGCTGCCGAGGCGCTTCGCGACGAGGGCTTCACCGGATCGTTGACCATCATCGGTGACGAGGTGCACGAACCCTACGACCGACCGCCGCTGTCGAAACAGGTGCTCAAGGGTTGGGTGCCGGCCGGCAACACGAAGCTGCCTCGACTACGGGCGGTCGACGCCGATTGGCGGCTCGGCGTGGCGGCCACCGCATTGGATCGCGACAACCGAGAAGTGTTGCTGGCCAACGGCGACCGGGTGCCCTACGACCGGCTGCTAATCGCGACCGGCGTACGTTCCCGTGCCTGGTTCAACGCCGAAGAGGCGAAGCTCGACGGATTGTTCACGTTGCGCACCAGCGATGATGCGGCGGCGATCCAGGCGGCGCTGGCGGCGCGTCCGAGACGGGTGCTGATCGTGGGCGCGGGCTTCATCGGGTCCGAGATGGCCTCGGTGTGCCGCGATCTCGGGCTCGACGTGACGGTGGCAGAACGCTCCAGCGCGCCACTCGTCGGGCCGCTCGGCGGGGTGATCGGCGAGATCGCCGCCAAGATGCAGCGCGACGCCGGAGTTGACCTGCGCACTGGGGTGGCCGTTGAGGCGCTCAAGGGTGACGCCAAAGGCCATGTCCGGCAGGCGCAATTGTCGGACGGGACGCTGCTCGACGTCGACGTGGTGGTGGCCTCTCTGGGATCGGTCCGCAACATCGAATGGCTCGAAGGCGCCGAACTGGCCGCCGGATTCTGGGGAGTGGCGTGTGACGCGGGTTGCCGGGCCTTCGACGTCAACGGGGTGGTGACCGACAACATCTTCGTCGCCGGTGACGTCGCACGCGCACCGCACGTGCTCTACGAGTACGAGTTCATGGCGATCGAACACGTCGATGCCGCGGTGCTCGGTGCCCAGACTGCCGCTCACAACATGGTCCATCTCGAGCGGGAGCGGCGTCCGCATCTTCCGCTGCCGCAGTTCTGGTCGGGCCAGTTCGGCGTGAACATCAAGGGGGTCGGCGTCTGCTCGTTCGGCGACGAGATCGTCTTCACCCAGGGCTCGCCGGAGGATCTCCGCTTCGCGGCCGCCTTCGGCAAGAACGGCCGCATCGTGGGCGCTCTCACCTTCAATCACGGAAAGTGGTTGCAGTACTACGCCGATCTGATCGAACGGTCGGCACCCTTCCCGCCGCCACCACCCGGTTACGACGTGCCGACGAACGCCGAGCCAATGTCCGCGCGGTTCCCGGATCCGCGCGAACCGACCGGAATCCCCGACGTGGTCCTCACGGGCCATGACCCGACCTCGCGCG
This sequence comes from Mycobacterium sp., assembly GCA_025963385.1. Lineage (GTDB taxonomy): Bacteria > Actinomycetota > Actinomycetes > Mycobacteriales > Mycobacteriaceae > Mycobacterium. The sequence continues at coordinate 4,080 of JAOPUT010000288.1, forward strand.
GCGCCGAGTACCGCCCCAAGCCCCGCTAGCCCAAGAAGGGATCGAGGACATGACGACGGCAGAGACCGCATGGGTGGAGGCGATGAGGTTCGAGAACCGCCACGACCCTTACGAATTCTTCGACCAACTCCGAGAGACCCCCGTCGTTCGAGTGGCCGAGGGCACCTACGTCGTCACTGGATATCGCGAGCTGATGTCGCTGGCTCACGACCCCCGGATCAGCTCGGACATCAGCCGTAGTCCGCTCGGTGCCGCACAGGCCAACGGGGGCGCACCTGTACCCGGGGCGGACGACATCCAGGCGTACGGTCGGGCGAAGACGATCATCCTGTCCGACCCGCCGGACCACGACCGTGCCCGCCGCCAGGTCATGCGGCACTTCGGCCCACCACACTCGCCAGACGTCATCCCGAACATGGAACCCGCCATCCAACGGCTGTGCAACGAGCTGCTCGACGGGGTTAAAGCCAAGGGCGCCAACACCTTCGACGTCGTCGACGACTACGCGTACCCCGTACCGGTCGCGGTGATCTGCCAGCTGCTCGGCATTCCGCTCGCGGACGAACCCATGTTCCACGCCTGGATCTTCGACTTCATGGCGGGCCTGGATCTCGGGCCGGAGGCGGCAACGGAGGAGGGACGGGCTCGCGCCGCGAAGGGCAAGCAGAGTACGGCCGAGCTCTCGCAGTACCTGGCCGACCTGATCCAAGGGTACCTGAAGCAGCCTGGCGACGGCCTGCTGTCCAAGTTGGTCAACGACGACGGGCCCGACGGGCCGATGGCGCCGCAGGAGGCGGCGTCCAACGCGGTCCTCCTCCTGATCGCCGGACACGACTCGACGGTGAACACCATCGCCCACTGCGTGCTGACACTGCTGCGCAACCCCGAGTCCCTCGGCCTGCTGCGGGAGCGGCCCGAGTTGGTTCCCAGGGCCATCGAGGAGGTGCAACGACTGCAGTCGGCCGTGCAGTTCTTCCCGAGCCGCAGTGCGACCGCCGACATCGAGGTCGGCGGGACCGTCATCCCGGCCGGTTCGGTGGTGCACCTGATGTACGGCGCCGCCAACCGCGACCCCGCGATGTTCCCCGAGCCGGCCAGGTTCGACGTTCAGCGCCGCAACAATCAGCACTTCGGCTGGGGCAGCGGCATTCACACCTGCATGGGCGGACCACTGGCGCGCCTCGAGGTGAACCTCGCCGTGGAGAACTTCCTGCGCCGCGTCGAGAATCCTCGTCTCGTCGTCGACCCGCCGCCCTACCGGCAGAGCCAGGTATTCCGCGGACCGCGACACCTCGAGGTCGCCTTCGACCGGATCACCGATTGAGTTGAAGGCATTCCAGTTCGTCGAATGGCAACGGCCGGGCCAACTCCGGGACGTGCCGGTACCCGAGCCGGGTCCAGGCGAGGTGCTGATCAAGGTCGGGGGCGCCGGTGCCTGCCACTCGGATCTCCACCTGTTCGAACTGCCTGCCGGCTCACGGTCGTTCGCGCCACCGTTCACCCTCGGCCATGAGAACGCAGGCTGGGTCGAGAAGATGGGCCCCGGCGCAACGGGATTCGTACCCGGTGACGCCGTCATCGTCTACGGCCCGTGGGGATGTGGGCTGTGCACGAACTGCCGCCAGGGGATGGAGAACTACTGCCAGAGTCCCGGCAAGCCGAATCCAGGCGGTCTCGGCGGAACCGACGGGGGAATGGCCGAGTACCTGCTGGTGCCGTCGACCCGCTACCTGATCCCGCTGGGCGACCTGGATCCGCGCGAGGTGGCCCCGCTGTCCGACGCAGGACTGACGAGCTACCACGCGGTGAAGCGCTCCGTCCACCTGCTGGGCCCAGGATCGACGGCCGTGGTGATCGGGGTAGGCGGGCTGGGACAGATGGCCATCCAGGTGCTCAGGGCGCTGGCTGCCGCGACGACGGTCGTGGCGGTGGACACGTCGGAGGCCAAACTGGCGATCGCCAAGCGCATGGGTGCCGACGAGGTACTGGTCTCGGGCGACGATGCCGTCACCCGGATCAGAGACATCACGAAGGGGCAGGGCGCCGAGCTGGTGCTCGACTTCGTCGGAGTGGCAACGACTCTGGCGATGGCTGCCCAGCTGGCCCGCGTTCTCGGACACCTCACCATCGTCGGGGTTGGCAGTGCGGCGCTTCCGGTCAACTTCTCCAGTCCTCCGCACGAATGCTCCGTCGCGTCCCCGTTCTGGGGCACCATCCCCGAGTTGATCGACGTCATCGACCTGGCGCGATCCGGGAGGATCACGATGCTTGTCGAGCACTTCACGCTCGACGAGGCGGCCCGCGCCTATCAGTTGCTTCATGACGGCGGGATTCAGGGCCGCGCCGTCGTCACACCCGGGTGGTGACCTCGACGAGAGCGCGGTCGAGATTGCTCAGCGCCCTGATGGCGGCCCGCACCGGGCCAGGCGGGATGTCCGATGAACTCGTGACACCCAAGATCATTGTCTCCGTGGTCCTTTCCGGTGGATCGACGCCCTCCCCGGTGACGACCTGCTTCACGGTCGCGATCGTCGCGCAGACCCTGGCGGCGGCGTCGCGCAGTGCGGCGGCGGTGGCCTCGGGGGGAGCGGTGTCGGGATCGGCCCGCGCCGCGTTGACGCCTGCCCTGGCCAGTGCGTGCGCCGACCGGTTGCTCACCTGCAGTCCGCGCAGCAGTCGCTGCACACCGCGGCGGCTCCTCACGGCGGGTCCCATCTGCAGTGGCTTGCCCGCCTTGATGACGTCCTGCAGAGCATTGTCGAGTCGCCGCGTCTCGGCGACGAGATCGGTGTCGCCGCCGGGCGTGACGATCGAATCGATGGCTGCGTCGATCAGGTCGGTCATCCGGTCGAGGTAGTCGGTCACCTTCTCGACGAAGGTGGTGCGCGTGCCCGTCGAGAAGATGAAGTATGCCGACGCGATGCCGACCAGCCCGCCTACCGCCGTCTCGGCGATGCGCAACTCGAGCACCTGGACACTGAAGTCGCCGAGCAACCCGTACAGCATCGCCAACAGCACGGTGACGAAGAACGTCAGCCACGCGTAGGCGACGGTGACGAGATAGAACGCGCAGAACACGCAGACCACCAGCAGGATCATCTGAAGTGGAGGGTGACCCCCGACCAGGCTGGCGAGCAGCACACCCGCCACCACGCCGGCGATGGTGCCCACAATGCGGTGACCGGCCCGCGTCAGGATCTCACCGCGCGTCGATACCCCGGTGAAGACCAGGAACGCCGTCAGCACGGCCCAGTACCAGCGATCGGGCGAGATCAGTTCGCCGAGGATGGTCGCCGCACTGGTCGCTACCGCCACCTGGATGGCGGCCTTGGTGCTGGGATTCATCCCCGCCTGCGCCGGTTCCTCGTCAGCCTCCTCCGATTCGGGGTCGGTGGAGTCGACGGTGCCGAGCGCGTTGGTGGTGATCGCGTTCGTGGTGATGTGGTGGATTGCCAGGTGCGCCTGGATGACGCGGTACGCCACCACCGTCGCGATGCCTTCCGACACGGCCAGGTCCGCGCGGTCCGCGGCAGCGGCGGCGTGCTTGCGGGCGACTCGAAGTTCGTCTTCGGAGGGGTGGTTCTGCAGGCAGACGCGGACGGCGGCAAGCGCATCGACGAGCCCGCCCGGCCACGTCTCGGGGTCCAGCGGCCACACCAGACTCGCCAGCTGCTCCATGGCGATCTGGGCGTCGAACACCCGCATCGCAAGGTCCTCGTTGGTGACGCTCAACGACTGCGCTGCGTCGTGACGATCCAGCCAGTCGTCGATCATGAGCGCTGTCTCGCCCAAGCGGTCCAACTGTCGGCGCAGCTCGGGCAGGTCGTGCTCGGCGCGATCCGTCGCGACGTCGAGGACCGAGATCGACGATCTGCGCAGAGCCCTGACCAGGCGGCGCACCTCGACGCGCGGCCGGTCGGGAAAGATCAGCGTGCGCACCACCAGCGAGGCACCGAGCCCGACGGCGATCGCGACGGCCAGTATCGGTATCTGACTCGGTGAAGCTCGCAGGAACAGTGCGAAGAAGTAGCAGATGAACGCGATCATCCCCAGCGCATTTCCGCGCGGACCGAACCGCCGGACCCAGACGGCACCGAAGAGCACGACGATGAAGCCGACGTCGGCGATCTTTCCGAACTGGGACAGAACCGCAGCCGCCGACACCGCTCCCACGGCGGGGAAGAACAGCAGCAGCGTCGTGACGACCCGGCTGTGCTGCTGCTTGTCCTTCACCGCAGCCGACGCCTGCATGGCAGCGACCGTGCCCAGCATGGCCACCGTGATCGGCTGACCGGTGACCCGGGTGAAGGCGAGCATTGCGACCATCGCCAGCACCAGCGCCAGCGTGGTGGCCGCGGCACTGCGCAGGCGCAACCGACCGGGATCGGAGTCGACGAGGAATCTTCTGCTCGCTCCTCCCGCCGTCGCCAGTTGCATCGCTCGATTGTGCGTCACCGGGCTTTGATTCCTGGTCACGCATGGCGGCTAGGATCCCGCTCCATGTCTGCGCGCCTGAGAACCGTCACCGAACCGAGCCGTGAGATCGACGTCATCCACGAGACCGACGTGCTGGTCGTCGGGTCCGGTCCCGGTGGTCTCGCCGCCGCGCTGGCGGCGGCCAGGAGCGGCGTGCAGGTGGCACTCGTCGAGCGGTTCGGCTGCTTCGGCGGCAACATCACCACGGTCGGCGTCGAGGGTTTCGCGTGGTACCGCCGCGAGCAGACCGTGGAGGCGGGCGGCATCGGGTGGGAGTTCGAGGAACGCGCCAAGAACATGGGCGCCGCAGTCCCCGAGAGCCAGTCGCTGTCCTACGAACTCGATTCCGAGGGCTTCAAACTGGTCGCCGACCGACTGGTCGAGGAGGCAGGCATCCATCCGATGCTGCACCGGCAGTTCGTCGCACCCCTGATGGACGGCGACACGATCATCGGAGTCGTCACCGAGTCCAAGGCCGGCCGCGAGGCGATCCTGGCGCAGCGGGTGGTCGACGCGACCGGGGATGCCGACGTGGCGACCCGGGCGGGCGCACCGGTGCACGGGACGCCGGTCGAGGACATGATGGCGGCTTCGGTGATGTTCCACCTGGCCGGCGTCGACAAGGCGGCGTTCCTCAAGGGCGTGGCCGAGGATCCGCAGACCTACCGCGACTGGGCGGCAGGGGAGTTCGCCGCCGAGACCGACGAGAAGGACGCCGATCTCTACTCGCCCTACCTCGGCAAGCCATTCGAGAAGGCGATCTCCGACGGCGTGCTCTCGGCTGACCTGAACACGATTGGTGGCACCTGGGGCGCAATGCACGACACGGGCGAGCTGACCTACATGAACCTGGTCCATCTGGCCGGCTGCGACGGCACCGATCCAGACAGCCTCACCAGGTACGAGATCGAAGGCCGCAGGCAGGCGATGCTGGCCATCGAGGCGTTGCGTCGATACACCCCTGGCTGTGAGACCGCGCGCCTCAGGAACTTCGGGATGACCATCGGCATCCGCGACACCCGCAAGATCGACGCCGTCTACAACCTCACCGAGACCGACGTGCGCGAGCAGGGCCGGTTCGACGACAGCATCGGCATCTATCCCGAGTTCATCGATGGGTACGGGGTGCTGGTGCTGCCGACGACGGGGCGCTATCTGCAGATCCCGTACCGGTCGCTGCTTCCGAAGGCGGTGCGCCATCTGATCGTCGCGGGTCGTGCCACCGGTGGCGACCGCATCTCCCACGCGGCCACCAGGAACATGTCGTGCTGCGCCGTCACCGGTCAGGGGGCGGGCGTCGCGGCCGCCCTGTCCGTGCGCGCGGGCCGGGCGTTGGACGACGTGGACATCTCCGCGGTCCAGGCCGAGCTGACCCGGCAGGACGTCAGGATCGACTAGGGCAGGTGGGTCAGTAGTCGTTGGCCGCTGCGTGCAGCGCACGGGCCGCCTTGCGCGTCGTCGGTTCCGGCCAGCGGTCGGGCACGTGGAGGATCAGTGCGTACCTGGTACCCGCCACCGAACAGGCGAGTTGCCGCCCCGTGTGCGGCGACAGCGATTCGTACACCTTGCGCTGACGGGGGTGCCTCAACTCCAGGCAGTACCGCACGTCGTCGTCGGAGAGGCCGAGGTGAGCTGCCGCCGACCTGATGACGCCGTTCGCCTCGTCGAGCGGCAGCGACGACAGGATGGCGGCCGCCCCCGCGCAAGTGGCCGCGGCCGCGCGCTGCCCGGGCCGCGGTGTCAGCGGCAGGGGCAGCCTGCCGAGGTGCACGTCGACGAAGACGACCTGGTTGCCGAACAGACGGACCAGCGAGATCGTGTGTCCGTCGAGATCCGGTGTCGCACACGCTCGAAACAGGTTGTGCGCCACCGCGTCTGGATCCGAGAGCTCGGACCAGCGCGCGCCTGCGTTCAGGCCGCCGTCTGCTCCGCGGGTGAGGAAGCCGACGTCCTCCATGGTGCTGAGCAGGTCGGCGATCGAACTCTTGGGAAGTCCGAGGATCCCGATGAGTGCCACCGGGGTGTTCGCCGCGCCGGACGAGACGGCATCCAGGACACGGACGCCGCGGTGAACCGCCGGAGTGCGCGGTCCCGTCATCCCCACGGCTCGTACTTCGCGACGTTGTGGGAGTCGATCAACCGCGGGGCGAGGTATCGGGACGGCCGCGCGACGTGGGCGCCGCTGTGCAACGCGATGCCGATGTCCATCGCTGCCCGCACCAGCGCGGCCGGATCCTGCGTGGCCGTGGCGATGATCGGCCCGGCGGCCCTGATCTCCTCGACGGCGCCCCTGGCACCGTCCACGCCGACGATCGGCACGTGCAGTCGGCGACTCCGCAGCACGCGCGAGATGCCGATGGCGATCTGGTCGTTGGCCGCGAAGAAGCCGTCGATGCCGTTGCCCGCCGCGAGGATCTCCTTTGCCGCTCGCTGCCCCGACCTGGCGTCCAGTTCGCCGTAGCTGGTGGCCACGACCTCCATGCTGGGGTGTGGGGCGATCGCGGCGAGGAACCCGGCGATCCGGTCGCTGTTGGCGGTGATGGGGATGCCACCGACCAGGGCGACGCGGCCACGCCCCCCGAGGGCGGTCACCAGTGCGGAGCCGGCGAGGAAGCCGGCCTTGGTGTTGTCCGTCGCCACCACGGCGTCGGCGCCGCTGACGGCGGAGCCGAGCGCGACGACCGGAATTCGCGCAGCGCGGGCGCGGGCGCAGGCGTCTTCGAGCCCCTCCGTCGCCACCGGCTCGATGAGGATGAGATCCAAACCGGCACCGACGAATTCGAGGATCTGCCGCGATTGGTTCGCTCTGTCCTCGCGCGCCGTGTGCACGTGCAGCTGCGCGCCGAGTCGGTCGGACTCCGCGCGCAGCGCGCCGATCTCGGCGAGGAAGAAGCTCTCGTCGACCGGATAACTGAACCCGATGTCGTTGATCGGCCAGCTCTGCGCCCGCGCCGCCGACGCCAATTCGAATACGCGCGAGCCGAGGGCGTACGTCCCGTCGACGCCACGGACGAGCAGGCTTTCGTCGGTCAGCGCGTGGCAGATTCCCATCACGCTGCTCTTGGGAACGCCGGTCAGTTCGGTTAGCTCGGCCAGTGTCATGGGGCGGCCTGCGTCGCTGACCGACTGCAGAACGAGGGCTGCGCGCGACAGGGCGGGAACGCGTCCGCGGCGCGCGGAGGAGTCCTCTACCCCGACCCCTCGGTCCGCCATCCGAATGAGCGTAATGGATGCGCGGGCGCCGAAGACCGCAACGCCGCATGGTCTTTCGCGCGTGCGACGAGTCGAAGACGGTCGATGCGTTGTTGACAAGCTCACAGCGGGGTGCTTACTGTGTGTTTCATCACTCGACGCTGAGTTCGAAATATGAAATGGACGCGTCGGGTGCTCGCCTGCCCGGGTAGGTCTCGGGTGAGGTTTCTCAGTCCCGGGCCGAAGGATGAGTCAATGCCGATTTCCCAGCGTGTCGTCGGAGCGATCAGCGTGGCGCTGGCCATGGCGATGATCACCGGCGGCTGCACGAAGAAGGACGAGGCCCCACCATCGACGTCGGGCGGCGCCAGTTCGTCGGCCGAAGCCGGCGGCAAGATCAAGGTCGCCTTCGTGCCGAAGCTCCAGGGCTCGCCGTACTTCGAGGCGATGGACACCGGAGCCAAGCAGGCAGCCGCTGATTTGGGCAACGTCGAGTGGCTGTACCAGGGGCCCACCTCTGCAGATGCCGCCGCACAGGCGCAGATCGTCCGGTCCTTCATCCAGCAAAAGGTCGACGTGCTCGTGGTCGCGCCCAACGATCCGGACTCGATGGCACCGCTGATGAAACAAGCGCAGGACGCCGGCATCAAGGTGCTGACGGCCGACACCGATGCGCCCAACTCGGTCCGTGAGGCCTTCGTCAACCAGGCCACCGCCGAGGGCATCGGCAACACCACCGCCGAGACGCTCATGAAG
>JAOPUT010000371.1 GCA_025963385.1 Mycobacterium sp.
CGGGCTTGGGGCTGGTACGTCTACGAGCGCGACGGATTCCGCAAGCCCAACGAATTCGGCTATGGACCCGACGGCTACCGCATGCAGATCGTGACGGCAGGCAAGCCGGGATTTGCGCCCACGCTGAACGCATCGACACCGTGCTTTCCCGCCGGTATCGCGAAGGACGGCGTCGCCTTTCCGATCGAGGTCACCGCGGGTTAGGCGGTGGCGTAGGTGTCTAGACCCAGCGCCCACACCGTCGTCGTCGACGTGGCGGCGACAGGCTGCGAACGCCGCCAGGCCTGGCGAGCAGACCATCGCCTTCGGCGATTGAGAGCTCACACTGGTCGTCGGTTCTGGAGAACAAGATGGCGATCGCTTGCAGATCGTCACTGGCCAGCCCCACCCACTCGCCAACTAGGAGATCCGAAGATGTTCATTCGCTGCCTGATTGGCGTAGTCATGCTCGCCGGCGCGACCCTTGTCGGCACCTCAGCTCCGCCATTGCCGACGATCCGCCGAACTGCACCGCCGCCGACCTTGCCGGCATCATGTCTGGCGTGTCGGCGGGAACGTCGTCCTACTTGTTCACCCATCCTGACGTGAACGCGTTCTTAACCAGCCTGAAGGGCAGGTCCAAGGACGACATGCGCACTGCCGTGGAAGCGTACTTCGAGGCAAACCCCCAAGTGAGCAACGACCTGAAGGGGATCGGACAACCCGCGGCCGATGCCGGACTCGCTGCAATGCACCGATACCAGACATGCCTGCGGGCTAGAACGCGTTGGCGCAGCGGTACGTCTCGATCGGACCCGTTGCCTGCCTTGTCATTTGGTGGGTTGCGCCGGCCCACGTGCCATGACCGCAGGAGTGGCAACCGGATCGCAGAAAGAACGAACCCCGCCAGTGCGGCGAGGCACTGGCGGGGTAGTCGTGACGGTGGCTATTCGCCGACCCACGTCTGTTGCATCGTGTCAACAACGAACGCGTGGGCCTCTTGGCCGGTTAGACGGAGTCGTGATGGCGGCTACCGGACTTCGCCAAGCCACGGCTCACCATGTAGCCGATGGTCAGCACCACAACGTAGAACCATGCCCGGTCGGCGCGGAAGTAGTCCTCGTGATTGTCGGTGGTTTTGACGAGGTACGACGCAACGAGTACCCCGATGACGGCCACGACATAGACGATGAATTCCGTTGTCTTGAAGGCAGCTTTGGTTTCGTCGCCGCGCCGCACTGGGACCCGAGTGGACTGTGGCTCGACTGCGCCGTGGGCGGTCGCCGCGGGGGGCCGGTTGGCAGTGGTGGGATTTTGTTGGGCGATGGGGTTATTGGTGGTCATGTAGTACTCCTTGTGTGGTCGGTCGAGGACCGACGGTGAACTTCGTGTGCAACCTTCAAAAGGGCACGCACGCGAATCGCTGACAGCAGCCTTGCGGCTGGTACGAACTTGGTTCTGTCGCCGAACAACGCGGAAGCGATGTGGAGGCACGACTCACGCCAGCTATGGACTGGCTTGGATGGAGTCCGGCATCACGCAGGGGCTCACGGAATATTGAGACGCGCGACAGGCCAGACCAAGTTGATGCCAACATTCTGAAGCACCAACATTGCTGACGTTACCCGCGAGTAGCTTCGTCACCTAATCGCGAGTGCCATGCGGGCACATTCGTCCAAGCGAGTGCGCTGCTGCCCAGGGGCCGCCGTGTGGGCGCTTACACGCGCCCTGGAGTGAGCGCGATGGCGTCAATCATGGCGTTGGCGATGCGGTTCCTCGCCTCCGTATCGACTCCCGCCTTGGCGAGCGCCTCGAGCCCGCGATGCGTAGTCAGGATCATCCCGCCGAGCACCGCGGCGTCGGCGGCCGGATCTAGGTGCCCGGCACGCTGCGCCTGCTCGACGAGTTGGCGACAGCTGTCCAGGAGCGTCTCGTACGCCGCGAGCGACCGCGCCGCGATGGCGTCGCTCTCCCACGCCAGTTCGGCTGTGGCCTTCGCCAACAGGCAGCCACGCCGGTCGGTGCAGCCCTCCGGCGCCGTCAGCCAGTTGCGGATGCGGTCCAGCGCCTGGTCCTCCGGGCCTTCCAGCCGCGCGGCGGCACCCTCGTCGGAGCTTGCGCAGTACTCTTCGAACACTCGCTGGAACAGGGCCTCCTTGTCGCCGAACGCGCCGTAGAGGCTGCCCTTGCTGAGCCCTGTGGCCCGGGAGAGATCTTCCACCGAGGTGCCGTGGTAACCAGTTTCGTTGAACAGCAGGCGTGCAGAGACTACAACCCCTTGCTCGTCGAATTTCCGTGGTCGTGCCATTCCCCTACATTACGCTGTTTTGAACGTTCGGTCCAAAACCTCTATGGTGGACTGTACGTTCAAAACCCCCGCGGTCGACCCGTCTGAGTTCGCCGGCAAGCGCGCGATCGTGACGGGAGGTTCGCGTGCTATCGGCGCGGCCATCGTGCAGCGGCTGCTCGACGGCGGCGCGACCGTTGTCACCACGGCGCGTAACGCCACCGACGAGACGCCAAAAGCCGCCATCTTCATCCAAGGCGACATCAGCACGCTCGAGGGTGCGCAGGCGTTCGCCGCCGCAGCGCTCGACGAACTGGGCGGCGTCGACATCGTGGTCAACAATGCGGCGGCGGCCCGCACACACCTCGGTGGCATTTCGTCGATCCCCGATGAGGAATGGCTCGACGCGCTCGATCTCAACTATCTCTCCGCCGTCAGGGTCAACAACGCGCTGCTGCCTGCGCTGCGCCAGGCAGGGGCGGGCAGCGTGATCGTCAACATCTCTTCGGGAGCGGCGCTCACGCCCGCGCCGCCGTTGGCCCACTACGGCGCTGCCAAGGCGGCGCTCAACGCCTACGGAAAAGCGCTCGCTGCCGAGCTCGCGCCGGCCGGAATCCGCGTGACCACGATCGTGCCCGGAAACGTGCTCACCCCGGGCGCCGACGCAATCCGCCAGAACTTCGCCGACGCGATGGGCGTCTCGCTCACCGACACCACGGCGGGTATCCCTCTGGGTCGTCCCGGGGATCCGCGAGACATCGCCGAGGCCGTCGCCTACCTCGCTTCGGACAGGGCGCAGTGGATCACCGGAGCCAGCCTGATCGTCGACGGCGGCGAGCTTCCCAGCATCTAGCTGTCGCTGGGACGCTGCGGTCTCGGCGCCCGGTGACGGAAAAAACGCTGATGCGGCCGAAGGACTCTTTCATGTCGAGGAAACCAAGGCGCCTTCGAGCGATCAAGGGCGGTCCTTCCCGCCTGGGCCGGCGAAGTCAGGTCTCAGCCAAAGCCGGGCATGACCGACAGCGCGGTGACGATCGTCGCGGTGGACGCCGCCATCGAGACGACATTGCCGATGAACGGGTGAAAGTCCGGAGGCAGCCGTCGAGCTACCGCCGCAGCTAACGGGGCCCCCAGGAGCGCACCGACGCACCGACGCACCGACGCACCGACGCACCGACGCACCGAGAACCGTTGCCGGAGTGATAGATACGACAGGAACGAAAGTGGGATAGCACCCATAGGTCGCCCACTGGCGACGCCACGGTGCGACGGCGACTGCAGCGGTTGAAACCTGCGACGTCAACAATTCGGGCAGCAGATTCCCGTCATTGCCTGCAATCGCGTGTTTGAGCAGATCGCTGATCACGGTGCCTGTATCGCGATCGCTGACGATAAGAGCGATGGGCGCTTCCTCGCGTCCGAGGAAGCGATGCGACCGGGCTTTCGCGTCACCAATGCCGTCATTCGTCGCGGCGATATATTGCGGTTCCTAGCTACCGAAACACACGCCGCGACTCGGCCGCGCAGGTTGAACTTGCCCGACTACAACGGGTCGCGCGTACACGCCGCGTAGGGTTCGACCATGAACGTCGCGGGCAAGGCGCCGGACATCCATTATGCGAAGAGCGGCAGCCTGAACATTGCGTACTCGGTGACCGGCGAGGGGCCCAACCTCGTTGTCGCGCCCGGCTTCATCTCGCACCTCGACATCATGTGGGAGG
>JAOPUT010000377.1 GCA_025963385.1 Mycobacterium sp.
CGCGCACCTCGATGCACTCGGCGGGGGCGATCCATCCCTGCGCCTCGATGTCCTTCCACGGCGCGTCGTAGCGCTTGGGCCCGATGAGGCTGAACACGTCGCCCTCGCGGCCGTCCTCACGGATCAGCGTGGCCGTCAACCCGAGCCGACGCCGGGACTGCAGATCGGCGGTCATCCGGAAGACGGGTGCTGGCAAGAGGTGCACCTCGTCGTAGATGATCAGGCCCCAGTCGCGGCTGTCGAACAGTTCGAGGTGGCGGTACTCACCCTTGGTGCGCCGGGTGATCACCTGATACGTGGCGATCGTGACGGGGCGGATCTCCTTGCGCTCGCCGGAGTATTCGCCGATCTCGTCCTCGGTCAGTGACGTGCGGGCGATGAGTTCGCGCTTCCATTGCCTGCCTGCCACCGTATTGGTGACCAGGATCAGCGTCGTCGCGCCTGCCTTGGCCATGGCCGCCGCCCCCACGATGGTCTTTCCGGCACCGCAGGGGAGCACGACCACGCCCGACCCGCCCGCCCAGAACGAGTCGGCCGCCATCTCCTGGTAGTCGCGCAGCTCCCAGCCGTTCTGATCCAGCGCGATCGGGTGTGCCTCGCCGTCGACATAACCCGCCAGATCCTCCGCAGGCCAACCGATCTTCAGCAGCATCTGCTTGATGTGTCCGCGCTCGCTGGCGTGCACGATGATGGTGTCGTCGTCGATGCGGGCGCCCAGCATCGGGGCGATCTTCTTGTTGCGCAGCACCTCTTCGAGCACCGCGCGGTCGAGGCTCACCAGCACCAGGCCGTGCACCGGGCTCTTCACCAGCTGCAGGCGGCCGTAGCGGGCCATGGTGTCGACGATGTCGACCAGCAGCGGTTGCGGCACCGAATAGCGGGAGAAGGACACCAGCGCGTCGACGACCTGCTCGGCGTCGTGCCCGGCCGCACGGGCATTCCAGAGTGCCAGTGGGGTGATGCGGTAGGTGTGGATGTGCTCGGGTGCACGCTCCAGCTCGGCGAACGGCGCGATTGCCGCCCGTGCCGCGCCTGCGAGCTCGTGGTCGACTTCGAGCAGCACGGTCTTGTCGGACTGCACGATCAGTGGGCCGTCGGTCATCCGCGATCCTGCTTCGCTTCTCGCTGGTGAGCCGATACGCGATCCGCTCCGCTTCTCGCTGACGTCATTTCTCCCATTATCCCTGATCGGCCGACACGACCGACGTCACGCGGTGGATCGCGAAGTCACGCACCCTGCCCGCGGCCGGGTCGTAGGCGGTCAGCTGGCCGCCGCGCACGTTGATCGGTGCGACGACGCGCTGGGTGGCCACCCCCGCCGGGTCGACGTACCCGATCACCACGGACTCCTGGCGGTGCGCTGCGGTGTGCAGCTGCGCCATCGCCTCCGCCGGGTCGAGCCTGACCCCGTCGTGCGGGGAGGTGGCCACCCTGCGCAGCACGGCGACGATGGCGCCGAGTGTTTGGGCGGTCGGACCCTGCGGCGGCCGGTAGCCACGACGACGACCGGGGGTGGGCACCCTGGCGCCCCGCGCGCGGACGTCGACGATCGCCCCCGACGAGTCCTCGGCGGCAGGGGCGAACCCCGCGGTGCGCAGCGCGGCGAGCACCTCGTTGATCGGCGACATCGACACGGCGACGGTCGGCGCCAGCGCCCGCACGTCCAGCTTCTCGAGCGCGGGCGATGAGATCGCCTGCGCCAGGAGAGTGGGATCCTCGCACCGGACGAACGACGCGGCCATACCCACACGTAGCTGACCGTGGCGACGGGCAACGTCGTCGATGAGGTACGTGAGACCTTGTGGCACAGGCGTCTTCGAGTGCCTGCTGAACAGCGTGTGCAGCTCGCTCGCGGTGAGGCCGGTGTCGAGGGCGCGGCGGATCGACTGTTCGCTGATCCGGTAGACCATGGCCGCGCCCGCAGACTCGACCGTGGCGACCGCCGATAGCTGCTCGGCCAGTGCGCGGTCCAGTGGCCCCGGCACCACCACCGTGAGATCGGCCTGAAGCAGGAAGTGGTCGATCGGGGCAGGCAGCACCTTCGCCATCGCGGCGACGACGGTGTCTTCCGCCTCGTCGGCGAGGAGCAGCCGGCTCGGCCCGGCGATCGCGCCTCGGCCCAGTGCACCCACCGCGTGTGCCTCGGCAAGCAGGTCGGTGACCGGCGCGAGCTGAAGCCGGGCCGCCCAGCGTGGCCGCCGCCACATCAAGGCGCTCGATGCCCCTGCGGCGTCCACCCCCGCGCCGGCGGGCAGGTCGGCGAGCGTCGTCAGCAGCAGGCGACGGTCCAGCGGCGCCGCCGTCGAGTAGAGCGAATCCGACAGTGCGGCATAGGGTTTGCCGTCGGGGCCGCGCTCACCGACGAGGCCAGGCCTGGCGGGAAGGTCGAGCCACGCCGACGCGATCAGATGCCAGCGCACGGCGGTGGGGGATTCGAGGAAGCGATCGGCCGCCAGCGTCGGCGCCCAGTAGGACCCGACGCCGTCCAGTGGGTCGGGTTCGGGGATGCCTGCGGCGATGAGCCCTGCGGCGGACGCCACCTCCAGGATGAGGCCGAGCCGGTCGTCATCCACCCCGGTGGCCTTGGTCAGCCGCTTCAGCTCGCGGATCCCGAGGCCGCCGCTGCGGAGTTCCGGGATCGGTTGGCCGGAGAGCGTCTCGAGCACCACGTCGATCTCGCGGAGCAGATCCATCGCGGACCCGGCCGCCGCCGCGTCGACGTCCGAGACGGAGGTGGTCGTCACGACGGGATCGGGTGGCCTCAGGCCGATGGGACCCGGCGACTCGCCGCGCAGCACCTGGCCGACGAGGCGCGGCAGGATCACGGTGTCCTCGTCGACCTGCCGCAGCAGCCCGGCGGCCAGCAGTCGCGGCACCGGACGCTCGGGAGGCGTGCCGGGCGCCGCGTCACGGGTACGCCCGATCGGCGATCCGGAGACCAGTCGCTCCAACAGTTCGCGCTGGGGTTCGTCGACGCCGTCCAACAGCTCGACGATGCGGTCGGCGTCCAGGCCGTCGGCTTCGAGCGTGACCTGGCCCGGATGCCATGGCAGACCAGCCGCGGATTCGGGTGCCACCCGCACCGCTGCCTCCCCCCAGACCAGGGCGCGGGCGCGCAGTTCATGGAGGGCCGCATTCACGGCGCTCACGTCGGCCCGGTCGCCGATCGACGCGAACAGCTTGGTCAGCGGAACGCCGCCGCCGTCCGCCCGCAGTACCAGCAGGGTGTCGAGCACGACGAGGGCCAGGAAGTCGAGCCCGTCCGTCGCGGCCTTGACCGATTGCCGGGACTGCGCCCTGGCGGCCAGCGCCGAGATCGATCCCGGCGGTGGCTGGGCCAGATCCGGCCGTAGCTCCAGCAGGCGGACGAGCTGATCATCGGTCAACTCGGCCAGCCAGGCGCCCAACGGCACTACGGGAGCTGATTCGGACATTGCATACCAGCCTAGGCCAGGTCGCCGCATGCGACCTTGTGCAGCCGCCCTCGCCAGCACAGGCTCGGCCTGCCACAATGTGAGGCGTGGCTGACAAGAAACCGCAGAAGAACCACTACGTCGACAACGGGTGGCCCGCCACCGGCGAGGACGACCACGCTGTCAGCGAGCTCGCTGCCGACCGTACCGGCGCGCTCTCTCCGTTCGGTGACCTGACCTTCCCGCTGCCCGCCGAGGACCTGCCGTACACGCACCCGGTCACCGTCATCAACAGGTAGAAGTGACGGGCCGCCCCGATCGCCTGTCGCACCTGGACGAATCGGGCGCGGCGCACATGGTCGACGTGTCCGCCAAGGACGCCACCGCACGCACGGCCGTCGCCACCGGGTCGCTGCGGACCAGAGCCGACGTCGTCGAGTTGATCGCGACGGGCGGCCTTCCCAAGGGCGACGCACTGGCGACCGCCCGGGTGGCCGGCATTCTCGCGGCGAAGCGCACCAGCGACCTCATCCCCCTGTGTCACCAATTGGCCCTGACGGGGGTCGACGTCGAATTCGCCATCGGCACAACGGAAGTCACCATCACCGCGACGGTGCGAACCACCGACCGCACGGGTGTCGAGATGGAGGCGCTGACCGCCGTCAGCGTCGCTGCCCTGACCCTCTACGACATGCTGAAGGCCGTCGACCCCGCGGCGACCATCGACGGCATCGCGGTGCTGCGTAAGGACGGCGGCAAGACGGGAACGTGGGAGCGGTCATGACACGAACGGCGCGGGTCGTCATCGCGTCGACGCGCGCGGCCAACGGTGTCTACGAGGACCGCACCGGTCCGGTGATCGTCGAGTGGCTGACCCAGCGTGGCTACGAGGTGGCGCCGCCGAACGTGGTGGCCGACGGCACCGCGGTGAGCCGCGCCCTGTTCGCCGCGCTCGGTGAGAACGTCGACGTGATCCTGACCTCGGGCGGCACGGGCATCTCACCGTCCGACGGCACCGCCGACGCCACGGCCGCGATCGTCGACTACGAGATCCCGGGTCTGGCCGATGCGATCAGACGCTCGGGGCTGCCCCACGTGCCCACGTCGGTGCTGTCCCGCGGGGTCTGCGGGGTCCGGGACGGCACGCTGATCGTCAACCTGCCGGGTTCCCCTGGCGGCGTGAAGGACGGGCTCGGGGTGCTGGCCGACGTGCTCGAGCACGCGTTGGACCAACTCGGCGGCGGAGACCACGCGTGAGCGCGGTCGTGTTGCGCGCCGAGCTCAGTGAGCGGGTCATCGAGCTCGCCGAGCACGAGGCACTCGTCCTGCACCGCGCGGCGGGTGCCGTGGTCGGCTTCGCGGGCATGGTGCGCGACCACGACGGTGGCCGGTCGGTCACGCGCCTCGAGTACTCCGCGCACCCGACGGCGCAGCAGACGCTCCTCGAGGTCGCCGAGGAGGTCGCCCGCGAGTGTCAGGGCGTGCGCGCGATCGCGGTCAGCCATCGCATCGGCACCCTCGACATCGGGGATGCCGCGCTGGTGGCCGCCGTCGCCGCAGACCACCGCAGGGCGGCCTTCGAGACGTGCGCGCTACTGGTCGACACGGTCAAGGCGCGCCTGCCCGTGTGGAAGCACCAGTTGTTCGTCGATGGGACCGACGAGTGGGTGGGCTCGGCCTAGTTCCCTGGAGCGGGAGCCGGAGCAGGCACCAGCAGGGCCGGGTCGGCGGGCGCATCGGGAGCCGGCGGCAGCGCGGGGTCGGCGGCGGGTGCGGGGCCGGTCGGCACGTTCGGGCCCGGAGCCTGCTCCGGGATCGGCGTGTTCATCCCACGCTGGCTGAGCCCCACGATGAGGGCTTCCTTGCCGCTGATGTCGTGGTTCTGAACGGCCTGCCACAGATCCTTGAGGTAGCTGACGTTCGGCGAATCCCCGGGGCCTGCCGCGTTGGGGTCCATGGTCGACCCGGGCGGTGGTGCGTCCGGGCTGGCGAGGTGAGGCATGCCGTTCGGCGGCGTCGGGATCTCGCCGGACACCACCTGGTTGGCCGCGTCGTACGCCGGCGCGGGGACGTCGACGTTGTTGATCGGTGCCAGCGGATCGGGCGCCGGTGCGGCCACCGCGGCCGGGGCGGGGGCCGCCGGGTCGGGCGCGGGCGCCGGAGGAGCCGGGACCGGCAGGATCGGGTCGAGGGGCAGCGGCGCGCCGTGCAGCGCCCATGCCTCGGGCTGATCGGTCGGGGCCGGGCCTTCGGCAGTCGCATCCCAGTCGGCCGCCTGGACGACCGGCGGGGCCGGAGCGTCCACGGGGGGCGCAGGAGCGTCCAGCGGTGCCGCCGGGGCGTCCACGGGCCCCGCCGGGGCGTCCACGGGTGCCGGCGGGGCGTCCACGGGGGCGTCCAGCGAGACGTTCACGGCGTCTGCGGGCGGCGGGGGATCCATGGGGGCGTCCGGCGGAGGCAGCGGCGTGTCGAGTGCGACGTTCTCGACCGGCGGCGGCGGGGGATCCATCGGGGCGTCCGGCGGAGGCAGCGGCGCATCCAGCGCTACGGCATCCACGGGCGGCGGGGGAACGTCGCCGCCGAGGTCGGGGTTGTCGAGGGGAGCGGCGTCCGCGACGACGTTGCGCGGGGTGCTGCCGGAGAGGCCGGTGCCACACACCGGCCACGCGCCGCGGCCCTGACTGGCCAGCACGCGCTCGGCGACGGCGATCTGCTCGTCCTTGGAGGCAAGGTGCGCGGCGGGCGCGTACTCGCCACCGCCGTGCGACGACCAGGTGCTCGGGGAGAACTGCAGCCCGCCCTGGTATCCGTTGCCCGTGTTGATGGCCCAGTTGCCGCCGGATTCACATCCTGCGACGCGGTCCCATTCGCCATCCGTCGCAGCAGCTGCGTGACCGGCAAGGGCGAGGCTGCCACTACCGAGTACGGCGCCGGTGAAGGCGATCTTGGCGACACTCTTAGCCGATGTAGTGGTCTTGCGATGCCGTCCACTCATGCGTGTAGAAGGTCCTCTCGTCCACGCCTACGAGGTCAGCTGTCGGGTTCGGGCTCAAGAGGTTGCCCGGCCGTCACCTTGCGGATCTGGCTTCACCCCAAGGAATCGCACGCGATTCCTGGTCCTCCGATTTCGGTGGACCGGTTGGGTCCCCCGCCTCCATCCCTGAGGTAGGTCTTGACCATGCCCAACGGATGGAGCTCGGCGTAACTAGGCATGGCGGGCCACTGATTAGGGTCGAGTGGCTTGGGATAGGACCGTAACGGGTACTTCAGCCCACGTCACTTTCAGACGGTGTCGGCGTTTCGGTGTCCAGCAAATCTTGTGAGAACGTTAAAAGAGCAGCACGGCACGACGTTTACGCAGGGAAATACGACGGTGATCAGCGCGTGTGACACTTTGTGACCGTTTCGTTATGTGACACAAATCACTCTTATCCGCCCGCGAAGGGCGGTAATACATCCACGGTCTGGTTTGTTTGGAGCGTTCTGCGGACGTCGCGCACCGCCACTCCGTCGCACAGGAACGAGCACCGGTCGAGGACGACCGCCAGCCTCTCGCCGCGTGTTCTGAGTGCGGCCACTAGGTCGGTGACCGTCGCATCGGAGGCCACGGAGACGATCTCGGTCTCGACGCCCGCGGCCGCCTTGGCGGCGGCGAAGTACCGCACGTTGATGTCGATGTCAGCCGCCGATCGCGCTCATGGGGCGTACCGGCTGTTCGAAACCCGGGTCGTTGATCCCGTGCCCCTTGGGCTTCGCCCACATGGCCGACCGCCAGGCGGCTTCAATGGCATCGTCGTCGGCCCCCTGGCGCAGCAGGCGGCGCAGATCGGTCTCCTCGCGGGAGAAGAGGCAGCTCCGGACCTGCCCGTCGGCGGTGAGACGCGTCCGGTCGCATGCGCCGCAGAACGCCTGTGAGACCGACGCGATCACGCCCACGGTGGCCGTACCGCCGTCCACCCGCCACAGCTCGGCAGGCGCCGACCCCCTCGGCGCAGGGTCGGGCGTCAGGTCGAAGTGACGACGAAGCGCCGTCAGGATGCCGTCCGCGTCGATCGCTCGGTCGCGGCGCCACTGGTGTCCGGCGTCCAAGGGCATCTGCT
This sequence comes from Mycobacterium sp., assembly GCA_025963385.1. Classification (GTDB taxonomy): domain Bacteria; phylum Actinomycetota; class Actinomycetes; order Mycobacteriales; family Mycobacteriaceae; genus Mycobacterium. The sequence goes on from JAOPUT010000377.1 coordinate 7,514, forward strand.
CGATGATGCGCAGCTGGTAGCCGTGGTCGAGGCAGAACCGGAGGAGGGCGACTGCGTCGTCGAGGCCCGTCACCGGGTCGAGGACGGCGTTCACCTTCACCGGGAACAGCCCGGCGTCGGCCGCGGCGGCCAATCCGTCGAGTACGTCACCGAGGCGGTCACGCCGGGTGATGCGGGCGAAGTGCTCGGCGTCCACGGTGTCCAACGACACGTTGACCCTGTCGAGGCCTGCGGCCTTCAGTCCCGCGGCGCGGCGGGCCAGCCCGATTCCGTTGGTGGTGACCGAGATCTCCGGTCGCGGCGCCAGCGCCGCCGCCGCGGCGATGGCGCCCTCCAGGTTGCGCGACACCAGGGGTTCGCCGCCGGTGAAGCGCACGTTGGTGATGCCGAGCCGTGTCACGGCGATGGTGAGGAGCCGCGCGAGCTCCTCGGGGCGGAGCAGATCATCGCCCGGCAGCCAGTCGAGACCTTCGGCGGGCATGCAGTACGTGCAGCGCAGATTGCACCGATCCGTCAGCGAGACCCGCAGGTCGGTGGCGACCCGTCCATACGTGTCGAGCAGTGGGCCGTCGGTGGGCGCGCCATCGGGCGATGGCGTCGTCGGCCGCACCGAGGGCACGCCGAGTGCGGTCACCGTCATGCGAACGCCCCCTGGCTCGTCGGCACGATCTCCTTGCCCAAGGGGAACAGTGACACCGGGATCAGCTTGAGGTTCGCGAGTGCGAGCGGGATGCCGATGATCGTGATCGCCATCGCGATCGCGGTGACGACGTGGCCGATCGCCAACCAGATACCGAACAGGATCACCCAGATCACGTTTCCGATCAGCGCGCCGGGGCGGGGGCCGGGCTTCTCGACGACGGTCTGGCCGAACGGCCACAGCGCGTACATCCCGATCCGGAACGCTGCGAAACCGAAGGGGATGGTCACGATGAGGATGAAACACAGAATCCCGGCCACGAAGTATCCGAGCGCCAGCCACAAACCCCCGAAGATCAACCAGATGACGTTCAGGATCAGGCGCATGTTTCCTCCGGCGGTGGCTCCCAGCCTACCGACCGCGAGGTGGCCGAGGGCTGATCAAGTACAGGTCGCGGAAGCGTCCTTGTAGGATCATCGCATTCGCGTCCTGCAGTTGCGGGACGCGTTCATGTGCGAGACGAGCGGGTGAGACCAGTGCCGACCGGCAAGGTGAAGTGGTATAGCGCCGAGAAGGGCTTCGGCTTCGTGTCCCAGGAGGAGGGCGAGGACGTCTACGTCGGCTCCTCGGCACTCCCGGCCGGAGTCCAGGAACTCAAGGCCGGTCAGAAGGTCGAGTTCGGTATCGCGGCGGGCCGTCGCGGGCCGCAGGCGTTGAGCCTCAAGGTGATCGAACCGCCGCCGAGCGTCGCGCGGGCACGGCGGGAGACCTCTGCGCCCGAGCACAAGCACACTCCCGACGAGCTGCACGGCATGGTCGAGGACATGATCACCCTGCTCGAGGGCTCGGTGCAGCCCGAGCTGCGCAAGGGGCGCTACCCCGACCGCAAGACCGCCCGACGGATCTCGGAGGTCGTGAAGGCGGTTGCGCAGGAGCTCGACGCCTAGGGCGCTCGTCAGGGCAGACTGGGTTTCGTGGCCTCCTACGTAGCGCCCGAGGGCGACTTCAACCGCGACACCAAGTACATCGAGACCCGCGTCACGGCCGACGGCCGCGATGGCTACCCGGTCGAACCGGGGCGCTACCGGCTGGTGGTCGCCAGGGCCTGCCCGTGGGCCAACCGCGCCATCATCGTGCGCCGGCTACTCGGCCTCGAAGACGTTCTGTCCATTGGCTTTTGCGGGCCGACGCACGACCAGCGCAGCTGGACGTTCGACCTCGACCCCGGTGGCGTCGACCCCGTCCTGAAGATCCCGCGGCTGCAGGACGCCTACTTCAAGCGCTTCCCGGACTATCCGAAGGGCATCACGGTGCCCGCGATCGTCGACATCCCGACGCGCGCCGTCGTCACCAACGACTTCCCGCAGATGACGCTGGACCTGTCGACGGAGTGGTCCGCCTACCACCGCCCCGGTGCACCGCAGCTCTACCCGGAGCCGCTGCGCGCCGAGATCGACGAGGTGGCCAAGCGCATCTACACCGAGGTCAACAACGGGGTGTACCGGTGCGGCTTCTCCGGCACGCAGGCCGCGTACGACGCCGCCTACGACCGCTTGTTCACGGCGTTGGATTGGCTGTCGGAAAGGCTTGCGGCACAGAGGTTCCTGGTGGGGGACACGATCACCGAGGCCGACGTCCGACTCTTCACCACCCTCGCCCGCTTCGATCCCGTCTATCACGGTCACTTCAAGTGCAACCGGCAGAAACTCGCCGAGATGCCGGTGCTGTGGGCGTATGCGCGGGACCTCTTCCAGACGCCTGGCTTCGGCGACACCGTCGACTTCGTGCAGATCAAGAAGCACTATTACGTCGTGCACTCCGACATCAACCCGACGCAGATCGTGCCGAAGGGACCGGAGCTGTCCGACTGGCTGACGCCACATGGTCGGGAGGCGTTGGGCGGCAGACCTTTCGGTGACGGGACGCCGCCGGGACCGACGCGTGATGGCGAGCGGGTGCCCGCCGGTCACTCAGCCGGCTAGGACCACACCGTCGCCACCGACCATTCGGCGTGTGGCCACGGGAACACGTTGTTCTGCTCGTCGCGAACCAGCGTGGGTAGTTGCACCGCGATACCGGTCAGTCGGCCGAGGTGGGGGTCGACCGTCGGGATGGTGACGGCCAGCTTGGTGTCGGGCCGGAACTCGTCGACCGCGGGTGGGCCGTCGCCCTCGTAGGCGCGGATCAGGACCCACGGCGCCCGCGAGATGGCGAGCGGAACCGACAGCTGGACGGGATCCCGCGAGGTGACGTTCAGTTCACCGACGGTCTCCGGGACGTCGCACTCGGTGATCTTGAGGACGTCGCAGTATCGGTACGGCCCGATCCTCACCAGCTGGCCGTGGGTGTAGGCACTGATCTCGGGGTGCTTGGGGGCCGGTGTGCGCGTCAGCTGCCAGATCAGGGCGGCGGTCGCCGACGAGGCGAGAACGGCCACCAGGGCCAGGATTACGACGACGCGCTTCACTCGCGCACCGCCGAGGCCGTGCCGCGGCTCTCCTGCTCGGCGAACACCGGCCGGTTGCCGCCGAGTCCGGGAATCAATGAATCGCCGCCGTTGCTCACCAGGGTCTGGGCCAGTCCGAGGATCAACACCGCGGTGATCGCCGTGAACCCCACCCACAGGTCGGTGTAGATCAGAACGCCCATCGCACCCCCCGCCACCCATGCGAGTTGCAGCAGCGACTCGGACCGCCCGAAGGCCGAGGCGCGTGACTGTTCTGGCAGATCGTCCTGAAGGGATGCGTCGAGCGAGGCCTTCGCCACGGCACTGGCCGCCGAGGTGACCAGGGTGGCCAGGGCGGCGACGTACAGGTTGCCGAGTACGGCGGTCGCCAGAGACATCACGGTCACGGCGACCGCGGCCCGCACCACCAGCCGCGACGGGTTGCCCAGTTGAAGGCGGGCGGCGGTGAAGTTGCCGACGAAGTTGCCGATGCCCGCGGCGGCGCCGATCAGGCCGAGGATGCGCAGCTGCTCCCAGCCGCTGGCGTCGTGCGACTTGGCGACGAAGGCCGGATACAGGAAGAGGAAGCCGACCATGACCTTGATGGTGCAGTTACCCCACAACGAGGTAATGATGTTGCGCCCCAACGGTTGTCGTGTCTTCTGCGATGGGCCGGGCTCGGGCAGGCGGCTGAACTTCTCGGTGGGGCCGTGATAGCTGAGCGTGGTGGGCACCTCCCCCTCGGTGACCTCCACCCACTTCGGGATGCGCATCGACAGGAACGCTCCCACCACGGTGACGGCGACACACACGTACAGCGCCCCCGGCAGATGGAACAGCCCGAAGAGGTACTCGACGCCCGCGGCGATCGCGCCGCCGAGGATGGTGCCGCCGAGCAGACCGAACATGGTGAGGCGCGAGTTGACCCGGACGAGGTCGATGCTGGGCGGCAGGACGCGCGGCGTGACGGCGCTGCGCAGCACGCTGAACGACTTCGAGAGGACCATCATCCCGAGCGCACACGGGTAGAGCACCCAGGGCGGGAAGCTCCCCGTGGCGGGGTCGTAGTTGGCGATGAGCACGACGGCCAGACCGGTGCGCACGGCGAACGACGTGGCGAGCGCGACGCGGCGGCCGTGCTGCAGGCGGTCGATGGCGGGGCCGATCAGCGGAGCGATCACCGCGAACGGCGCGATGGTGATGAGGAGGTACAGCGCGACCTTGCTCTTGCTCTCGCCGGAGGCGGCCGCGAAGAACAAGGTGTTGGCCAGCGCCACGGCCATGGCGGAGTCCGCCGCGAAGTTGGCCATGACGGGATAGGTCAGCGCGGTCAGCCCGGACTTGTCGGCGCCGTCGGCGGTGGCGGCCTTCTGGAAGAGCCCGTACACCTTCGAGCCCATCTCGCGGCCACGCCCCGCGGCGCTCCTCGGCCGTCCGGCGGACTGCCCGAGTCCGCCGGGCTCGTAGGGGTCGCGGTCGCGCGGGCGTTGACTCTCCTCGATGGGTGGCAGCCACCGGTTGGCGCTGGGCTGCCGCGGGCTGGACGGGCTGCTGGGGTAGTTCGCCATGCCGGGATGCTCGCCACGATGACCTCCAGGAGGCCGCGGCGGATGGTAGCGGGGGTCTCGCGAGTCATCGGGCCCCGCCGGGGGGTCACGTCGCGATCCGGTCACGTCTTCGATTGTTCACCATGGGAGGAACCGTCGCCCGCAGGGCGGCCGGTGTGGCTTTGCTCCATGGTCGTCAGGCAGTATTGATGCCGATGGACAGCATGATCGAACCGGCCGAGCAGGCCGCCGAGGACGCCAACGAGCGTTCGCGCGATGAGCAGACCGACGTCGCGACCGAACAGCCGGAGCAGTCGGCGGATATTGCCGCCGTACTGATGGGCGCCGTCGATGCTGCGCGCACGGCCATCGTCGAGTACGAGGGTGGCACCGGCGCCGAAGGTCTCGTCGGCGAATACCTCGGTGCCAGCTTCGAGGACCCCACCGCCGCGACGCACCGATTCCTGGCGGCGATGCCTGGTTACCAGGGTTGGCAGTGGGCGGTCGTGGTCGCGGCGTACCCGGGCGCCGACCACGCCACCATCAGTGAAGTGGTGCTGGTGCCCGGCCCGACGGCGCTGCTGGCGCCACAGTGGGTGCCGTGGCAGGAGCGCATTCAGCCGGGCGACCTGAGCCCTGGCGATCTGCTCGCCACTCCGGCCGACGATCCGCGGCTGGTCCCCGGATACATGTCGTCCGGCGACGACGAACTCGACGAGCTCTCGGCCGAGGTGGGATTCGGCAAGCGCCAGGTGCTGAGCCTGCTGGGCCGGATGGAAGCAGCCGAGCGTTGGTACGACGGCGACTACGGGCCGGGCTCGGCGATGGCGCGTGCCACCCGCAAGATGTGCCGTGACTGTGCCTACTACCTGCCGCTGGCCGGTTCGCTGGGCACTCTGTTCGGCGTCTGCTCCAACGAGATGTCGGCCGACGGCCACGTCGTGGCGGGGGAGTACGGCTGCGGTGCGCACTCGGACACCCCGCAGCCCGCGACGATCGGCTCGCCGATATTCGACCCGTTCGACGACGGTGTGCTCGAGCTGACCCAGCCCAGCCCGGTCGGCCCAGCGCAGGCCGAGGACGTTCCGGCCGACGGCTAGCGCTCGGCGGCCGCTTTGATGCGGCCCAGGGAGGCGTTCATCCCCTCGATCAGTTCGAGTTCGAAGCTGGGCACGCCGCCCATCAGGGCGTTGATCAGAAGGTTGGACACGGGTTTCACGCCGTTCTCGGCGTGCCTGCTCTCGATGAGGCGGGTGCCGGTCGCCGTCGGCTCCAGTTCGTAGGTCCAGACGGTGTTGTTCTCGTTGACCCGAAACGCCAGCTTGCGTTCCGGGATGACCTCGGTGACCTGGCTCGTCGTCGGCCAGACCAGGTAGTTGCGTCGATTGACGTTGACGGTCCTCGTGCCGGGGCGCAGCGGGCCGAAGGCCTTCATGAGCTTGCACTGCGGACTCCACTGCGGCATGCGCTTGAAGTCGGACACCAGCGCCCACACCTTCGCGGGCGGCGCGTCGATGTCGATCTGCGCCTGCAGCAGGGGTTCCGCCATTACTCCTCCATCTATTTCACTGAAGACCGCTCTGGGCGCCGCGGGAGCCACGCCGGACGGCGCTACGTTGCCACAGGAAGATCGAGGTGCCCAGCACGCCAACCCCCAGTCCGGCCACGGCCACCGGCCGCCAGTCCTCCAGACCGCGCACGGTGAACGCCAGCACCACCGCGATCAGCCAGCCGGCCGCGATCACGTAGATGATGGGCCATGGCCGGAGTAGGACCTCCGGCAGCGGCGGCGCAACGGGCTCGGGCTGGGGCCGTGGCTGGGGCGGTGTCGCGTCCATTGCGGACCAACCTAGTGGATTACCGTGCCGGGGTCGGTACTGTTTGCCTCGTGAACGACCCCGACGCCCGGCTGGCCAACGACCTGTCGTTGGCCGTGGTGCGGCTAGCGCGCCAACTTCGCTTCCGGCGGCCGGACTCCCCGGTGTCGCTGTCCCAGCTGTCCGCGCTGGCGACGCTCGCCAAGGAGGGTCCGATCACGCCAGGTGCACTGGCGATCCGCGAGCGGGTCCGACCACCGTCGATGACGCGCGTCATCGCGTCGTTGGCCGAGCTGGGCTTCGTCGACCGCTGCGCGCATCCCGATGACGGTCGTCAGGTGCTGGTCTCGGTGTCCGCGACGGGGCAGGAACTGATCGAGATGGAACGCCGCGCCAGCCAGGAGTGGCTGCAGCAGCGACTGGCGGAACTTCAACCGGAGCAACGCAAGACGCTGTTGGCGGCGGCTGATCTGATGTTCGCGATCGTGGACGAGGGCGGCGCTTGAGGCTGGTGACCAACGTCATCGACGTCGACGATCCCGCCGATCCCCGGCTCGACGACTTCCGCGATCTCAACAGCATCGACCGCAGACCGGATCTGCCCAGTGGCAAGGGACTGGTCATCGCCGAGGGCGTGCTGGTGGTGCAGCGGATGCTGGCATCGCGTTTCGAGCCCAGATCGTTCCTAGGCACCGATCGCAGACTGAGCGAGCTGACCGCCGACCTCGAAGCCACCGACGAGCCGTTCTACCGGGCGAGCGCCGAGGTGATGGCCGAGGTCATCGGCTTTCACCTCAACCGCGGGGTGCTGGCGGCGGCGCCCCGCCCGCCGGAGTTGTCGGTGCAGCAGGTGATCGACGGTGCCCGGACGATCGCGGTGCTCGAGGGCGTCAACGACCACGAGAACCTCGGCTCGGTGTTTCGTAACGCGGCGGGCCTCGGCGTGGATGCGGTGGTCTTCGGTCAGGGGTGCGCCGATCCGCTGTACCGGCGGGCGGTGCGGGTGTCGATGGGGCATGCGCTGCTAGTGCCGTATGCCTGGTCGGACGCGTGGCCCGGTGATCTCGAAGTGTTGCGGGACAGCGGGTTTCGCGTCCTGGCGATGACGCCCAACCCCGCCGCGACCACACTGGCCGCAGCGATGGAGACCTTGGCGGCCGACAAGGTGGCCATCCTCGTCGGCGCCGAGGGACCCGGCCTCAACGAACGGACGATGCGCGCCAGCGACGTGCGGGTGCGCGTCCCGATGGCGCGCGGTACGGACTCGTTGAACGTGGCTACCGCTGCGGCGCTTGCCTTCTACGAGCGAGCTAGGCTCCAACCATGAGCGAGGATGCGACGCCATGGGGGACCGGCCTCACGGTGGCCGCTTTCGTCGCCGCCGTCACGGCGGGTGCGATCGTCGTCTTGAGCCTTGGCCTGACGCGGGTGCACCCTCTGCTCGCGGTCGGGCTGAACCTCGTCGCCGTCGGCGGCCTTGCGCCGACGATCTGGGGCTGGCGTACCCGACCGGTGTGGCGCTGGTTCGTGCTCGGCAGCGGCATCGGGGTGGCCGCCGGCTGGCTCGCGCTCATCGCCATGGCCATCGGAACCGTTCTGGCGTAGAGCCTTTCAGTGCAGTCCGATGGCCCTTCGCGCGAGCGCTCAGGGCTGGCTTCGATGGCCCTTCGCGCGAGCGCTCAGGGCTGGGTGCCGGAGCGCACCCCGAGCAGCACGTCTTCCCACCCCGGCACCTCGGCCCTGCGCTTACGGGTGCGCGGCTTCGGCGCGGGAGCCTGGGCCTTCGCCGGTTCGGGCGCAGGTGCAGCCGGTTCGGGCGTCGGCTCTGGCTCAGGCAGGGAGAGGTCGAGGGTGGGGACCGGTGCGACCGACCGCAGCGGCGGGCGATCGAAGTTGGGATCGATGAGCTCGGCCGCCGCGTCGTCGAACGCCGTCGCGGTGCCGCCGTGTGCTCCTGGGACGAAGCGGAAGTGCGCGGTGTTGTCGGAGCGGCCGGCCTTCCAGGAGAGCTGCACCGTCCAGCGGCCGTCCTCGTTGCGCCAGGCATCCCAGGACGTGGCGTCGGGATCGAGCCCGCGCGCCACCAGTGCGGTCGTCACGGTCTCCAGCAGCGTCAGAACCGCGGGCCCATCGGCCAGCACGGGGTGCGCTGCGGTGGCCAACTCGGCCGCTCGGGAACGCTCCAGCAACACCGGGTGAGCGAAACGCTCGACCCGACTGGTGTCGACGCCCGCCGAGCTCGCCACCTGCTCGACGGATGCTCCCGCGCGGATCCTGGATTGAATCTCCTTGGGCGTCAGCACGTTTGGGACCTCGACATCAACTGGAGTGGGAGTGACTGGAGTGCGCTCGCCGCTCAGCGCGGCGCGGAGGCGGTCGTCCGGGAAGAGGATGAACTTGTCGCCGGAGTCGGGCGTCTCGCAGATGATGCGTTTGCCGTCGACGTCGAGTCCGACGACCTTCAGTTCCCGCATGGCGACCTCCTAGGGCGGCTTAACGGCTCACCCTACTTCGTTATCGTCCCGTAACCGCGCTGACACGCGGGCACTACGAGAGGCGCTCGACCACCCAGTCCACGCAGGCAGTGAGGGCGCTGACGTCATCGGGATCGACGGCGGGGAACATCGCGACGCGTAGCTGGTTGCGGCCCAGTTTGCGGTAGGGCTCGGTGTCGACGATGCCGTTGGCCCGAAGGGCCTTGGCCACCGCGGCGGCGTCCACCTCGTCGTTGAAGTCGATGGTGCCGACCACCTGCGATCGCAGCGCCGCGTCGGCGACGAACGGGGTGGTGTAGCTGGTGCGCTCGGCCCACGAGTACAGCCGCTGCGAGGAGTCCGCGGTGCGCTTGACCGCCCAGTCGAGGCCGCCGTTGCCGTTGAGCCAGTCGAGTTGGTCGGCCATCAGCACCAGGGTGCCGATCGCAGGGGTGTTGTACGTCTGATTCTTCAGGCTGTTGTCGACGGCGATCGGCAGCGAGAGGAAGTCGGGCACCCAGCGCCCCGACGCCGCGATCTGCTCGACCCTGCCGAGTGCCGCCGGGCTCATGATCGCCAGCCACAACCCGCCGTCGGACGCGAAGTTCTTCTGCGGCGCGAAGTAGTAGGCATCGGTGTCGGCGATGTCGACGGGCAGCCCGCCCGCCGCGGACGTCGCGTCGATGACGACCAGCGCCTCACCCGCGGGCCGCTGAATCGGCACCGCGACGCCGGTCGACGTCTCGTTGTGCGCCCACGCCACGACGTCCACCGACGGGTCGGACTGCGGCGCGGGTGCGGTACCCGGGTCGGCCTTGACGATGATCGGGTCGCCGACGAACGGATTGCCCGCGACGGCAGCGGCGAACTTGGCGCTGAACTCGCCGAACGCGAGGTGCAATGAGCGCTTGTCGATCAACCCGAAGGCGGCGGCGTCCCAGAACGCGGTGGAACCGCCGTTGCCCAGGATCACCTCGTAGCCCTCGGGCACCGAGAACAGCTGCTTGACGCCATCGCGCACCCGCCCGACCAGGTTCTTGACGGGCGCCTGCCGGTGCGACGTGCCGAACAGGTGGCCGGAATCGACGAGGGCCTGCAACTGCTCGGGGCGCACCTTCGACGGGCCTGACCCGAAGCGTCCGTCCTTGGGCTTGAGATCGGCGGGAATCACTAGTTCGGCCATGGCTCCCCAGCGTAGTGAGCGCCGCGAACGGGCCGTGACCGGGAGGCGCTGGTGGCCGCCACCTCAGACCGTCAGGATCCGGGCGCCCTCGCGGGTGATGGCGACGGTGTGCTCACTGTGCGCTGCCCTCGCGCCGGTCGCGGTGCGCAGCGTCCAGCCGTCGGGATCGTGCAGATAGTCGTCGGTGCCGTCGGCGATCAGCATCGGCTCGATGGCGATGACGAGCCCCACCCGCAGCTTCATGCCCTTCCCTGGCTTGCCGACGTTGGGCACGTGAGGGGCCTCGTGCATCGTGCGGCCGATGCCGTGGCCGCCGTGGTCGGCCAGCATGCCGTACCCGGCCCGGCGGGCGGTCGTGGCGATCGCATGGCCGAGGTCGCCGAGGGTGTTGCCCGGCCTCGCTGCTGCGATACCCGCGGCGAGCGCCGCGTCGGTGGCCTCGATGAGTGCGACGTCCTCGGCGCGCGGCGTACCGACGACGAAGCTGCGTGCGGCGTCACCGCACCAACCGCGCAACGTGGCGCCGAAGTCGACCGACACCAGGTCGCCGTCGGCGAGCGGCTGGTCGGTCGGGATGCCGTGCACGACGGCGTCGTTGACGCTGGCGCACAGCACCGCGGGGAATGGGACCGGCGCCCAGCGGGGGTGGTAGTCGAGGAACGGGGAGGTCGCCCCGTGGGTGGCCAGCACGTCGCTGGCGATCTCGTCGAGGTCGGCGGTGGAGAGTCCCGGTGCGGCCGACGCCATGACCGCGCGCAGGGCTTCGCCGACGACGGCGCCTGCCTCGGCCATGGCCGCGATCTCGTGATCGGAGCGGAGTTCGACGTTCACCGGCTGTGACCTGTGCCACATGTGATGTGGATAACCCGTCCAGCGCACATCCAGGAAAACGTCCTGTTCAATTCGTGGGACCTCCGGTACCGTGATGGACACCAAGCCGACAAATGTAAACCTCACGGGAGGCTTCAAATGGCTGTCAAGACCGCCCGCACACGCATCATCCGCCGCTGGCGCAAGAACATGGACGTCCTCGACGACACCGCGTACGTCGACACGCTGACCACACTGTCCGAGGGGTCCGTGCGGCGCAACTTCAATCCGTACACGGACATCGACTGGGACGCGCCGGAGTTTGCGGTGATCCCGAACGACGAGCGCTGGATCCTGCCCACCTCGGATCCCATCGGCCATCACTCCTGGTATCGGTCGCAGTCGAAGGAACGTCAGATCGAGATCGGGATGTGGCGCCAGGCCAACGTCGCGAAGGTCGGGCTGCACTTCGAGTCGATCCTCATCCGCGGTCTGATGGAGTACGCGTTCTGGACGCCCAACGGCTCACCCGAGTACCGGTACTGCCTGCACGAGGCGGTCGAGGAGTGCAACCACACGCTGATGTTCCAGGAGATGGTCAACCGCATCGGGGCCGACGTGCCCGGAATGCCGCGGCTGCTCAAGTGGGTCCAGCCCTACATCCCGCTGGTCGCAGGACCGCTGCCGATTCCGTTCTGGTTCGGCATCCTCGCGGGCGAGGAGCCGATCGACCACACGCAGAAGAACGTGCTGCGTGAGGGCAAGGCCCTGCACCCGATCATGGAACGGGTGATGGCCATCCACGTGGCCGAGGAGGCCAGGCACATCTCCTTCGCGCACGAGTACCTGCGTAAGCGGGTGCCCGACCTGCCGCGCCGCAAGCGCTTCTGGTTGTCGCTCTTCGTGCCGCTCACGATGCGGATCCTGTGCTCGGCGATCATCGTGCCGCCGCGCGCGTTCTGGAAGGAGTTCGACATCCCGCGCTCGGTGCGCAAGGAGATCTTCTTCAAGTCGCCCGAGTCCCGCCAGATGTTGCGCGACATGTTCGGCGACGTGCGGATGCTGGCCCACGACACCGGCCTGATGAACCCGCTCGCCAAGATCATCTGGCGGATCTGCCGGATCAACGGAGCGCCAAGCCGTTACCGCAGCGAGCCGCAACGCCAGCATCTGGTCTCGGCCGCCTAGGCTCGGCGCGTGCCCCACGTCGTCACCCAGTCGTGTTGCAGCGACGGGTCCTGTGTCTACGCGTGCCCGGTGAACTGCATCCACCCGTCGCCGGACGAGCCGGGCTTCGCCACGGCGGAGATGCTCTACATCGACCCGGTGGCGTGCGTGGACTGTGGCGCCTGCGTCTCGGCATGTCCGGTCGGCGCCATCGCTCCCGACACGAAGCTCGCGCCTGAGCAGTTGCCGTTCATCGAGCTCAACGCATCCTTCTACCCCAAGCGCGATGGCAAGCTGCCGCCGACGTCCAAGCTAGCGCCCGTGCTCGAGGCGCCGATGGTCCGTTCGCGGTCCGGGGGGCCACTGACGGTGGCCATCGTCGGCTCGGGGCCCGCAGCCATGTACGCGGCCGACGAGCTCTTGACGCAGCGCGGCGTCGTCGTGAACGTGTTCGAGAAGCTGCCGACGCCATACGGTTTGGTGCGTGCCGGGGTGGCGCCGGACCATCAGACCACCAAGCGTGTCACCACGCTGTTCGACAAGGTGACACGCCTGCCGGGATTCACGTTCTATCTGAACGTCGAGGTTGGCGAGCACGTCTCGTATGCCGAACTGGCTCGGCACCACCACGCCGTCCTCTACGCAGTCGGCGCCCCCAACGACCGTCGCCTCGACATCGAGGGGATGGGCCTGGCCGGTAGCGGCACCGCGACCGGGATGGTGGCGTGGATCAACGGTCATCCCGAATTCACCGACCTGCCGGTCGATCTGAGCTCGGAACGCATCGTCGTGATCGGCAACGGCAACGTGGCGCTCGACGTCGCGCGCGTCCTCACGACCGATCCGGACGCCTTGGCGCGCACCGACATCTCCGATCACGCGCTCGCTGCGCTGCGCGACTCCCGCGTTCGGGAAGTCGTCGTCGCCGCTCGGCGGGGGCCTGCCGCTTCGGCGTTCACTCTGCCGGAACTGATCGGGCTGACCGCCACCCACGAGGTGGTGCTCGACTCGGCCGACCACGATCTCGTGCTGCGCGACCTCGCCAACGAGACCGACCCGCTCATTCGAAACAAGCTCGAGGTGCTGTCGAAGCTTGGCGATGCGTCCGCTCCGATCAACCGACCCCGCATCCGGCTGGCGTACCGACTGACCCCGCTGCGACTGCTCGGAGATCGGGCCGTTGCGGGCATCGCGTTCACCACGACCGGCACCGACGAGGTCCAGCGATTCGATGCGGGGATGGTGCTGACGTCGATTGGCTACCGCGGCAAGCCGATTCGCGACCTTCCCTTCGACGAGGCCGCCGCGGTGGTGCCCAACGAGGGTGGGCGTGTCACCGGGATGCCCGGCGCCTACGTGGCCGGCTGGATCAAGCGCGGCCCGACGGGATTCATCGGCACCAACAAGTCCTGTGCGGCGGAGACGGTGCACAACCTCGTCGCCGACTACAACGACGGCGGCCTGGCCGATCCGACGGCGAGGCCCGCGGCGCTGGACAAGTTGATCCGTGCCCGCCAGCCCGCCGTCGTCGATGCGGCGGGATGGCAGGCCATCGACGGGGCGGAGATCGCGCGTGGCGGCGACGACCGTCCGCGTGCGAAGTTCACGGCCATTCCCGACATGCTGGCGGCCGCGGCGACCGCGCCGCCTCCGTCACTCGGCCAGCGACTGCTCTCGGGGCTGCGGCGCTAGCCCTGACCCATCGCCGCGGCGATCTCCTCCATGCTGACCTCCCGCACGGGCTGCCCGAGCGACCACTGGTGTCCGAACGGATCGCGAACGATCCCGTAGCGGTCACCCCAGAACTGGTCCTCCAGTGGGGCCACCACGACCGCGCCGGCATCGACGGCTCGCGCGAAGGCGGTCTCGACGTCGGGTACCTGCAGATGGATCGTGACGGGGGTGCCCCCCAACGACGTCGGCGTCGTCGACTTGCCGTCGTTGAAGTCGGGGAAGTCGTCGTTGAGCATCACCGTCGACCCGTTGATGGTGAGCGCGGCGTGCACGAGCCTGCCGTCGGGGTGGGGCACCCGGCCCAGCTCGGTGGCGCCGAAGGCCTTGACGTAGAAGTCGATGGCCGCCGCGGCGTCGTCGACGACGAGGTGGGGTGACAGGGTTGGTTGAACTTCGATGGCCACGATGGTTCCTCTCGATGGCGGGTGGACTCTACTATCGACCACCCGTAGTGCCGATTCTCATCGTCGCGGATCTTCAGTAGTCGACTACTGAATGCACCCCGTACCCACGCCGTGATGCTGGGACCATGTTGAGGACCGGGGAAGACCGCGACATTTCGGCGCTGCCGCTCGCGCCAAGAAGTCCGTTGCCGCGCAGGGATCAGATCGCGGCGCTACGCACCTATCACACGGGATGCGAGAAGTTCAGGGCCGCAGGGGGACCGGTGAGCCGGGTCAAGCTGGCTCCGAGGTGGATGCTCCCCGAGATCGTCGTGGTGACGTCGCCGCAGGCGATACACGACGTCCTCGGACTGTGCCCGGGCGTCACCGAGCGAACGCGCATCCACGAGGAGATGCGCGGACTCATCGGTGCCAACCTGTTCGACGTCACCTACCAGGAATGGGTGCCGCGGCGCCGCCTGCTGCAACCACTGTTCACCAAGAAGCGCGTACACGGCTTCGGCAGTCACATGACCCAGGCCGCCGAGACGATCGCGGCGAGTTGGCAGTCGGGCCGCGAGGTGGATCTGGACCTCGAGTGTCGACGGCTGGCGCTGCGCGCGCTCGGCAGATCGGTCCTCGGTATCGACCTCGACGAGCGAGCCGACAGGATCGCCGAGCCGCTGCGGATCATGTTGCAGTACATCGCAGATCGCGGTGCGTCACCGGTGCGGCTGCCGTCCTGGGTGCCGACGCCCGCCAGGAGGCGGGCCCGTCGAGCGAGTGCCGAACTGCGCGCCCTGGCGGCCGAGGTGCTGCGGGGCTGCCGGGAGGACCCGACCCGCGATGCGCCGCTGGTGCGTGCGCTCCTGGAGGCGACCGACCCCGTGACGGGCAGCCGGCTGACCGACGACGAGATCCGCGACGAGCTGATCGTCTTCATGGGCGCGGGCCACGACACCACGGCGACCACGCTGGCATATGCGTTGTGGCAGTTGGGCAGACATCCGCAGCTGCAGGAACGCGTCAGGGCGGAGGCCGCGGCGGTCGGCGATCGTCGCCTGCTGCCGGACGACGTGCCCCACCTCGGCTTCACCATGCAGGTGCTCCACGAGGCATTGCGCCTCTGTCCTCCTGCCGCGGTGTCCGGCCGGTTGGTCACCGAGGACATCGAGGTCGACGGCTACCGGGTCCATGCGGGGACCATGGTGATGGTCGGCGTCTACGCCGTGCAGCGGGATCCGGCGCTGTGGGTCGATGCGGCCACGTTCGATCCCGACAGGTTCCGGCCCGGTGCAGCGGCCAGCATCGACCGCTGGCAGTACCTGCCGTTCGGGGCCGGGCCACGGACGTGCGTCGGCGACCACTTCGCCATGCTCGAACTCGTGCTGGCCCTTGGCACGATCGTCCGCAGCCACGAGATCCGTGCCACCGCTCCGCAGTTCCCGATGGCCGTCCCCTTCACGCTGGTCGCAGGCGGCCCGATCCCGGCCAGGGTGACCCCGCGTCCGGGCTACACCACGGAGAACGCGGTGGGCAGTGCCGTCCGGCCGGTGAGCGCCGACAGCACGGTCTGACCCTGGCCGACGGCCACGCCGATCTGGGCAGCCAGCACCGTCGCCTCCTCGAGGATGGGCTCCGGCATCGCGACGTCCAGCCTCGCCGCCGCGGCGATGTCGAGACCGTGGACGACGAGCTCGAACACCCGGGTCGGCAGGTAGTTGCTCAGCCGGATGCCCAACCCGCCGATCACCTCGATCAGCGGATCGTCGACGGCTGCCAGGTCGTCGAAGGCCCGCCGGGCGAGGGCCTCGATGGTCGCCACGGGTTGCTCGCCGAGATCGCGACCGGCCTGACGGCCGCGTTCGGTGATCGCCTCGGCGCCGCTGCTGGAGGCGTACTCCCGGATCTGTGCGTAGTAGTCGGCGGGGCTCGTCACGTCCTCCCGCTCCGCGGGGTGTCGTAGATAGGTGCTGACGGTGATCAGCGAGCGCGACGTGTGCCCGACGAGTGCCCGCAGGTCCCAGTCGCCGAGACCTGGTCTCTCCCAAGCGGATTCGGGGATGGCGCGGACGAGTGTGACGAACGTCTGCGCGGCTGAGGTGAAGGTCTCGACGGACATCACGATGCCTTGATCTGGTCCCAGCCCTCGACGGATTGCGGGCTGCGCGGTGCAGGCCCGACGTAGATCGCCGCCGGGCGTACCAACTTGCCGAGCCGCTTCTGTTCCAGGATGTGTGCACACCAGCCCGCAGTGCGCCCACAGGTGAACATCGCGGGCATCATCTTGGGGGGCACGCCCGCGAAGTCGAGCATGACGGCGGCCCAGAACTCGACGTTGGTCTCGATCGCGCGGTCGGGGCGTCGCTCGCGCAACTCGGCCAGCGCGGCCTGCTCGAGTGCGGCGGCCACCTCGAAGCGCGGGGCCCCCAGCCGTTTCGCCGTTGCCCTCAGCACGCGGGCGCGTGGGTCCTCCGCGCGGTAGACGCGGTGCCCGAAGCCCATCAGCTTGTCGTGCCGGTCAAGGATCGCCTTGACCACGGCGCGGGCGTCGCCCGAGCGTTCGACCTCCTCGATCATCGGCAGCACGCGGGCGGGGGCGCCACCGTGCAGTGGGCCGCTCATCGCACCGACGGCGCCCGACAGCGATGCCGCGACGTCGGCTCCCGTCGACGCGATCACCCGCGCGGTGAAGGTGGAGGCGTTCATGCCGTGCTCGGCCGCCGTGACCCAGTACGCGTCGATGGCCTCGACGTGTCTCGGGTCGGGGTCGCCCTTCCAGCGCGTCATGAAACGCTCTGTGACGGTGGCACATTCGTCGATCGTCCGCTGCGGCACTGCGGGCTGGTAGATGCCGCGGGCCGACTGCGCGACATAGGAGAGGGCCATCACCGAGGCGCGCGCCAGCTGGTCGCGCGCGGTGTCGTCGTCGATGTCGAGCAGCGGCTGATAACCCCAGATCGGCGCGAGCATCGCCAGGCCGGCCTGAACGTCGACCCTGACGTCCCCGGTGTGGATGGGCAGGGGAAAGGGCTCCGCGGGTGTCAGCCCGTGGCCGAAGCGGCCGTCGACCAGCAGTGACCACACGTCGCCGAACGTGACGTGCTGAGTCACCAGGTCTTCGATGTCGACACCGCGGTAGCGCAGTGCCCCGCCGTCCTTGTCGGGTTCGGCGATCTGGGTGGTGAAGGCGACGACGCCTTCGAGTCCCTCCACGAAGCCGTCGGGAAGATTGGCCGCGCTAGTCATGGGCAGATTCTCGCACCTTGGCCTGCGCAGATCGATACCGGTCGGTAACCAGACGCCCCGTCCGTGGGCGTACCGTCTGCCGCGTGGATCCGAACGACTCCGACGGCCAGGAACGCTTGGCGCGCATGCGCGTGGAGTACGGCTCCCCCGAGAAGGACGGCAGCCCTGGCCTCGATGCCGACTGGCTCGTCGACGGCTGGATCGTGTTGTTGCGCAAGTGGTTAGCCGACGCCGAGGAGGCGGGTATCGCGGAGCCGAACGCGATCGTGGTCGGCACGGTCGACGCCGAGGGAAGGCCCGCGACCCGCACGGTGTTGTGCAAGGGCGTGGACGAGACCGGCATCACCTTCTACACCAACTACGGCTCGGCCAAGGGTCAGCAGCTCGCCGCGACGCCGTACGCGTCGGCGACGTTCCCGTGGTTCGCGCTCGGCCGCCAGGTCCACATCCGCGGCGCCGTCACCAAGGTCACGGCCGAGACGACGGCGAGTTACTGGGCGAAGCGTCCGCGCGGCTCACAGCTGGGGGCGTGGGCGTCGCACCAGTCCAGCCCCAT
This sequence comes from Mycobacterium sp., assembly GCA_025963385.1. Taxonomy (GTDB): domain Bacteria; phylum Actinomycetota; class Actinomycetes; order Mycobacteriales; family Mycobacteriaceae; genus Mycobacterium. Next base: position 25,520 of record JAOPUT010000377.1, read on the forward strand.
CGCCTCCCGTGAGGCGCTGGAACGGCAGCTCGCCGAGGTCACCGAGCGGTTCGCAGACGTCGAGGCGGTGCCGGTCCCGCCGAACTGGGGTGGTTACCGCATCGCCCCCGACGTCGTCGAGTTCTGGCAGGGCCGCGAGAACCGGGTGCACAACCGGATCCGCGTGACCGGAGCAGCCATCGAGCGACTGCAGCCCTGAGGGTGGCAGGGCTCTTCGCCGACACGACGCCGCTGCGGACGCCGGACTTCCGCAGGCTGTGGCTAGCAGGCATCGTCACCGTCATCGGGGCGAACCTCACGATCTTCGCCGTCCCGGTCCAGCTCTACGCGCTCACGCAGAACTCCGCCTACGTCGGCCTTTCCGGCATCTTCGCCCTGGTCCCGCTGGTGGTCTTCGGGCTGTGGGGCGGCGCGTGGGCGGACGCGATGGACCGCAGGCTGCTGCTCGTCATCGCGTCCATCGGACTGGCGGTGTCGTCGGTGCTGCTGTGGCTGCAGGCGGCGCTCGAGCTCAACAACGTGTGGGTGGTGCTGTGCCTGCTGTCGGTGCAGCAGGCGTTCTTCGCGATCAACAGCCCCACCCGGTCGGCCGCGGTCCCGCGGATGGTGCCTGCCGATCAGCTGCCGGCGGCCAACTCGCTCAACATGACGGTCATGCAGTTCGGCGCGATCGTCGGGCCGCTGCTCGCGGGCGTAATGCTGCACTTCGTCGACCTGTCGACGCTGTACCTGATCGACGCGATCACGTGCATCGCGCCCATCGTGGCGACGTTTCAGCTGGCGAAGATGCCTCCGACGGGGACGGCGCAGGGTTCCGCGAAGTGGGGCTTTGCCGCGGTCCTCGACGGGTTTCGCTACCTGGCAGGCAACCGCGTGGTGCTGATGTCCTTCGTCGTCGACCTGATCGCCATGATCTTCGGCATGCCGCGCGCACTCTTCCCACAGATGGCCCATGAGAGCTTCGGTGGGCCCGTCGAGGGAGGCAGTGCGATGGCGTACCTGTCGGCGGCGATCGCCGTCGGCGCCGTCGCCGGCGGCATCTTCTCGGGCTGGCTGCCGCGGATCCAACGTCAGGGACTCGCGGTGGTGGTCGCGATCGTCGTGTGGGGGGTGGCGATGGTCGGCTTCGGGCTCGCCGCAGGATTCGCGAACGGGCACGCTGGCGCTTTGCTGTGGATCGCACTGGCTTTCCTGGCGATCGGTGGCGCCGCGGACATGGTGTCGTCGGCGTTCCGCTCGACGATTCTGCAGCAGGCGGCGTCCGACGACCTGCGGGGCCGTCTGCAGGGTGTCTTCACCGTCGTCGTCGCTGGTGGGCCGCGCTTGGCCGACGCCGTTCACGGGGCGTCGGCGGCCGTCGTCGGCACGACGGTGGCCGCTGCCGGCGGGGGTGGCCTCGTCGTCGTCGGCGTGGTGATCGCCGCCCTGCTGGTGCCTGCCTTCGTCCGCTATCGGGCCTGAGTTCGCCGCTCAGCGTTTCACGTGCGCAAGAGGGTTAACATCTTCTCGTGGCTGACGTGTCGAACGAGTCGCCGGGTCTCCGTGAGCGCAAGAAACTCCGGACCCGTGCCGTGCTCATCGACGCTGCCATGGATCTATGTCTAAAGCAGGGCTACGAGCAGACCACCGTCGAGCAGATCGCGGCGTCGGCCGACGTGTCGCCGAGGACCTTCAGCCGCTACTTCCCGACCAAGGATGCGGTGTTCCTCACCCTGATCGACGACTACGCATACGAGGTGGCCATCGCGCTGGAGACGGTGGACTCCGAGGTCGGGCCACTCGAAGCCATGCGGCGGGCCCACGTGGCGGTGCTGACGCGGGTGGCGACCAGACAGGTCGGCAGGCTCACCACCGACCGCATCATCCTCATGCTCAAGGTCATCAACGCTTCGGACACGCTGAAGCAGGCGGCCTTCGAGTTCCGCCACGACATGACCGCCGTCGTGCTGGCCAAGCGCATGGGTGTGAACGTCGACGATCGGCGCGCGCACTTGGTGAACGTGATCTTCTCGGCCACCATCGTGGCGGCATGCGGTGACCTCATCGCCGACACCGAGACCGTCCGGTTGGGGCCGATGATCATGGTGGACCGCCTCAACGAGGCCTTCGGACAGTTGGCCGTGATGTCGTCACACCTGAAGTGTCCGCCTGCGGCGTCCGACTACGAGCCGGTGTATGGCTGAACGTGTCCCGTCCCACGGCCTGAGGGAACGCAAGAAGATCCGAACCCGCGCGACGCTGATCGAGGCCGCCGCCGAGCTGTGCCTCAAGCAGGGTTTCGACAACACCACCGTCGAGCAGATCGCCGCGGCGGCGGACGTGTCGCCGAGGACCTTCAGCCGGTACTTCCCGACGAAGGAGTCGGTCATCACCGCGATGACCGGCGACATGGACAGCTACCTCGCCGACGCTCTGAGCGAGCAGCCGACCGACGTCAACGAGTATGAGGCGATGCTGCGCGCGCATCTCGAGGTGTTCGGCCCCGAACGGGGCTTCACGACACCGGGCTTCAAACGCATGGCCGTCCTGATTCAGATCATCAACAACGCCGAGTCGCTGCGGTCGTCGGCCTTCCTGCACCAGCGGGCGGTCGAGGAGAGGGTGGCGTTCACCGTGATGGGACGCCGGATGGGCGTGGCTCCCACCGATCCCGCCGTGCGGATGGTCGCCGACACGTGGACGGTGCTGTTCGCGAATGCCTTCGCCGGCCTGGGGATGCCGGGCAACGAGCCGCTCGAACCCCGCGTTCTGTGCGACCGGCTGTGTGCCCAGTACGAGTTGTTCCGCCGCACCTGGACGCCGTGGTCGGGCGCCAGGAACGCCGAGGGCCAACCCCCCGCAAGCGCACGAAACCGATAGCGACTACCTTCCACTAGTGACGGACAGCTTCGTTCCGGTCGCCAACCGCAGAAGGGGTTAACGTGCCCGAAGACTCCAGTCCAGACGAGGTCGCCACCCTCCGGTACCCCGGGGGCGAGATCGACCTGGAGATCGTGAAGGCGACGGAGGGAGCCGACGGCATCGCACTGGGGTCACTGTTGTCGAAGACCGGTTACACCACGTTCGACGGCGGCTTCGTCAACACGTCGTCCACCAAGAGTGCGATCTGCTACATCGACGGCGACGAAGGCATCCTGCGCTACCGCGGATACCCGATCGAACAGCTGGCCGAGAAGTCCACGTTCATCGAGGTCAGCTACCTGCTGATCTACGGCGAGCTGCCGACGGCCGAGCAGTTGGAGAAGTTCACCACCCAGATCCAGCGGCACACGCTGCTGCACGAGGACCTCAAGCGGTTCTTCGACGGCTTCCCGCGCAACGCGCACCCGATGCCGGTGCTCTCCAGCGCGGTCAACGCGCTGAGCGCGTACTACCCGGATTCGGTCGACCCGATGGACAAGGAGCAGGTCGAGCTCTCCACGATCAGGCTGCTGGCCAAGCTGCCGACCATCGCGGCGTACGCCTACAAGAAGTCCGTCGGCCAGCCGTTCCTGTACCCGGACAACTCGCTGACCCTGGTGGAGAACTTCCTGCGGATGACGTTCGGCTTTCCTGCCGAGCCCTACGAGGTCGACCCCGAGATCGTCCGCGCTCTCGACCTGCTGCTGATCCTGCACGCCGACCACGAGCAGAACTGCTCGACGTCGACGGTCCGTCTGGTCGGATCGTCGCAGGCCAATCTGTTCACCTCGATCTCCGGTGGCATCAACGCGCTGTGGGGCCCGCTGCACGGCGGCGCCAACCAGGCGGTGCTCGAGATGCTCGAGAGGATCCGCGCCGGGGACGACGACGTGGCGACCTTCGTCAAGAAGGTGAAGAACCGCGAAGAGGGCGTGAAGCTGATGGGCTTCGGGCACCGCGTGTACAAGAACTACGATCCGCGGGCCCGCATCGTCAAGGAGCAGGCCGACAAGATCCTCGGCAAGCTCGGTGTCCACGACGAATTGCTGGACATCGCCAAGCAACTCGAAGAGGTCGCGCTCACCGACGACTTCTTCGTCGAGCGCAAGCTCTACCCGAACGTCGACTTCTACACCGGTGTCATCTACCGGGCAATGGGGTTCCCGACGCGCATGTTCACCGTCCTGTTCGCCCTCGGCCGCCTGCCGGGCTGGATCGCGCACTGGCGTGAGATGCACGAATCGCCCAGCAAGATCGGGCGCCCGCGCCAGATCTACACCGGCTACACCGAGCGTGACTACGCGGGCATCGAAGGCCGCTCATAGTCCTTTGTGTCTGCTGACACAACCGTTTGCAACGGTAATAGTTGTAGGTTCACAATAGTTGTGTGAACACAACTGATCGGCCTGGTCGGCGGCGGTCCGCCTCCATCGATACGCTGACGCCCCGGCGCAAGGCCATCGTCCTGGTCTCCTGCTGCCTGAGCCTGCTCATCGTGTCGATGGACGCCACCATCGTCAACGTCGCGATCCCGAGCATCCGCACCGACCTCCATGCGTCGCCGTCGCAGCTGCAGTGGGTCGTCGACGTCTATACGCTGGTGCTGGCGTCACTGCTGATGCTGTCGGGCGCGACGGGTGACCGCTTCGGCCGTCGGCGCGTGTTCCAGATCGGCCTCACCGTCTTCGCCGTCGGCTCCCTGCTGTGCAGCGTGGCACCCAACATCGAGACGCTGATCGCTGCCCGCCTGGTGCAGGCCATCGGCGGCTCGATGCTCAATCCCGTTGCGCTGTCCATCATCTCGCAGGTCTTCACCGGCCGGGTCGAGCGCGCTCGCGCGTTGGGGTTCTGGGGTGCGGTGGTCGGCATCTCGATGGCACTCGGCCCGGTGGTCGGCGGCTTCCTGATCGAACTGATCAGCTGGCGGGCCGTCTTCTGGATCAATCTGCCGATCTGCGCGGCGGCCATCGTGTTGACGGCGATCTTCGTGCCGGAGACCAAGTCGCTCACCATGCGCAACATCGACCCGGTCGGTCAGGGCCTTGCCGTGCTGTTCCTGTTCGGCGTGGTGTTCGCTCTCATCGAAGGCCCGGAACAGGGGTGGAGCAACCCGCGCGTCATCGTGATGGCCGTGATCGCGGTGGCCGCGTTCGTCGCCTTCCTGCGCTACGAGGCCAGGCGGCACGACCCGTTCATCGACCTTCGTTTCTTCCGCAGCATCCCCTTCGCGTCGGCTACGCTCACCGCCGTGTGCGCCTTCTCGGCCTGGGGTGCGTTCCTCTTCATGATGTCGCTGTACCTGCAGGGCGAGCGTGGCTACTCCGCAATGCACACCGGCCTCATCTACCTGCCGATAGCCATTGGCGCGCTCGTCTTCTCGCCCATCTCGGGTCGTCTGGTCGGACGGTTCGGGGCGCGGCCGTCACTTCTCGCGGCAGGCGTGTTGATCACCACCGCGTCCGTCCTGCTGACCTTCCTCACCGTAACCACCCCGGTGTGGATGCTGCTGGTGAACTTCGCGGTGTTCGGCATCGGGTTCTCGATGATCAACGCGCCCATCACGAACGCCGCGGTGAGCGGCATGCCCCTGGACCGCGCGGGTGCCGCCTCGGCCGTGACGTCCACCAGCAGGCAGATCGGCGTGAGTATCGGTGTGGCGCTGTGTGGTTCGGTCGCGGGGGGCGCACTCACTCGGAGTGGGACGGACTTCGCCGCCGCGGCGCGGCCGCTGTGGTTCGTGTGCGTCGGCCTCGGCCTCGTCATCTTCGCGCTCGCGTTCCTGTCGACATCGCCACGTGCGGTCCGGTCGGCCGAGCGCCTCGCCCCGCTGATCGCGGGCGACGCCGCGCCAAGGGTGGGCGCCAATGTCGGCTGAACCGATCGCCGATGAGGTGTGGCGCGCCATGGCTGCCGTGGTGTTCGACAACCGCGACGCCTGGAAGCGTGACGTCATCGAGACCACGGGGTTGCCCTTCAGCAGGGTTCGAGTGCTGAGACGGCTGGCCAGGCGCCCGATGACGGCCAAGGAGATCGCGGAGGCCGCGACGATGGACGCACCGGCGACCAGTGTCGCCGTCAACGATCTCGAGGAACGCGGACTCGTTGTGCGAGAAGCAGATCCGAACAATCGGCGGTCCAAGGTGATTTCGCTGACCGACGAAGGGTGCCGCGTCGTAGCGAACATCGAGCGAGTGGAGGATCCCGCTCCGCCACCCTTCTCGTCGCTCAGTGCTGCCGAATTGTCGACTTTGCAGGCGATTTTGGCGAAGTTGGCGGACGGCTGACTGAGAAGGGTCCCGTCGATTTATTGACGTGCCCGCATGGGCGTGATTGCCTATCCTGAGATCTCCGGGTGGCTCGGGGCCGCCAAGAGGGGGCAGGCACCGTGATGCCGACGTGCGGTAGATGTGGCGCAGAGCAACGCGATGGCGCCAGATTTTGCGATGCGTGCGGGTCGGCGGTGGTCTTCGTCGACGAGCGCGCGGAGTTCAAACAGGTCACCGTGTTGTTCGCTGACGTCGTGCAGTCCATGGACATCGCCGCTGCTCTTGGCCCAGAGCGGTTGCGCAACATCATGACTGAGCTGTTCGCCGCCTCGACCAGGGTGGTGCGTCGCTATGGCGGCACCGTCGACAAGTTCACCGGCGACGGGATCATGGCTCTGTTCGGGGCGCCGGTCGCCTTCGAGGACCACGCAGTGCGCGGTTGCCTGGCGGCTCTCGGCCTTCAACGTGAAATGCAGCGCCTGGCCGTCGACTTCCGCCGCGAAGGTGTCGACATGGCCATTCGGGTCGGCCTCAATTCTGGCCGCGTCGTCACGGGAAGGCTTGGCTCTGAACCGCTCTCGTACACCGCGATCGGAGAGCAGGTCGGGATGGCGCAGCGAATGGAATCGGTTGCTGCGCCCGGTGGCGTGATGATCTCCGAGTCCACGGCGAGGCTCGTCGAGGACGTCGTCGACCTCAGTGAACCCGAGTTCCTCTTCGTGAAGGGAAGGGCGCGGCCGGTTTCCGTGCGCAGGTTGCTGCAAATCAGGCCGCATCACGTGCTTTCGGGTCGCGTCGACGGCCCACTCGTCGGCAGACGATGGGAGATGGCGGCCCTGGAAGGCATCTTCGAAGGCGTCGTCGACGGACACGGGGGTGCCAGCGTCGGTCTGTGCGGTCCCGCCGGAATCGGCAAGAGTCGACTAGTGCGTGAGTTGGCTGCGACCGCCGCCACCGGCGGTGTCCAGGTGTTCCGCGCGACCTCCCAGGCGCACACGACGGATCTCCCGTTCCACGTCGTCGGGCAACTGCTTCGCGTCGTGCTGGGGGTTGGCGATTCGGACTCCGACGCAGACAGGGCGCGAGTCGAGGAGCAGCTGCCCGAGGCAGGCAGGGAAGACCTGATGCTCCTCGGCGACCTGCTCGGCATCAACGAACCCGACGCCGCGGTGCCGCGACTCGATCCCGATGCCAGGCGCAGACGTCTGACGGCCTTGATCAGGTCGGCATGGACGACCCAGAGATCGCCCGCCATGTACGTGATCGAGAACGCCCAGTGGATCGACGAGGTCAGTGAATCCATGCTGGCTGACTTCACCGCGGTGATATCCCGCACCAAGTCGATGGTGCTGATCACCTACCGGTCCGAATACCGTGGGGTGCTGTCGCGACTGCCGGACGGGCAGACGATCAACCTTGCGCCGCTTAGTCGTTCGGAGACCTCCGCGCTGATCGCCGAGCAGTTGGGCGCCGACCGGTCGGTCACGGACCTGTCGGCGATCATCGCCGACCGCGCCCTCGGCAATCCGTTCTTCGTCAAGGAGATCGTGCGGGATCTGGCGGAGCGGGACGTCCTGCACGGCGATCGGGGCCGCTACACGTTCAACGCGGCCGTCACCGAGGTCACGGTGCCGCCCACCCTGCACGCCGTCATCTCGGCGCGGATCGATCGGCTCGGTGCAGACGCGAAGCGCACCCTCAACGCGGCCGCTGTCATCGGCTCGCGATTCAGTGCCGATCTCTTGACCGCGGTCGGCGTCGATCCGCTCTTCGATGCACTGGTCGAGGCCGAACTGGTGGACCAGGTGAAGTTCTCGTCCCCCGAGGAATACGTGTTCCGGCAGCCCATGATCCGGACGGTCGCCTACGAATCCCAGTTGACGGCCGACCGTGCCGACGTGCACCGCCGGTTGGCCATGGCCCTCGAGGAGCGCGATCCCGCCCTGGCCGACGAGAACGCCGCCCTGATCGCCGAGCATCTCGAGGCGGCAGGGGAACTGGCCGCGGCGTGCGGCTGGCACATGAGGGCGGGGGCGTGGTCGAGGAACCGGGACATCGCGGCGGCAAGGAGGAGCTGGGCGCGGGCCCGGCACGTCGCTCGTGCCCTGCCTGCCCAGGACCCGGACCGGCTGGCCATGCTGATCGCCGCGGGCACACTGCTCTGCGCGACGGCCTACCGGACGGCGGCCAGCATGTCGGACTCCGGATTTCGAGAGGTACGCGAGCTGACCGCGGCGGCCGGAGACAAGCGGTCCCTGGCCGTCGCGATGATCGGCCATATGACCGATCACATGGTGCACGGCATGGTGCGTGAGGCTTCGCGGCTCGGCACCGAGGCGCTCAACCTGCTCGACGCGATCGACGACCCGACGCTGACGGTCGCCCTTTCGGCGGTACCGCTGGTGGCCAAGCACGAGACTGGTGAGATCGCCGACATCCTGACGCGATCGCAACTGATGATCGACCTTGCCGATGGCGATCCGGCCATGGGAGACATCGTCTTTGGCTCACCCCTGGCCCTCGGGCTGGTGTTTCGCGGCATCGCCAGGTGTTGGTTGGGCATCGTCGGCTGGCGGGAAGATCTCGACGACGCCCTCGCGATGGCGAGCCAGGTCGATCGGTTGACCTTCAGCAAGAGCGTTGCCTACAAGCACAGCGTGACGACCCTGCAGGGTGTACTGGTGCCCGACGACGCCACGCTCCGCGAGGTCGAGGAGGCGATGGTCGTCGCGTCCGACACCGGAGACCACCACGCGGTGGGTCTTGCGATGTACTGCCTGGGCGGCGTGTTGCTCGAAAGAGGCGCTGCCGACCGCGAGCGAGGCAGGTTGCTGCTGGCGGAGATTCGCGAGATGTGCGAGAGCGGGCACTTCTACCGGAGCGAACTTCCCGTGCTCGACCTGTTGGATGCGCGCGAGGTGGCGCGCGACGGCGATCTGGACGCTGGCGTCGACCGGATGCGCGCCGTCGTCGACGACGCCTTCGGCCGCGGGCAGTTGGCACACGGCGTCACGGCGGCCGGGATTCTGGTGGAGACCCTGCTCGAGCGCGACGGCGACGGCGATGTGCGGGAAGCCGAGGCGGCGACGGAGCGTTTGGTCGGTGCAGGCGTGGACGGACTCGTCCTCGTCGACGTCATCGTCCTGCGGCTGCGGGCGCTGCTGGCCAGGGCAGGCGGCGACGAGGCCGCGTTCGGTGACCTGGTCAGTCGATACCGCGCCAAGGCGTCGGCACTCGGTTACGAGGGACATGTCGCGATGGCGGACGCACTGACCGTCAGCCCGGCGCGGCCCGCCGGGTCTCCAGCACAGCCATCGCAGCGTTGTGGCCGCCGATTCCCGATACGGCACCCCCGCGCCGGGCCCCCGAGCCGCACAACATGATCCGGTCGTGACCGGTGGCGACGCCCCAGCGGCGGGCTGGGGTGTCGAGCGGCTCGTCGTCGTCGGCGAACGGCCAGCGCAGGCCGCCGTGGAAGATGTTGCCCGCCGTCATGTTCAAGGTGGCCTCGAGATCTGCGGTGGTCTTGGCCTCGACGCAGGGCCTGCCGAGGGCGTCCGTCATCAGGACGTCCTGAATGGGTTCGGCGAGAACGGAGTTCAGTGACGCCAGAACGGCGTCGGTGAGGGAGCTTCGCGCCGCCTCGGGTCCGGCCGCCACCAGGACGTGCGGGGTGTGGAGCCCGAAGACGGTCAGCGTCTGGGCGCCGGCACGGCGAAGCTCGTCGGACAAGATGGTGGGATCGGTGAGGGAGTGGCAGTAGATCTCGCACGGCAACGGGTCGGGAGTGCGGCCCGATGCCGCCGCGTCATGGGCGGAGTCCAGTTGGGTGAGTGTCTCGTTGATGTGGAACGTGCCGCCGAATGCCTGCTCGGCGGTGACGGATCCGTCGTGCAGCCGCGGAAGTCGGCGCAACATCAGATTGACCTTCACCTGCGCGCCAGGCGCACCGTCGGGCGCGGGTTGGCCGAGCAACCCGGCAAGTACGGTCGGCGTCACGCCAGAGAGTACGAAGCGGGCGTGCGCGACGCGATCGTCGCCATCGCTGCGGTAGCGGACCGTGCCATCGGGATCGATCGCGTAAACGTCTGCGCCGGTAACGATCTCGGCGCCATGCGCGCACGCGGCCGCGGCGAGCGCGCCGCTGACGGCGCCCATGCCGCCGATCGGCACGTCCCACTCGCCGGTGCCGCTACCCAGCAGGTGATACAGGAAGCACACGTTCTGCTCCAGCGTCGGGTCGTCGGTTCGCGCGAAGGTGCCGATGAGCGCGTCCGTGGCCATCACACCGCGGAGCAGGTCGCTGTGCACGGCGTCGGTGATCGCCGAGCCGATGGGCTGCTCCATCATCGACTGCCAGCCCGCGTCGGCGTCGGGGTCGGCACCGCCGAGAACGTGTCTGCGGGCATCGGTGCGCGAGCGAAGGGGCTGCGTCAGCGTGGGCCACAGCCGCTGGGTGACCGCGCGGCACCGACGGTAGAACTCGTCGTACCCCGGCACGTCCGCGGCAGCATCGACCGCGCCGAAGTCACCGCCGGGACCGACCAGCAGACCCGTGCGGCCGCCCGTGGTCGGATCCGGCGTGTAGGACGAATACCGACGCCGTGCCAACCGGATGCGGGCGCCAAGGTCGTCGGTGATGCCCTTCGGGAGCAGGCTGACGAGATACGAGTACCGCGACAGTCGCGCATCCACACCCTCGAAGGCGTGCGCCGATACCGCGGCGCCGCCGACGTGGTCGAGCCGTTCCAGTACGGCGACCCGCCGGCCTGCCTTCGCGAGGTAGCCCGCCGCGACCAGGCCGTTGTGACCCCCGCCGACGACGATGACGTCGAACTGGTCGTCGCGGGTCATCGCGGGGTCTCAGCCCAGATAGCCTTCGACTTCGTTCGGGGGGCGCACGCTGGCCTTGTCGGGGTCCTGCCCCGTCTCGCGCAGCGCGCGGCGCTGTCGCAGCAGGTCCCAACACTGGTCGAGTTGCACCTCGAGGGCGCGGAGCCTGCGGTGCTCCTCGGTCTCGTCGATCTGGTGGTGCTGAAGCTTGGCCCGCAGTTCCTTCTCTTCTGCGACCAGCTCGTTGACTTGAGCGAGGATGTCTGCGTCTTTATCCGGGTCCGTGGCCACGCCACCAGTCTGCCCGACTACGGTGTGAAGCGTGGCCACTAAACCCGAGATCGAATTTCCCGACGGTCCCGCGCCTGCAGAGCTCGTGATCGAGGACATCGTCGTCGGCGACGGTGCCGAGGCCGTACCCGGTGGGAACGTCACGGTGCACTACGTCGGCGTGGAATACGACACCGGCGAGGAGTTCGACAGCTCGTGGAATCGCAACGAGTCCATCGAGTTCCCGCTGCGTGGCCTGATCGAGGGCTGGCAGGACGGAATCCCCGGGATGCGCGTCGGCGGTCGCCGTAAGCTCGTCATCCCACCGGCAAAGGCATACGGGCCTGCCGGATCGGGGCACCGGTTGGCAGGTAAGACGTTGATCTTCGTGATCGACCTGCTCGACGCTAGCTGAGTCACGCTTCAGCGAACGCATCGCGGCCGTGAAAGGTTAACCGTCCGTATAATTCTGGGCATGCCGCCCAGGTTTTCCCATGAACCTCCGCCGATGGTTACGTAGCCGTCCTAGGCTCGACTCCGTCTCCGACGACAGGGAGGGCCCATGTCGGGTTCCGACGAAGATCGCACCATCGCCGATTGGCGCAAGGACTCCAGGTTCTACCGACGACGACCCGGCATCGGGTGGCTGCTCGCCCTGATCGCCGTGCCCCTGCTGCTCGCACTGATCGGGTGGGGCACATCGGACAGGTCGGCCGGGGGCGCCGATCTCGCCCTGCCGAGTGTGCCTCCGTCGGACACGCTGACCGCGCCTGCAACGCCGCCGCCTGGAACGCCCACCGCCGATGCGGGCGGCCGGTTCGGCGCCATGTCGATCGTGCGCACCGGCAACGGTTTCACCATGACTGGCGAACTGCCCGACGAGGGCCTGAAGACGTCGTTGCCCACCACGATCCGGCAGGCGATGCCCGGCGCGAACGTCGTCGACGACCTGACGGTCAAGCCCGGCGTCAAGGTCCCCGAGATCGCCGGACTGGGCAGCCTATTCGGTTCTGCCCTCGAGATCCCCGGGTTCGGCGCGAAGCTCGTCGGCGACACCGTCACGCTGACGGGGACCGCCCCCTCGGAGGATGCCAAGGCTGCTGCCGAGTCGGCGGCCACGGCGACGTGGCCGAATGTGCCGGTGGCCAACGACATTCGCGTAGCAGGCGCGAGCGGACCCGCACCCGCCGGGACGTGTTCGACGCTGCAGGCGGACATCACCGGACTGCTGAAGACGCCGATCACCTTCGACACCGCCGGCTCGACGCTGGCGCCCGGTTCGCAACGGCTGGTCGGACGGATCGCCGACAAGGTGAAGGCGTGCCCGGGGGTGAAGCTCACCGTCACGGGCTACACCGACAACGTCGGCAGCGACTCGATCAACGTGCCACTGAGCGCAGGACGGGCCAAATCCGTTGCTGATCAACTCGTCTCGGATGGCGTCGCCGCGTCCGGAGTGACGTCGAGCGGGGCGGGCGCCGCCAATCCGGTGGCGGACAACGGCACACTGGCGGGGCGTGCCCAGAACCGCCGCGTCGAGATCACCGTCGGCTGAGGAGATGTGACATGGACTTCGTCATCCAGTGGGTGTGGTATCTGCTCGCGTTCCTGTTGGGCTCGCTCGCCGCATGGCTGATCGCGACCATCTCGATCAAGCACACCAGCAAGGACGAGGCGATCGCCGACCTACCCGGGTCGCGAGAGATTGGAGCGGGATCGTGAACGGGTGGCTGATGGCACTGGCGTTTCTGCTCGGACTGGCCCTGACCGGGCTGTTCACGGTGGGAAGAGTCACCCGCGAGGTCCCGGTGTACACGTCCCCGAAGCCGACGCCAGAGCCGAAACCCACGCCCACGCCGATGCCAGAGCCAGAGCCGGAGCCAGAGCCGCAGCCGGAGGTGGCGGCCCCCGAAGCCGGCGGCCCCCACGGCCCCGGGTCCGCCAGGCCGAACACCGACGGCAGCGGCCCGGAAGGCTGGCACGTCAAGGGCAACGAGGAGTCGATGCTCTATCACTCGACCGAAAGCCGGTCCTACGGCGTGACCCGCGCCGAGGTGTGGTTCCGTGACGTGGCGACCGCCGAGGCGGCGGGCTTCAACCGGTGGGACAGTGGCAAGTCCCAGCGCGGACTCAGGTAGCAGCAGCTAGGACGGGCCGGGCAGGCGCAGCAGCAGCCGCGCTCCGCCGAGTGGGCTCTGCTCCAATGACGCCGTGCCGCCGTGCAATTCGGCTTGCTGGGCGACGAGTGCCAGGCCGAGACCCGAGCCGGAGTGCGACGCCGTGGACCCGCGGGAGAACCGGTCGAAGACGATCTTGCGTTCCTCCTCGGGGATCCCGACCCCGTCGTCGTCGATGGCGATCTCCACGCCCGCCCGCGACGTCACCGCGGACAGCTGAACCCGGGTCGCCCCACCGTGTTTGACGGCGTTGGCGATCGCGTTGTCGACGGCCAGCCGCAGGCCTGCGGGCAGGCCGACGATGATCACCGTCGGGGCGGGCACCAGGGACACGTCCAGCTCGGGGTAGACGCGCATCGCGTCGTGAGCGGCGCGATCGAGGAGCTCGGTGATGTCGACCGGTGAGTGGTCGTCGGACGTCGAGAGTTCGCCCTGGGCCAGCCTTTCGATCGCCCACAGTGTCGACTCGATGCGGGTCTGCGTGCGGATTACGTCGTTGAGCACCTCCTTGCGCTGATCCTCCGCGAGATCGAGCGTGGCGAGCACCTCGAGATTGGTGCGCATCGCCGTCAGCGGGGTGCGCAACTCGTGCGACGTCACGGCGGCGAAGTCGCGGGACGAGACGAGGGCGGCCTTGGTGCGGTCCTGTTCCTGCCAGATGCGTTGCACCATGCCGTTGACGGCGTCGGCGATCTCGACCGCCTCGGTGGCACCGCGGACGTCGATGTCGGGTGCCGCGCCGCCCACGTCGATTGCACGCGTCTGTTGCGCAAGACGTTTCAGCGGCCGCACCGCGAACGCGGCGAGCAACCAGCCCGCCACCGCAGCCGCTCCGATCGCTCCCGAGCAGATGATGATCACCCGGCGATGCAGGTTGTTGGTGTCGGCGATGGTGGCGTCGTACGTCGCGCCGACGGCGGCCGTCATCGGTCCCTGCAGACTGCTGATCTCGACGGTGCGCACGCGATAGCGCACGCCGTCGATGTAGGTGTCGGCGTATCCCGGGGGCAGTTCCGGCAGCGTCACGTCCGAGTTGGAGGTCACCTGGCCGTCCGTGCGCACCGTGATGATCGCGTCCTGATCGTTGGGCGACTTGGGGATCTGGTCGAGCCCGCGGGGCAGGAACGGGATCGCGAAGCCCGCCGCTTCGTCGAGTCGACGGTCGAGGCGTTCCTTGCGGTCGTTGGTGATGCCGATCCAGACGATCGTGCCGACGATGCCGACCACGATCGCGGCCGCGATGGCCGTGGCGAATGCCACGCGAGTCCTCAGCGACGGGGTCCGCCGGAACACGCGGGACAGGATGTTCATGGCCTACTGCTGCCT
>JAOPUT010000367.1 GCA_025963385.1 Mycobacterium sp.
CACCACCGACACCTCGGACTCCACCGACACCACGCCGGCCACGGGACCCAAGCACGCGAAGCCCGAAGGGGATTCGGCCCCAACGGCGGGCGATGAGTCGACCGGACCGAAGCACGCCAAGCCCGACAACGACGACAGCGCGGGACGCGGCGACTCGAACGACGCGGGAACCAAGAAGCCGCCGAAGCACGCCAAGCCGACCACCAACGAGGTCCGCGACACCGCCAACGATTTCTCGCCCAAGGGTGACAAGTCAGCCGACAAGCCGGGCAAGCCCGGCGACAAGGGCAGCGAGGCGGCGAGCACCGGCACGACGGCGTCGGACGCGGGTTCGTCGGACGGCGCGTCCGCGGACAAGGCCGCCTGAGGTCAGCTGAACGCGAGCCAGCTCGGTAGGGCGCGCTCGCGGGAGTCACACAACACCTGCATGGTGTCGCAGGAACCCTTCGGCACGCCTGCGCCCGCCCACATGCCGCCCGTGTCGCGGCGCAGCACGATCGCCGACGAGCCACCCCCATCGAGCAGGAGCGCGGTGTCGCTGCCGAGGCCGCGGAACAGGTCCTGGATCTGGTCGGGCGTATAGCTGCCGCCCTGGAAGACGTACATCTCGTCCCGGTCGCGCGCGTAGGCGATCGCCGTACGTGCGGCGCTGGGCCCACCGTCGTTCATCTGTCCCGTGTCGCCGGGTGCCAGCAGCCCGAGCCCGCTGACGGCGACGAATCGGGTGCCCTTGTCCATTAGATCCTTGATGACCGGGGTGGCGGCGTCGTAGTCGTCGGGTGTCCGGGGTGGCACGACGAAGGGGGCGCCACCGACGGGCAGGATCATCGTGGTCAACGCGGTCCACACCTCGTCGCCGCCCGACAGTGCCTGCTTGCCCGCGTAGGCGAGGGTCCCCGTCACCTGTGCGTTGGCAGGGGCTCCGCCGCGGGTGTTGTCGAAGTACGCGCCGAGTGGCGAGCTACAGCCCGTGGACTTCCAAGAGCCACCCCGCTGTCCCCGGACGTCGAAGAAGTTGGCGTTGATCGCGATCGTCGGCTTGCCAAGCGCCTGCCACGCCTGGATGGGGCTGAACGTCTCGGACGCCTGCAGCAGCCCCTCCTTCGTGCGGGCACCCGGCGTCGACTCACAGCGGGCTTGATAGCCGCGGTGGGAGTCGACGAGAAGTCGTGGGGTGAGGCGTTGCGAGGCCGACTTGATGATCATCAGGTGCCCTCCGCCGCCCATCTCGTACCAACTGCCGTCGGCGTTCAACATGGGCGCGGGGTTGTTGCCGCCGAAGTTGTAGACGAGATAGGAACCGCGGGTGTTGGCCACCGCGCTTGCGAGTAGTTGGCGACCGTCGGCGGCACTCGCCGCAGGCGACACCGCCATCGCCGCCAACACCGCGCCCAGTGCCAGAGTCGTCGCCAAGGCGGTGAGACGCCGGACGTTCGGCGCGGTGACAGGCACGGCAGGCCCCTATCGAGAGGTAGCTAAGGACAACTGAAACTGAGGTAATAGCAATCACAGCTGACTCACTGCCAACTTTGGTTACATCACAGGCACGATTGCGCATCACCGCCGGCGGGCCGAGGCACCCGTCACCCCACGAGTGAGCCCGTTGGTGGTGGGGTACCTCCCCCGGCATGCCTACAGTTTCACGAACCTTCTCCGTCGCCGCCCCGCCTGATCGCGTCATCGATTACCTCAAGGACTTCAGCAACGCCGAGGAATGGGATCCCGGTACGCAGACCTGTACGCGCGAGGGCAGCGGCCCGATCGAGGTCGGGGCGACGTGGCACAACGTCTCGAAGATCGTCGGCGTCACGGCCGAGTTG
This sequence comes from Mycobacterium sp., assembly GCA_025963385.1. Lineage (GTDB taxonomy): Bacteria > Actinomycetota > Actinomycetes > Mycobacteriales > Mycobacteriaceae > Mycobacterium. The sequence goes on from JAOPUT010000367.1 coordinate 1,821, forward strand.
ACCTACACGCTGAACCGGCTGAGCAACCGCACGCTGGTCTTCGTCGGCACGAACGATTCGTCGACGTCGGTGGACACCATCACGGTCGACGCGTCCGGTGCGGGCTCGGTGATCACCTACCAGGCCGACCTCGAGATGAAGGGTGCGGCCAAGCTCCTGAGCCCGGCCATGAAGCTCGTCTTCGAGAAGCTCGCCAACGACACCGAGAAGCAGATGACGGCGGTTCTCAACGCGCTCTAACGTCCCGGCGGCGCCAACCGGTAGATGGCGTCGGCGGCGTCGTCGGTGATGTACACGGCGCCGTCCGGCCCGACCACCGCCGCCACGGGTCGGCCCCAGCGCGAGCCGTCGTCGGCCTGGAAGCCTCCGACGAGCGTCTGCTGATTGCCCAAATTGCCGTTCTCCCAGGGAAAGAACGACACCTCGGGCGCGCGGGGTGGCTGCCGGTTCCACGACCCGTGCACCCCGACCAGCGCCCCGTGCGCAAAGTCGCCGGGCAGTGCGCCATCGACGAAGCTCATCCCCAGCGGGGCCGAATGCGCGCCGAGGCTCTGCTCGATCGGGGGTAGCGCTGAGCAGTCGAGCTTGCTCCCGTCGGCGTTGGTCTGGACGTCGCGGATGAGGGCCAGCTTCGCGGGTCCGCCATCGGGATTGCAGTAGGGCCAACCCAATTCGCGTCCGGGTGTCAACTTCGCCACGGACTCCGGGGGATGGTCGTCGACGTAGGCGGGTACCAACTGACCATAGGACGAGCCGTGGTCGGGAACTTCGACGTTGTCACGGTTGTTGACCGCCGTCCACACGGCGCCATCGGGTGCGACCGCAATTCCGGTGCCGTTACGCACGCCGGTCGCGAACGGGGCGTACGGGCCGCCACCCGGTGGGATCCGCATGATGGTCGCCCGCGGTGGCGTGGCCGTCCGGTCCTCGGCGGTGATGTTTCCCGTCGAACCTATTGAAAAGTACACGGCGCCATCGGGTCCCACGGCGACGCTCTTCAGTGCGTGCGCGTAGGCCCCACCCAGTTCGGGGCTACGCGCATCGGGCAGCCCGGTGGCGACCGTCCGCGGGTGGCTCACGATGCCGTCGGCGTAGTCGAACGCGTCGATCTGGTCGCTCTCGGCGACGTAGAGGGTCGAGCCCGCGAAGGCCAGTCCGTGCGGTTGGTCCATGCCGCCGACGAGCAATTGCATCTGCGGGCCGAGACCCGAGGGCTGTATGCGGATCACCTGCCCCACACTCGGGCTGGATACCAGCAGAGCACCGTCGGGCGCCCATGTCGCCAGGCGCGGCTTTGGCACCCGCGCCCACACCGACATCGTCCAGCCCTTGGGCACCAAGGCCTTTCGCGGCTCGTCGAACGGCGCGGCATCGAAGTCGTCGCCGACCTGAACGGTCACCTCGGCGAGGCCGGCCTCGCTCGGCGGTCTGGTCGAGGTGGTGTCCGACGCCGGCGGGGTGCTCGATGAGCACCCCGCCAGGAGGAGGACGCCGATGACGGCGAGTGACTTACGCTGCGGCCAAGCTCGCATGCATCTCCCAGACCAGGATTTCGGAGGGTTCGGTCGCGGTGATCCGCTGGCCGCCGGACGCCGTGAATCGCACTGCGTCGCCTTCGTGTAGCGGACCTGCACCCTCTAGCACGACCTCGCCCCGCGGGACGAACAGGTGCAGGTAGGGCGCCTGTGGCAGCTCGACGACGTCGCCCGCCGCCAGCCGTGCGCCGCGGAGTGCGGCGTACTTGTTGCTGATCGTGATGGCGGCGTCATCGGCGTACTCCGGCATGCCGGAGGCGATGGTCACCAGCGTGCCGCGCAGCAGTTCGTCGTCGATCTCGAGCTGCTGGTAGCCGGGCGTGATGCCCGCCTCGTCGGGCACCACCCACATCTGGACGAAGTGCACGGGTTCCGAGTGCGACGGATCACCCGTCAACGTCCACGAGTCGTTCTTCTCGGAGTGCAGAATTCCGCGGCCTGCCGACATCCGTTGTGCCAGACCGGGATAGATGACACCAGAGTGGCCCGTGGAGTCCTGGTGCACCAGCGAACCGCGCAGCACCCAGGTGACGATCTCCATGTCGCGGTGGGGATGGGTCTCAAATCCTGCGCCAGCCCTCACCGTGTCGTCGTTGTTGACCAACAGCAGTCCGTGATGGGTGTTGGTCGGGTCGTAGTTGCCACCGAACGAGAACGAGTGCTTGGAGTCCAGCCACGAGATCTTGGTGGCGGCGCGGTCCTGTGCGCGTCGGATGTCGACACCGTCGGTCAAGGTCGTGGGGTCTGTCGTGGCCATGAAAGCTCCTCGCGGGATCGTTGTCAGCCTAGGTGGCTGCCACTGGACACGACAACTTAGATGATGTGTCATATATTCCATGTGGCTCTCGGAAGATCAGCAGCGGGTGTGGCGCAACTACCTGGCGATGAGCGCCGGCCTGCAGATCGAGATGAATCGGCAGCTGCAGCGCGACTGCGGCCTCTCGTTGGCCGACTACGACGTACTCGTCGCGCTCTCGGAGCTCGCCGCCTGCCGGGTGAACGAACTCGGCGACCGGTTGGGGTGGGAGCAGAGCAGGCTGTCGCACCAGCTCAGACGGATGCGAACCCGCGGGCTCATCGCGCGCCGCGGGGCCGACGACGATCGCAGGGGCGCCACCGTCGAGCTGACCGACGCAGGGCGCTCGGCGCTGGAGTCCGCAGCGCCACGCCACGTCGACCTGGTCAGGGGCCTCGTCTTCGATGGGGTGAGTGCCGCTCAGTTGCGGGCGCTGGACAGGTGGACATCGCAGGTCCTGGTACGGCTGGGAAAGGGGCCTGCTTAATCTGTCCCCGTGGACATCAACGGAGCTAGCGCAATCGTCACAGGTGGGGCATCCGGCATCGGAGCGGCCTCGGCACGTCAATTGGCCGACCGGGGCGCACGTGTCGTCGTCGCCGACCTTCAGGCCGAACGCGGTGAGGCACTCGCCAAGGAGATCGGCGGCGTGTTCGTCACCGTCGACGTCACCAACACCGAGCAGATCGAGGACGCCGTCAACACCGCGGTCGATCTCGGGCCGCTGCGGGCCCTGGTGAACTCGGCAGGCATCGGCTGGGCCCAGCGCACCATCGGCAAGGACGGCGAGTTCGCGTCGGCGCACAACCTCGACGCCTACAAGAAGGTGCTCGCCATCAACCTGGTCGGCACGTTCGACTGCATCCGGATCGCCGCCACCGCGATGAGCCGGTTCGATCCGACCGACACCGGTGAGCGCGGCGCGATCGTGAACATGACCAGCGTCGCGGCCTTCGACGGTCAGATCGGCCAGGCCGCCTACTCGTCGTCCAAGGGCGGCGTCGTCGGCCTGACGCTGCCGGTGGCCCGCGACCTGTCCGCGGTCGGCATCCGCGTCAACACCGTGGCGCCCGGCCTCATCGACACGCCGATCTACGGCGAGGGCGAGGCGTCGGAGGCGTTCAAGGCCAAGCTCGGCGAGTCCGTGCTGTTCCCGCACCGCCTCGGCAAGCCCGAGGAGCTGGCCTCGATGGTCGTCGAGCTGATCACCAACTCGTACATGAACGCCGAGGTCGTCCGCGTGGACGGCGGTATCCGGATGCCACCGAAGTAGGGCACTACCAGTCCTTTTCGTCCAGCTTCTGGGTTCGTCGGGCCAGTCCCAGGAGTCGGGGCTAGCGTGATCGCGTGCCCATCGCCGCGGTTCGCCTGGCCGCCGTCGCCGCGGTCCTGACCCTCGTCGTCGGCGGGTGCTCGGACGACCGGACGTCGAGTTCGGGCCCCTGGCCGGCGGACGGGGGCCGCGGGCCGTGCACGGTGGCCAAGCAGAGCGACGTGCCTGCCACCATGCGCGACGGCACCGTCCTGCGTGCGGACGTGTACCGGCCGCGAACCGCCGACGAGGTTCCGGTGATCCTGATGCGCACGCAGTACGGCAAGGACGGCGCGCAGGCGGGTTCCAGGTATCAGCCGCCGGACTGGTTCGCCTCGCACTGCTACCTCGTCGTCGTGCAGGACATCCGCGGGCAGGGCGCGTCCGGTGGCGTCTTCAGCGAGTTCACCCACGACCAGGCGGATGGCTACGACTCCGTCGAATGGGCGGCGGGGCTGCCTGGCTCGAACGGCAAGGTCGGCATGTACGGCTCGTCGTACGTGGGCGCGACGCAGTGGCTCGCAGCCGTCACCGCGCCGCCGCACCTCGTCACGATCGTGCCCGCCAACACCGCGTCGGACTACTACGACGGGTGGACGTACGAGGGCGGCGAGTTCCGGCTGGCGTTCGTGCTGCCGTGGGCCATGGAGTCGATCGCCACCACCGCCGCACAGAACCGCAACGATCAAGCGACCGTCCACGAACTCGCCGCTGCTGCAAAGGATCTCACCCGCTGGCTGGACCTCCGCCCGTTCAAGGACCTGCCCCCGATGCAGCCGGACAATCCAGCGGTGGCGCCGTGGTACTTCGACTGGATCCGACACTCGACGCGCGACGACTTCTGGAAGCAGTTCAGCATCCGCGACCGCTACCCGTCGGTGACCGTGCCGGTGATGCACTTCGAGGGTTGGTACGACGCGTTTCTCGCCGGCGGGGTGGAGAACTTCGCGGGCATGGTGGCCCACGGTGCCAACGCCGATGCTCGCGCCAACCAGCGACTGGTGATCGGACCGTGGGATCACGTCGACTGGGGTAGACCCGACTCGGAGCCGGCACCGATGCTGAAGGTGATCGGTCCGGTGGCCAACAGTCCGATCAACGAGCTGATGCTGGACTGGTACGACCACTTCCTGAAGGGCTCGAACAAGGGCGCGGACGGCAAGGAATGGGCTGGCAAGCCTCGCGTGGACTACTTCCTGATGGGCGCCAACGTCTGGAAGACCGCGTCGGGTTGGCCACTGCCGCAGACGAAGTCGACGACCTACTTCCTGTCGGGAGCTGGCGGCTCGGACCGCAAGGGCCAGTTGGTGGACGCGCCGCCTACCGTCGATGCGCCGGACGTCTACACCTACGACCCGCGCTTCCCCGCGCCGAGCCTGGGTGGACATTCGTGTTGTGGCGCGCAGTCGGGCCCGCAGGGGCCCTACGACCAGACGCCCGTGGAACAGCGGTCCGACGTCCTCGTGTACAGCAGTGCGCCGTTGTCGAGTGACACCGAGGTCACCGGGACGACGACGGTGAACCTGTGGGCCGAATCATCGGCTCCCGATACCGATTTCACCGCCAAGCTGACGGTGGTCAAGCCCGACGGCGAGGTCGTCAACCTCAACGACGGGATCCTTCGGACGTCGTTCCGCGACTCCTTGTCGAATCCGACGCCGACGACGCCCAACCAACCCGTCGCCTACCAGATCCAGATCTGGCCGACGAGTTACGAATACCGCGCCGGAGACCGCATCCGCCTGGAGATCTCCAGCTCTGACTATCCGCAGTTCGCGCCGAACCCCAACACCGGCGAGCCGCTCGGCCAGAGCGCCGCGACGGCGGTGGCCACGCAGACGATCCTGCACGACGCCGCCCACCCATCGAGCATCACTCTGCCGGTGATTCCGGCGGGGTAGGTCGCGAGTGGCCAGTTATCGCACGGATTCTCGCCGACAGCGCGGCATAAGTGGCCACTCGGCGCCTGTGGATGCTTTGAGCACAGACCTGTAGCCAGGCGCCATCGTCGAGTCGTGACGAAACCCTTCCTCGGCACCGAGGCGTTGGCCAGGGGCGACGTGAGTCCCCGGACGCTGCGCAGCCGGCACGACCGTGTCTACCGAAACGTGTACGTGCCCAAGGGTTGCGAGATGACCGCAGCAACACGCGCCGCTGCAGCGTGGCTGTGGTCGGGCAGGCAGTCGACGCTGGTGGGCTTGTCTGCGGCGGCAGTCCATGGCACGAAGTGGATCGATCCGAGGCTGCCCGCGGAGTTGAATCGCCGCAACGGCAAGCCGGTCGAGGGCATTCTGATCCACCGAGACGAGCTCTTCGACGATGAGCGTCAGTCGATCGGCGGTATTTCGGTATCCACCCCGGCCCGGACGGCATTCGATCTCGGGCGTCGGCCTGGGTGCACACTGGCCGTCGTGCGGGTCGACGCCTTGGCGAACGCCACCGGTCTGCAGCCGTCCTCGGTCGGCGCGCTCCTCGCCCGGCATCCCGGGGTCCGGGGGATTCCCCAGTTGCGTGAAGTCGTCGGACTGATGGACGGTGGCGCCGAGTCACCACAGGAGACCAGAACGCGGCTGGTCCTCGTCGATGCCGGGCTACCGCGGCCCAGGACGCAGATCGTGGTCGATCAGTGGCGCATCGACATGGGCTACGAGGAGTTCAAGGTCGGCGTCGAGTACGACGGTGTCCAACATTGGACCGATGCCCGCCAGTACCAGCGGGACATCGACCGCCATGCGGAACTGCTCGCCAGGGGGTGGCTCATCGTGCGGGTGAGCGCCGACATGCTGCGGTATCGGCGCAGGGTGATTCTCGTCAGGATTTGTCGCGCACTCGCGGAGGCAGGTGCCGAGTGGCCAGTTATCGCACGGATTCTCGCCGACAGCGCGGCATGAATGGCCACTCGGCGACTAGAGCGACGCGGGCAGCCCGAACTTGGCGAAGAGGCCGTTCCCGATCGCGTGAAACGCCACAACGTGCGAGACGCCTCCCGGCTGGACGCTCAGCACGTGCAGCTGAAACTCCTCGTGCAAGCCGGTCTCCGGGTTGAGCATGTACAGCGCGGCGGCGGGCTGGCCGTTGGCGGTGGTGCTGACGAAGCGCATGTCGCCCGCACCCTGCGCAGGGCAGTGCAGCTTGGACAGCGTGACGATGTCCGCGGGCCCCTGATACCACCCGTCGAACGGTGGCATCTCGAAAATCGCGTCTTCGGTGAACAGCTTGACGAGCTGATCCATGTCATAGGTCTCGAACGCGGCGATGTACTTCGCCAGCAGGTCCTGCGCCTCTGGCGACTCGGGCGCGGCGATGTCGTCGTCCTGGCTGGGCTGGATCTCGTCAAGCTGCGCGCGGGCCCGCTGCAGGAGGCTGTTGACGGCCGCGGTGGACGCACCGATGGCTTCGCCCACCTCAGCGGCCTTCCACTGCAGCACCTCGCGCATGACCAGCACCGCGCGCTGCCTTGCCGACAGATGCTGCAGGGCCGCGATGAACGCGAGGCGCACGGAATCGCGAGACGCCACGATCACCGAGGGGTCCGATGGATGCTCCTGCGGAGAGTCGGGCAACGGCTCCAGCCAGGTGACCTCGGGGTGTTCGGCAATGTCGGCGGTGGGGTCCGAACTCGGGGCGCCGAGCCCGCTGGGCAGCGGACGGCGCCCTCGCCCCTCGAGCGCGGTCAGGCACGTATTGGTCGCGATGCGGTAGAGCCACGTCCGGATCGAGGACCGTCCCTGGAAGCCCTCGTAGGACTTCCATGCGCGCAGATACGTCTCCTGCACCAGGTCCTCGGCGTCGTGGAGCGACCCGGTCATGCGATAGCAGTGCGCCATCAGTTCCCGTCGGTAACGCTGCGCGTCGGCGAGAAAGGCGTCCTTCGAGTCGAAACTTTCGGCAAGCACGCTCACGCCGACGAGCCTACCCAGACCCTGTGACGGGCGACACCGTTGTCATCGGGATCATTCAGCACGGCCCGCTAGTCTCCCCTGATGGCCACAACTCGCAGCGAACGCAGCTTCGACGGAGTCGGCGGGGTTCGCATCGTCTACGACGTGTGGACGCCTACGGAGGGCAGGAGCGGAGCGATCGGGGATTCGGCACAGCCCGAACCCACCGGCGTCGTGATCCTGTGCCACGGCTACGCCGAGCACGCCGGTCGCTACCACCACGTGGCCCAGCGCTTCGGCGAAGCCGGCCTCATCACGTACGCCATCGACCTGCGCGGGCACGGTCGCTCCGGCGGCAAACGCGTCTATCTGAAGAAGATCTCCGAATACACCGACGACTTCCACCACCTCGTCGGCATCGCGACCGCGGCGCACCCCGAACTCAAGCGCGTCGTGCTCGGCCACAGCATGGGCGGCGGGGTCGTGTTCACCTACGGCGTCGAGCATCCCGACGACTACGCCGCGATGGTGCTGTCCGGTCCCGCCGTGTACGCCCAGGATTCGGTGTCGTCGGTGATGATCGCGGTGGCCAACGTCCTGGGCAGCGTCCTGCCAGGGCTGCCGGTCGAGAACCTCCCCGCCGACGCGGTGTCCCGCGATCCCGAGGTGGTCGCCGCCTACGAGGCCGATCCGCTGGTGCACCACGGCAAGCTGCCCGCCGGGATCGCCAAGGCGTTGCTCGGCGTCGGCGCGACGATGCCGCAGCGCGCGGCCTCGCTCACGGCACCGCTGCTCGTCGTACACGGCGGACAGGACAAGTTGATCCCCGTCGACGGCAGCCGCCGGCTGATCGAATGCGTGGGATCCACCGACGTCAACCTCAAGGTCTACCCCGAGCTCTACCACGAAGTGTTCAACGAGCCAGAGAAGGCCGTGGTCCTCGACGACGTGGTGTCCTGGATCGAGGTGCACCTGTGACGGCGATCGTCCGCAGACTCGTCTGGCTCCTCGCCGCGGTGCTGATGGTCGCGGGCTGTTCGTCGGGCGGCGGCGGTGGTGGTGGCACCAACACCACGGCGCCGACGCGGCAGGGCTGGGTCGAGGACGACGTCAGCTTCGTCGCCGACGGGCTGACCATCCACGGCACCTACCGCCACGAGATCGGCGCCGCCCCCGGTCCGGCCGCCTTGCTGATCTCCGAGAGCGGGAACACCGACCGCAACGGCGACAACGCCGTCGCGGGTCCCGTCGGCAACATGCGCCAGCTGGCGGAGTACCTGTCTGGCAAGGGCGTCGCCACCCTGCGCTACGACAAGGCCGGCACCGGTAAGACGGGTCTCGGCCCGTACGCGCTGCGTCCCTCCGAGGTCGGCAGCGCCGTCTACGACCTGGGCGCCAAGGCGGCGATCCGATACCTCGCCGCTCAGCCGGTCGACACGGCCCGCCTCTCCGTCTATGCGATCGGCGAGGGCACGGTCCATGCCATGTCCCTGGCCAACGACACCGCCCCGGACGCGCCGAAGATCCACTCGCTGGCGCTCTTTCAACCACTCGCAGGTCGCTACCTCGACATCATCACCGGTCGGGTGCGCACCGGCCTCGACGCCGACGTCAATGCGGGCGCCAAGAACCGCCAGCAGGCCGATGCGGTCCTGGCGGCGTGGGACGCCGCCGTCGTCCAGGCGCGGACCAAGCGCACCGCCCCAGCACAGCTCCCCGAGGGGCTTGGCGCGATTTTGAACCCGTCGAACGTCGCCGCCGTCGTCGAGGCGGACGCGATCGATCCGCTGGAACTGGCCAAGGATCTGCCCGCCGGTATGCCCGTACTGGCCACGTGTTCGGATTCGGACAGCCAGGGGACGTGCTCCGCCCTGCAGCCGCTGTTCGACGCGCTCGCCCACACCGCGCTGACCGTCGTCCCGATGAAGGGCGTCAGCCACGTCCTGCGCGACGACCCGACCGACAACGTCGGCAACTACGCGAAGCACGATCCGCTGTCCCCTCAGCTGACGACGGCGCTGGACGGCTTCGTCGGCAAGTAGTGGCTAGACTCCCCACCATGACGAAGATGGTGGTCGCCGAATCCTACGGTGGGCCGGAAGTCCTTGCGCTGCAAGACATCGAGCTGCCCGCACTCGGTGAGGGGCAGGTGCTCGTCGACGTCCGCGCCGCGGGTGCCAACCCCATCGACTACAAGCTGTACAGCGGCCAGATGGGTGACGACCCCTCGCGACTGCCCCTGCCGGTCGGCATGGAGGTGGCGGGTGTCGTCGCCGAGATCACGCCGGGAGCCGCCGGATACACCGGACCACTGACAGTCGGTGACGAGGTGATCGTCACCAACGTCGACGGCGGCTACGCCGAACGGGTCGTCGCGCAGGCCGCTGACGTCGGGCACAAGCCCGAGTCGCTGAGCTTCGAGCAAGCCGCCGGGCTGCTGCTCGCCGGCGAGACCGCCTGGCACCTGTTGACGAACACGCGGGTGGGGACGGGGGACACCGTGCTGATCCACGGGGCCAGCGGCGGCGTCGGGCTGATGGCGGTCCAACTCGCCGTCGCCCGCGGCGCGAAGGTGGTCGCCACGGCGAGCCCCGCGCGGCACGATCAGCTGCGCAAATACGGCGCCGAACCCGTGGCATACGGCGAAGGACTCGCCGACCGGGTGCGCGCCATCGGGTCCGTCGACGCCGCGCTGGACCTCGTCGGCACCGACGAGGCCCTGGACACCTCCGTCGAACTCGTCGCCGACCGCGGCCGAATCGCCACCATCGCCGGTTTCGCCAGGGCGGGTGAGCTCGGAATCGCGGTCCTGACCGGCGCCGACGGCGGTCAGGCGATCCGCGACGCGTCCCGGGCGGACCTGGTCGAACTGGCGAAGGCAGGCGACCTCGAGGTGACCGTCGACCGGGTGTTCCCCCTCGACGAGGCAGCCGAGGCGCACCGCTACCTGCAGAGCGGGCATGCCCGCGGGAAAGTCGTACTGGTCGCCTAGCGTGCCGAAGCATGAGGAACAGCGAGAAGCGGAGCGGGATCGCGCATGAGTGACGACAAGATGCTGGCGCGCATCGCTGCCCTTCTGCGCCAAGCCGAGAACACCGACAACCCCCACGAAGCCGAAGCGTTCATGTCGGCAGCCCAACGACTCGCCACCACCACGTCGATCGACCTCGCCGTGGCCAGGGCGCACTCCGCAACACGCGGTCCCGCGCAGGTGCCCCTACAGCGCACCATCACCATCGGCGAGGCGGGCTCCAAGGGGCTGCGCACGTACGTCCAGCTGTTCGTCGCGATCGCGATGGCCAACGACGTGAAGTGCGACGTCGCGTCCAACTCGACGTTCGTGTACGCCTACGGGTTCGGTGAGGACATCGACGCCGCGCACGCGTTGTACGCCAGCCTGGTGGTGCAGATGGTGAAGGCATCGGACGCATACATCGCCACCGGCGACCACCGCCCCACGCCGACCATCACCGCGCGCCTGAACTTCCACCTGGCGTTCGGGGCACGCGTCGGCCAGCGGCTCGCGGAGGCGCGCGAGGAGGCCAGGGACGCCGCCACCACGGGCCGCGACCAGCAGCCGGGTACGGCAATCGCCTTGCGCAACAAGGACATCGAGCTCAAGAGCTTCTACCGCGAGGCCTCCAAGGCGCGCGGCACCTGGCGTGCCACCAGCGCGTCGGCCGGCTACTCGTCGGCGGCGCGCCGCGCCGGCGACAGGGCGGGTCGTCGAGCCCGGCTCGGGCCCAGCACCGAGCTGGCCGGCGCCCGCCGCCCCCTGGACCGGTAGGAGGGCCGTGTCGCGGGACACACAGCGCTCGAAGGTCTACGCCGCGGAGCAGTTCGTGCGGACGCTCTTCGACAGGGCCGCGGAGCGCGGCACCCGGACCGTCGACTTCTTCGGCACGCAGCTCACCCTGCCGCCGGAGGCGCGGTTCGCCTCGGTGGAGTCGGTGCGGCGCTACGTCGACGCGGTGATGCGGTTGCCGTCCGTGCGGGCGCGGTGGCCCACCGCCGAATCGTTGAGTGTGCGGGCCAGGCGCGGCGTGACGGCTGCGCACTACGAGTACGACGGCAACGTCGCGACCGTCGCGGTACCCGACCAGCACACCACCTGGGCGCTTCGCGAATTGGTGGTGCTGCACGAGATCGCACACCACCTGTGCCGTGCGGAGCCGCCGCACGGACCGGACTTCGTTGCTGCATTCGGTGACCTGGCGGAGGCGGTGATGGGCCCGGAGGTGGGCCACGTGCTCCGGGTGGTCTACGCCAAGGAAGGCGTCAGGTAAACGCGCGAGCAAACTTCCGTACGGCGCTCGGTCCCACCGGCACTACCGTAGAGACCGTGAGCGAACCCGACCCCCGTGTCCTTGACGAGATGTTCACTCGGTTGCTGAACACCGAGGATGAGGCCTTGACCGCCGCTCGCCGGGCGGGCGAGGCGGCGGGCATGCCCGCCATCGAGGTCTCGGCCCAGCACGCCAAGCTCCTGTCGCTGCTGGCCACCATGACGCATGCCAGCCGGGTGCTCGAGATCGGCACGCTCGCGGGCTACAGCACGATCGCGCTGGCCCGCGGCGTGGGACCGGGCGGCCGCGTCCTCACCCTCGAATTCGAGCCGAGGCACGCCGAGGTGGCACGCGCCAACCTGGTTGCCGCGGGCGTCGACGACCGCGTGGAGATCCTCGTCGGTGCGGCGCTGGACACCCTGCCGAAACTGGCCGAACGGGGTGAGCGGTTCGACATGTTCTTCATCGACGCCGACAAGGAGAACAACGCCGCCTACGTGCAGTGGGCGGTGGATCTGGCGGCCCCCGGCGCCGTGATCGTGATCGACAACATCGCCCGCTCCGGTCGCGTCCTCGACCCTGCGCCCGACGACCTTCAGGCCACCGCCGTCAAGCAGATGTTCGCGATGATGGGCGGCCACCCGCGGTTGGACACCGCCGCGATCCAGACCGTCGGCACCAAGGGCTGGGACGGTTTCGCCGTCGCCCTGGTGCGAGACGAGCAGCGCGATGTCTGACATCTCGTATCCCGCACCGGCGGGTCCACTCACCGGCTACCTCGCCGTGCCCGAGGGTCCCGGGCCGCGGCCCGGCGTCGTCGTGATCCATGACGCCCTCGGACTGTCGGCCGACATCAAGCGCATCACCGACCGGATGGCTGGCGCCGGATACCTGGCACTCGCACCCGCACTGTTTCATCGCGGTTTCCGGCCCCGGTGTGTGGTGAGCACGCTGCGCTCGCTGTCGGTCGGCGGAGGCGTCGCGGTCGACGACCTCGTCGCGGCCCGCGAGTACCTCGCCGCCGACCCACGCTGCACGGGCAAGGTCGGCGCGGTGGGCTTCTGCATGGGCGGCGGATTTTGCCTGCTGCTGGCCCCGCGCGGTGTGTTCGACGCGGTGGCGCCGAATTACGGTGTGCTGAACAATGACTCGGACTACCCGCCGCTGCGGAATTCCTGCCCGATGGTCGCCAGCTACGGCGCCAAGGACCGGATGCTGCTGGGGGCGGCGGCCAAGGTCGAGGCCATTCTCACCGAAGGTGGTGTGCCGCACGACGTCGAGGAGTACGAGGGCGTCGGTCACTCCTTCATGAACGACTTTCGCTTTCCCGCGCCGCTACGGCTGATCGAGAACATCGCCGGCCTCGCGTACTCCGAACCGGAGGCCGAGGACGCCTGGCAGCGAATCCTGACGTTCTTCGCTCAACACCTCGCGTGACGGGTCGGGTCGCGTAGCGTCGGCCACGTGCAGCCTCGGGGGAGGAAACGCAGCATCGCTCCCGTGACCGTCCTGGTCGCGCTCGTGTTCGTGGCTGCGGCCGCTCTCCGCGGCTACCTTCCCGGCGTGGAGACGGGCCGTCGCGAGCCAGCGACCGACAGCCCGCTCGCCGTCGCCGTCGTCGCCGGATTGCTGTTCGCGGCGGTCGCCGTGGTGGGGATCGCCGTCATCGTCAGACTGCGCAACCGAACAGCCACACCGCCGCGGGCGGCAGGACGATCCGACTGGCTGCGCGGCGACCGCGGCAAGCCGACGTGGCGGGTCGCGCTGATCGCATTCGGGCTGATTCTCGGTTGGTTGGCGATGTCCATGCTGCTCAGCAGGTTCGTCGGTGGGTCGCAGGGTGATACGAGCGGTCCCGGCGCCACCCCCGACGGCGCCGAGGGCGCTCCTGGGGCCAGCGGCTCCGCCCCTCCCGCACCCGTGGAGTCCGACCACGGCACCAGTCTGCTGGGGTACTTCTACTGGGCCACGGTCGTCTTCCTCGTCATCCTCGTGGTGGGGACGGTCATCGCCTCGCGCAGGCGCCGGCGCCCCCTTCCGTCGAGCCTGCCCGTCCTCGGCGACGACGAGCCCGCCGCCGGTGCAGACGACGGCTCCGAAACGCTGGCTCGCGCAGCGGAAGTGGGCCTCGCCGAGGTCGGCGACCTCAGCCGCGAACCTCGCAAGGCCATCATCGCGTGTTACGCCGCCATGGAACGCCAGCTGTCCCTGCTTCCGGACGCCGCCCCGCGTGACTTCGACACCGCGTCGGAGGTAATGGCCCGCGCCGTCGACCACCACGCCCTCGCCCCGGACAGCGCGACACAGCTGGTCGACCTGTTCGACGAAGCGCGATTCAGCCCGCACGTGATGAACGAGGGGCACCGCGACGCGGCGGTCGCCGTCCTCACGCAGGTGCTCGACGAGATACGGAGTCACGCGTGAAGAAGCTCGCGGCAGGTGCGATCGTGTTGATCCTCGTGGCCCAACTGCTGGCGCTGCCACACCCCGACCGGCACGCCGTGCTCTGGGCGGGGGCGGCGGCAGCCGCGATCGCGCTCCTGGCCGTGCGCTGGCTGCTGGTGCGCGACGCCCGTGCCGCGGTCGACGACTCCCGCGCGCGGGACCCCGCCGAATCGCTGCGGCGGTGGCGGGCGAAGACCGAGATCCTGATCGCTCGCGCGGACTCCACCCGGTCGGACTGGGACAAGTATCTGCGTCCCATGCTCGCTAGGCAGTTCGAACTCGCGACGGGTGCCCGAAAAGGAAAGGACCCGAGAGTCTTTCACGCCACCGCCATTGCGCTCTTCGGAGATCGGCTGTGGCCGTGGGTGGATCCGGACAACGTGTCGCGCAGCGGTGTCGAGGAACCGGGACCCGGCCGAGGGGTCCTCAGCGAGGTCCTGCAACGCCTGGAGGGGATATGAGCCTGCCGGTCACCACGACCGCCGCGCACTGCGAGGCCGTCCTCGACGAGATCCAGCGGGTCGTCGTCGGTCGACGGCCTGCGCTGACGCTCATCCTCACGGCGCTGCTCGCACGCGGGCACGTCCTCATCGAAGACCTTCCCGGCCTTGGCAAGACGCTGATCGCCCGGTGCTTCGCCGCCGCCCTCGGCCTGGAGTTCAAGCGCGTGCAGTTCACCCCCGACCTGCTGCCCGCCGACCTGCTGGGCTCCACCATCTACGACATGCAGTCGGGCCGCTTCGAGTTCCGGTCGGGACCCATCTTCAGCAATCTGCTTCTGGCCGACGAGATCAACCGGACCCCGCCCAAGACCCAGGCCGCGCTGCTCGAGGCGATGGCCGAGCGTCAGGTGAGCATCGACGGCGTCACCCACCAGCTGCCCGAACCCTTCATCGTGCTGGCCACCGACAACCCCATCGAGTACGAGGGCACGTACCCGCTGCCTGAGGCGCAGCTCGACAGGTTCACGATCCGGCTCGAGCTGCGCTATCTCACGGAGGGCGGCGAGGCGGCGATGCTGCGGCGTCGGCTCGACCGCGGCTCGGCCGACCCGACCGTCGGTCGCGTCGTCGACGTCCACGAGCTCCTCGCGATGCGGGAGTCGGTGGAGGAGGTCACCGTGCACGAGGACGTCCTGCAGTACGTGGTCTCACTCGCGGTCGCGAGCCGTCAGCATCCGCAGGTGGCGGTCGGGGCAAGTCCGCGCGCCGAATTGGACCTCGTCCAATTGGCCAGGGCCCGAGCGCTTCTCCTAGGCCGCGACTACGTGATTCCCGAAGACGTCAAGGCACTGGCGGTGCCCGCCATGGCGCACCGCATCAGCCTGCGGCCCGAGATGTGGGTCAGGCAGGTGCGCACGTCCGACGTGGTGGAGGAACTGCTGCGGCGGCTGCCGGTGCCGAGGACACGGGGCGCGACGTGATCGACTTACGTACCACCGACGTCGAGTTGCGTTGGCGTGCTTCACCGCTCGCATTATCGATCGCGACGTGTGCCGCGGTCGCGTTGGTCGCCGCGGTGTTCGGGTCACGTTGGCAGCTGGTCGTCTTCGCCGCACCGCTACTCGGTGCACTGGTGTCCCTTCGCTGGCAACGGCCGCTTCCGACCGTCCAGGTGTACGCCGAGCCCGGGCTGGTGCGCTGCTTCGAGGCGGAGCCCGCGCACCTGGTGGTGTGGGCGAGCGCCGACGATGGGACTCCCGTCGACCTGAGGGTGTCCGCGGCAGGGGGTGCGTCCTTCGAGGTGACCGATGAGCCGTCCGGGCGGGTGGCAATCGCGCTGTCCGCAGAACGGTGGGGCAGGTACCCGGTCACCGCGACCGTCGAGGTGGCCGCGCGGGGCGGACTGGTCGCGGGACGGGCCGCCACCGATCACCTCGTCGTGGCCGACGTCTTCGTATTTCCCGTCGCCCCAGCACAATCCACCGCCCTGCCGAGAACCGAACTGCTGGACCGCCTCGGCACCCACATGACGCGGCACGTCGGAAGGGGCGTCGAATACGGCGGCATCCGCGCGTACGTGCCCGGCGATCAGCTGCGTACCGTCAACTGGCCCGTCAGCGCCAGGCGGGGCAGCCTGCACATCACCGAGCGGCTGAGCGAGCGGGCCGCCGACGTGGTCGTGCTCGTCGACACCTACGACCAACCGCCTGGGCCGGCGACGAAGGCCACCGAGCGGACGGTGCGCGGCGCCGTGCAGGTGGTGCAGAGCGCCCTGCGCAACGGTGACCGTGCGGGTGTGGTCGCGCTCGGCGGCCTGCCGCGGTGGCTGGGCGCCGACATCGGCCGCCGACAATTCTACCGCGTGATCGACGCGATCCTCGGCGCCGGTGACGGGCACGAGACCACGACCGGCACGTTGGCCCCCCGCGCGGCCATCCCGCCCGGCGCGGTCGTCGTCGCGTTCTCCACGCTTCTCGACACGGACTTCGCGCTGGCGCTGATCGATCTCTGCCGTCGCGGGCACGTCGTGGTGGCGGTGGACGTGCTCGAGGGGGCGCCGTTCGACGACCTCGACGATCCGCTGATCGCCAGGATGTGGTCGATGCAGCGCTCGTTCATGTACCGGGACATGCGGACGGTCGGCGTCGACATCGTGTCGTGGTCGGTCGACGCGACCCTGGATCAGGTGCTGGGGCTGGTGCCGCGTCGCCGCCGTCGGGCCCCGGCGAGGAGGTGAGGCGATGCGTCCACTGTCGTTCGCGTTCGGCCTGCTGATGGTCGCCGCCGGCACCGTACAAAGCAGCGGGCCTGCGCTCCTCGCGTCTGCGGCGGCGCTCCTCGCGGTGGTGGCGGGGGTCGTGGCACGGGTGGCCGCGACGCTCGCCGTGGCGGCGACCGTCGCGGCGCTGGCGCTTTCGGGGCCGTCTCCAGTGGTCGCTGCGGTCGCCGGCCTCGCGGCGACCGTCTACCTGGTGTTGCGTCACGCCAGGGGTGGTGACGCGGCGACGGCACTGACCGCTCCGACGGTGGTCGGCGCCCTCGGCCTTTCCGCCGTGGCGGTCCTGGGTGCGAGCATCCCGCTGGCACTGCCGTGGCTCCCGCTGGTGGCGCCGCTGGTGGTGGTCGCCGCGTACGTCATCGTGGTGGACAGGTACGTCGGAGACCTTGGCGGGGGGCCGTTACGCTGACCCACCTATGACAGGTGTCGAGTCCGAACGGCCCAACTGGATCACCCGCATGTTGGACTTCAAGCGTGACGGTGACGTGTTCATCGCTCCCCAGCTGAAGGCGGGTCCCGGTAGCAGGCTGTTCGGCGGCCTGATCGCCGCCCAGTCGCTGGCAGCGGCAGGCGCGACCGTCGAGCCCGACAAGCATCCCCAGTCGCTGCACCTGTACTTCGTCCGCGGTGGCCAGTACGGCGTCGACGTCGAGCTGAACGTCGTCCGCACCCGCGACGGCCGGTCGTTCGACACGCGACAGGTCACCGCGGTGCAGAACGGCAAGACGATCCTGGAGATGATCGCGTCGTTCCATCGGCCCGAGGAGGGCGCGGACTGGCATCCGAGTTCACCGCCGGGCCTTGAGTTCGACGACGCGGTCCCGAAGGCCCCCGACCTCGGGTTCATGGGGCTCTTCGAGTTCCGTGCGATGCCGACCGACGACTCGCCGTTCGTCGTGCCGCCATTCTGGATGAGAACCAGGGCCGCCATCGAGGACCACGCACTCACCAGGGCCTGCGCCCTGACCTTCATGTCGGACTTCGGACCGGTGCCCGCGGCACGGCCCCCCGGCACCCGGCTCGGGGTCGACGTCGGCTACGCCGCCAGCCTCGACCACGCGATCTGGTTCCACCGCCCGTTCGTGCCACACGACTGGCACCGCTACGAGGTCAGGCCGGTGAACAACAGCGACTCCCGCGGCCTCGTCGTCGGATCGATGTACGACCGGTGCGGCGCGCTCGTCGCAAGCACCACCCAGGAAGCACTCTGGCGCTTCTAAGGCCGATGGGCTGGAAGACTGTGGGGTGTGACCACACCGAGCACACCCGGCACACCCAGCGCGCCGGCCCCGCCGAGCTGCTACTGGCATCCCGACCGCGGCACGTACGTCAGCTGCACTCGCTGCCACCGCTACATCTGCCCTGACTGCATGCGTTCCGCCGCGGTCGGCCAGCAGTGCGTCGAATGTGTCGGCGCGGGCGCCAGGTCGGTTCGGCAACCGCGTCGCGCGGGCATGCCGGTCGTCACCTACGTGCTGATCGCCGCGAACGTGGTGATGTTCGTCCTGCAGATGGCCGTGCCGGGGCTACAGCAGGCGCTGTTCCTGTGGCCCGCGGGCGTCGCGGTGTACGACCAGTTCTACCGACTCCTGACGTCGGCGTTCCTGCACGACGGCCTCACCCACATCCTGTTCAACATGTGGGCGCTGTGGGTCATCGGGCCTGCACTCGAACGATCGTTGGGGCGGACCCGCTTTCTCGCCATCTACTTCTTGAGCGCACTCGGCGGTTCGGTGCTGGTGTACCTGCTCACGCCCGTCAACGTGCCCACGCTCGGCGCGTCCGGCGCCATCTTCGGGCTCTTCGGCGCGACGCTGGCGCTCTCGCGCAAGCTCAACTTCGACATGCGGTGGATCATCGGGCTGATCGTGATCAACCTGGTCATCACGTTCGTCGTGCCCTCGATCAGTTGGCAGGGCCACGTCGGCGGACTATTGACCGGCGCGGCGGTAGGCGGTGTGTACGCCTACGCGCCGCGCGCGAATCGCGCCGTGATCCAGACGGCGTTCTCGATCGCCGTGCTGGCGGTGTTCGTCGCGCTGGTGTGGTGGCGCACGACGAGTCTGCTCGCCGGGATCGGCTAGGGCGTCCCGCCGCAGCGGTTCTTGAGATCGACCAGCGGCTGCCGGATGCCGGTGATGTCGGCCTTCGTGTCCGGGTGCTGGTTCAGGTAGTCCTTCATCTGCGTGGACACCTGGTCCTTGGGCAGCCCTTCGAGGCTGGTCACGAACCAGTTGTAATCAGGGTGGGTGAACAGGTACGCCGAGGTCGACGCGTCGACGCCCGACCTGACGCCCTCCAGGTCAGCCGCGGTGCAGTTGGGCGGATTCAGCGCGGGGTCCTCGTTGGCGAAGGCCGAGGGCAGATTGCCGAGCAGTGTCGCGCCGAGCAGCCCGCCGGCGAGGATGGCCCCGCCCGTGATGCGACGCGCGAGGGGGGATCCGGAAACTGACATGGACATGCTCCTTTGGTGTTTGCAGAGAGTTTGCCGTCAGTGACGGCGCACCGCATGGTTACAGAGTCAATTCACAGGTTATTCGCGGTGTGCCTCTCGGCCCCCACACGTCGGCGTCTCGTGTCTCGGCGTGTCGTCGTTCGCAAAACGCCTTGATAACAAGCCGATTACACCGCGGCGTGGCCCCCGAGGTGCAGTTCGGCGGCGCTGTTAGCTTGCCGAAGTACCGGATGACGAGAGATGGGATCCAGCCGTGTTGGCGACGATGGTTGGTCGGGTTCGACGCACGTGGGCACGACGGCTGGCCGTTTCCGCGCTCGTCGTGGCCATGATGCCGGGTGTGCTCGGCCTGGTCGGGCTGACGCCGTCGGCAGGCGCCTACTCGCGTGCGGGACTGCCCGTCGAGGGACTGCAGGTCCCGTCGGCGTCGATGGGCCGAAACATTCTCGTGCAGTTCCAGGGTGGTGGACCGCACGCCGTCTACCTGCTCGACGGTCTGCGCGCGCAGGACGACTTCAGCGGCTGGGACATCAACACGCCTGTCTTCGAGTGGTTCTACCAGTCCGGGCTCTCGCTGGTGATGCCCGTCGGCGGACAGTCCAGCTTCTACTCCGACTGGTACCAACCGGCCAAGGGAAGCAACGGCACGTCCACCTACAAGTGGGAGACGTTCCTGACCCAGGAACTGCCTGCGTATCTGGCCGCGAACAAGGGGATCACGCCCACCGGCAACGCCGTGGTCGGTCTGTCGATGTCGGGTGGTGCCGCGCTGAACCTGGCCGCGCACTATCCGACGCAGTTCATCTTCGCCGGGTCGCTCTCGGGTTTCCTCAACCCGTCCACGGGTCTGTGGCCGACGATGATCGGCTTCGCCATGAAGGACGCGGGTGGCTACAACGCCACCGACATGTGGGGTGTGTCGAGCGACCCGGCGTGGCGCCGCAACGACCCCATGGTGAACCTGCCGACCCTGGTCGCCAACAACACCGCCATCTGGGTCTACTGCGGCAACGGCCGGACCTCCGACCTTGATGCGGCCGGCGACTTCGGGGTCCAGTACAGCGCGCAGTTCCTCGAGAACATCACCATCAACACCAACAAGGACTTCCAGAAGCAGTACCTGGCACTCGGCGGGCGCAACGCAGTGTTCAACTTCCCGAACGACGGCACGCACAGCTGGGGGTACTGGGGCGCCCAACTCCAGGCGATGAAGCCCGATCTGCTCAGGGTGCTCGGCGTCGGCGCGCCGCCTCCGCCGCCGCCTCCGGCACCACCGGTCGGGTAGAAGTGCCGCGCGTCGGGTAGAAGTGAGGCATGGCCAGCGTCGACGTATCGGTTACCTCCAAGCTCTCTCCTGACAAGGCGTGGAAGCTCGCGTCCGATCTCGGGCGCTTCGACGAGTGGCTGACGATCTTCGGCGGCTGGCGCGGCCCGGTGCCCAGCGTGATCGAGAAGGGCACCAAGGTGTCGTCGCTGATCAAGGTAAAGGGCTTCCGCAACACCATCCACTGGGAAGTGACGAACTACGACGAGCCCAAGCGCATCGAGATGTGCGGGAAGGGCTTCGGCGGGGTCCAGATCTCGCTGCGCACCGACATCACCGACGACGATCCCGGCACGACGTTCCACCTCGTCGCGGATCTCTCCGGCGCCGTGCTCAACGGGCCGATCGGCAGCCTGGTCGCCCGGGTGATCAAGGGTGACGTCAAACGATCGGTGGAGAACCTGGCTAGCCTGCAGTGAGGGCTACCGCCACCTCGTTGCGACGCAGGAACGGCAGGGTCCACGGAGGATCGTAGAACCAGGCGACACTCTTGCCGTCGGCGTCGAAACCGTAGGCGCGCAACGTGTTTCGGAGCTTCTTGGTCTGGCTGGCGACGGCTCGGGCGTCGCGGTCGCCGGTGAACCGGAGCACCGCCACCTTCTCGGCAGGCACGTCGACCAGCCGCACCCGGTCGTCGCTGGGTGAGGGCAGGTCGCCCATCGTCCACGCGGACGGCATGAAGAACCGAATGACCCAGTCGTTGCTCGACCCCGCCGACTGCGCGACGGGCGCCGTCATCGCAATCCGCGTGTCCGCAGGATTGCCGCCGAAGATGTAGCCGGCCAACCGCCGGAAGCCCGCGTTGCGCGCACCCTCCTCGGTGTCGGCGACGGTCGTCTCGGCGGCGATGCGCTTGGCGTAGGTGCGGATCTCGACGCCATCGCCGAGCTTCTCGACGGTGTGCGGAGGTTCCTCGGTGCCCAGTCTGAGGCCGAGGATCGACAACGCCGACTCGCCGATTTGGATCGGCAACCTCAGCAGCTTGGAGATCATTGGTGGCACCTAACCTTCCGTACCCTCCCGGTCTCGACTTCACACGCGGCAGCTCAGCTCCATGGTGTCGTGATCCTTGCCGGGCGCATCGATGCTGACGTACCCGTTGGCGGGGTCGCGGACGTAGTCGACGTAGGGCTGCGTGTCGGCCATGTTGGTGTTGTCGGCGACGATCAGCGCACCGGGTGACAGCCGGGGCTCGAGGAGCTTGATGACGGGGAGGTAGAACTCCTTCCACCCGTCGAGCAGGACGAAGCCGACCGGACCGTCGAGCGTCGTCAGCGTCTCCAGCGCATCGCCCTCGAGCACGGTGATGACGTCCGCCAGCCCGGCCGCGGCGAAGTTTCTCTTCGCCGTCGCGACCTTTGCCGCACTCAGCTCGGTGGTCACCACGCGTCCGGTGCCGTTGTCGCGCACCGCCGCCGCGAGGTGGATGCCGGACAGCCCCATCGACATCCCGAACTCGACGACCGTCTCCGGGCGGCTGGCGCGGACCAGCGAATACAGGAGCTTGCCTGCGTCCGGCGACACCGGCATGTAGACCTCGCTCATGGCGTCGGCCCGCTCCTGCGCGCTGGCTCCCTCCAGGCGTTGCCACGCAGCGGGATCGCGCAGTCGGGTCCGCTGTTCTGTGGCCTCGGAGTACATCCGTGCCAGTTCCGTGGCGACCTTGGGGTTCGTCAGCGTGCTCATGATTTCGACGGTACGCGGGATCGCTTCGCGTGGGCGGGGTCCCCTTTCAGCTCTCGAGGAACGTGATGTTCTGCTCGAGCGGACTGCGCGGCACCGCCAGTGAGTTGGCGGGGAAGTCGGGGTCGGCGTAGCCGATCGACACGCCGCACAGGATCCGCATGTCCTCGGCGATGCCGAGCTGCTCGCGGATGACCTCCGGATAGCCGGCGATGGACACCTGCACGCAGCTGCCGACGCCCCTCGCCGTCAGGGCGAGCAAGAACGTCTGGAGGAACATGCCGACTCCGAGGGCATCCACGTAGTCGAGGTCGCGGTGCATGCAGACGACGGCACCGAGTGGCGCCCGGAAGAACTCCCAGTTCCTCAGGACCGCAACACGTCTGGCCTCCTTGTCGTGTCGTGGCACGCCCATCGTGCCGTAGACGATGGCGCCGAGGTCACGCCGGAAGTGGTCGAACTCCGCCGGCAGCACCGGCACCTTCGGGTCGCCCTTCTCGGCCTCCTTGAGCAGCGCCTCGACCAGGCGGTCGCGTGCCGGTCCGGAGTTGAACACCACGCGCCACGGCTGGATGTTCGAGTTCGACGGCGCCCGCACGGCCAGCTCGAGGGCTTCGAGCACCAGGTCCTTGGGCACCGGCTTGTCGCGCAGGAACAGTCGCGTCGACCGCCGCGCGAGGATCGTCTCCTCGAGGTCGTACATCGTTGTCTCCCTTCACTCGTCGCGGACGACGAGAACGGTCTTGCCGGGCCTCCGGTGCGTCTTGCGGCCACTCTCGAAGGCGGCCCGTCCGTCAGCCAGGGCGAACGTGTCGGCGATCGCCACGTGCAGGCGATCCTCGACGACGTACGTCGCCAGCCGGGTCAGCTGCTCGCGGTCGGGGACGACGATGAAGAACGTGGCCTCGACGTCGTGGGCCGCGGCCATTCCCTCGGGCGGGGGCGCCGAGAGCGTCACCAGCCTGCCGCCCTGCCGCAGGACGGCGAACGAGCGGTTGAGCGTGTCGCCGCCGACGGTGTCGATCACGACGTCATACGGTGGGCCTGGTGCGTCGAATTCCTCGGTGCGCGTGTCGATCACGTGACCGGCGCCGAGCCCACGCACGAGTTCGTGGGCATCGCTGCGCACGGTCGTGGTGACCTCGGCACCGAGGATGCCCGCCAACTCGACCGCGAGCGCCCCCACCCCGCCTGCGCCGCCGTGGACCAGAACTCGTTCGCCCGGTTGCACGTTCGCGTGGCCGACCAGTGCCTGCCAGGCCGTCAGCCCGGCCAGCGGCAGGGCGGCCGACACGACGTGGGACACGGTTGCCGGGCGCGTGGCCAGATCCGCGGCGGGCACGGCGACGTACTCGGCCGCCGCCCCGTCGCGATCGAACCGGATGAGGCCGTACACCTCGTCGCCGACCGCGAAGTCGGTGACCCCTTCAGCGATGGCCGACACCACGCCGGAGACCTCGTGCGACGGGATGATCGGCGTCCGATCGGCGCCGTCGCGCAGCCACGTCTCGTCCCACGTCAACTCGTCGAAGGTGATGGCCGCCGCATGCACGGCGATGAGCA
>JAOPUT010000404.1 GCA_025963385.1 Mycobacterium sp.
TATTCCTTCGCCCGCGAGAGGCCCATCAACGTGGGCCACACCATCCCACCGTCGCCGGTCACCAGGCCCATCCGCAGATGGGGATCGGCAAGAAAGCTCTTGTCCGACATCAGCACCAGGTCCGACAGGACGGCCAAGCTGCAGCCTAGCCCGACGGCGGGGCCGTTCACCGCGGCGATCACTGGAATGGGCAGCCGGATGATTCCACGGACGATGGCGCGCGCCTCCAACATCGTCTGGGTTCGCATCTCCGGCTTGTCGATGTTGTCCTGCATGTAGCCGAAGTCGCCACCGGCACTGAAGGTGTCACCCGCGCCGGTCAGAATCACCACCCGGGCCTGGGTGTCCGCGGCGATGTCGGTCCAGACCCGGGCCAGCGATTGATGCAGAACGAGGGCTGCACCGTTCAAGTCATCGGGCCGGTTCAGCCTCACGATGCGGATTGGTCCTTCTGCGGTCACCACGAGGTCGTCGGGCAACCCATACAGGGGCTTGGCGTTCATGGACGTCATCGTCATGGCCTTTCGGTGATGGGGTCGTGAACGCAACTGAATAGCGGCTTTACGTGTATATCACTGACGGCCCTGCGCTGACGGCTCAGGTCACCGTGTGGAGATCTGCCAGTGCAGTCAGCGCCCGTTGAAAACTGGCCCGAGAACGCAAGGTCGTGACGTAGTCACGGATCTCGCCATCGGGATGCGCCGTAGGGCTCAGGCGGAAGATAGCACTCTCCTCCACGAGAAGCCGTCCGATGACCAGAGTATGAACACCTGCGTAAACCTCTTGTGCGTCAGCATGACTCAAGCCGGCCCGCTCGAACTGGTAGATGCAGAACTTCACCAGCCGTCGGGCGTTGGGAAGCAGCTTGTACGACAGCAACACCGAACTGAGCCCGCGTACCTCGAGCAAGGCGTCGACCGCCGCCATCGAGATCGAGGTGAACAGCTCCCGCCAGTCGCCAGAGTCCGGATCGGGCAGGTCGATGTGTCCGAGGACGTCGTCACCGACCAGGCGGAGCAGTTCGTTCTTGTCCTCGACGTGGTGATACAACGCCATGGCGGACACGTCCAGGCGCGCCGCGACGGCGCGCATGGTCAGCTTTTCGACCCCGACCTCGTCGATCATCTCCCTGGCGGTGGCCGCGATGCGCTCGCGATCCAGGGGCGTCCGAACGCTGACTGACTTCTTGGTGGCCATTCGCCCTTCATTCCTCCGCGTCACCCGACACGTCCTCATCAGACTTTACGGGTACAGCCAGAAAAACGGGCAGCCACGACGCGTCCCGCTATCGCTCCATCTGGTCGCGCAGGTCCTCGGGAATTGCGCCAGAGGTGATGTCGTCGCCCTGGCCGATGTCGGTGGGGAAGATGATCGAGGTGCGGGCGAACTGTCCGCCGTCGGCGGACTGGATCGTCTGCCCCGACATGTACGCCGACTCGTCGGAGGCCAGGAACAATGCGAGATAGGCGTTGTCGCGGATCACCGGGGGCCGCTCGAGCCGCAGCGGCATCGCCCGGTTGTCGGGATCCCACGGTGACATCTCCTCATAGGACTTGCCGAGGACGTCTGCTTCGGGTGGGAGCGCGAAGTTGACCGACATGCCGTGCGTGGGACACAGCGCGTTGGCCCGGATGCCGAACTTGCCGAGTTCCATTGCCGCAGCACGGACCAGCCCGTTGGCCGCCGCCTTCGACGCGGTGTACATCGGGAAACCCGGGTACGCAACGAACGCCGATGCCGACGTCGTCGCGAGCAGGTTGCCCGCTCGCTTGTTGGTCACCATCCACTTGGCGGCGTGCTTCCACGCCAGGTAGATGCCCGTCGCGTTGACGCTGAAGATGTTGTTCCAATCCTCCAGCTGGGAATCGATGAATCCCGTCATGCCGAATCCGGGTTCGGGAATTCCGGCGTTGGCCCACATCACGTCGATGCGGCCGAACGTGTCGACCGCCTCGGCCACTAGACGCTCGACGTCGGCCTCGATGCGCACGTCGGCATCGAGGCCGTGAGACGTTCCGCCCGCCGCCTCGACCTCCTTGGCCACCGCCTGCGCCCGACCGGGGACGAGGTCACTGGTGACGACCGTGGCGCCCTCCGCGGCGAACAGCAGCGCCGCATCCCTGCCCAGGCCGGAGCCGGAGCCGGTGATGACGACGACCTTGTCTTCGAGTCTCATTCGAAAATCTCCTTCAGGCCTTGGCCGGGCTGGCAATTGTCTTGGCTTGCAAGTACTCCCGGAAGCCGTCCTCACCGTGCTCGACTCCGACGCCGCTGATGCCGTAGCCGCCAAAAGGCGAGTCGGGCGAGAGATAGAAGGAGTTGTTGATGTTGACGGTGCCCGCCTTCAGACGGTTGGCGACCTTCCATGCGCGGTCCTCGTCCTTGGACTGCACGTAGCCCGAAAGTCCGTAGCGCGTGTTGTTGGCCACCCGCACGGCCTCGTCGTCGTTGCCCTCGTAGCGGATCACCGTCAACACCGGCCCGAAGACCTCGTCCTGGGCGATCTCGGCATTCTCGTCGACGTCGGCGACGACGGTCGGCTCGAACCAGAATCCCTTGCCGCCGCAGTCACCTCGCTTGCCACCGGCCACGATCCGGGCGCCGGCGGCGGCGGCGCGGTCGACCAGTCCCTCGATGCGTTCCAGTTGTTCCAGCCGGATGATCGGCCCGACCACATTGGTCGGGTCGGTCGGATCGCCCCAGGGCAGCCCCCCAACCATCGCTCGCAAACGCTCGATGACGTCGTCGTAGATGTCGGCGTGCACGACCATCCGCGTGGCCAGCGCGCAGCCCTGACCACTGTTGGACATGCACATCCCCACCCCGAGCGCACACGCCATGTCGAGATCGGCATCGGGCAGAAGCACATTCGCCGACTTGCCGCCCAGTTCGAGGACCACGTGCCGGATGCCGACGGCCGCGTTCTGCGCGATCCGCTGTCCGACGCCTGGTGAACCGGTGAAGTGAAACAGACCAACCCGGGGGTCGGTCGTCAGGGCCTCGCCCGCGATCGCCTTGTCGGCTGAGCTGATGGCGTTGAAGATGCCGGCCGGAATATTGGTCTTGTCCGCCGCGATGCGCGCCATCAGGGCGCCGGTCAACGGCGTATCGGGTGCGCTCTTGAGTACGACCGCGTTACCGGTGGCCAAGGCATGGCCGACCTTCCAAAGGTTGGTCATGAACGGGGCATTCCACGGTGTGATGGCGCCGACGACGCCGTAGGGCTCGTAGCGGATTCGGCGATTGCTGCGCATTCCCAGCAGCTCGTAGGCTGGCAGATCGCGTTCCCACGGCCACGTGGCGATGAGGCCGTTGAAATAACTCATGTCCTCGATCATGGCGTCGACGTGGGAGGGGTGTACCGACGCCGGAACGCCCGCCTCGGACACCAGAACGTGCTTGATCGCATCCGATTCGCCGCGGAGCGCGTCCTGGAACTGCTGCAGGGCCTTCCGGCGGAACCCGTGGTTGGTGGTCCAGTCGGTCGTGTCGATCGCCTTGACAGCGGCATCGACGGCGCGCGTGACGTCCTCGGCGTTTCCGTCTGCCGCGCTGGCGATCACGGATTCGTCGGCCGGGTTGATGACGTCGTAGCGGCGACCGGATGAGGACTCCTGGAATTCGCCGCCGATGAACAGGCGACCTTCGAGGCTCACGCTGGTTGTCATGGTCACTCCATCGGGTTCGAGACTGCGCTGGCTGATTCCCGGCCGTGTGATCCAAGCCGGGTCGAAAGGGACTATACATGTATAGTCAGTGCTCGTTGTGAAGATGCTCACAGACGAGCGGATTGGAGTCGGCAGTGCCTCAGATCGGTGACAGGAACGGGCTGGGGGACCAGGCTCACGCGGTCTTCGAGACGCTCGACGACGGGATTGCCCGGATCCGGATCAACCGACCGGACCGGCTCGGTGCGTACACGCCGCGAATGTGCGCCGAGATCCTCGACGGCATCCGGAGGGTCCGCCTCGATGATTCTCTGCGGGTTCTGATCCTGACCGGTATCGGCCGAGGCTTCTGTACGGGCGGCGACGTCTCGCCCGACGCCGGCTTCGCCGATGACCTGTCCAAGCAGATCGGTCGGGCGCGCGAGCTGAGAGAAGATTCCCACGCGGTCATCACGGCACTGCACAAGCTCGACAAGCCGGTGCTGTGCGCCGTCAACGGGATCGCCGTCAACGGTGGGCTCGCCTTCGCACTCGCCTGCGATCTGCGGATCGTGGCGGAGAGCGCCCGCCTCGGCGACACGAGCGGGCGGGCCGGACTCCTGCCCGACGAAGGAGGGGCTTGGCTGTTTCCACGGGTCATGGGGTACGACAAGGCCTATCGCATGGTTGCGTTGTCGGAGATCTACGACTCCGCCACCGCGCTGGCCCTCGGCCTGGCCACCGAGGTCGTGGCAGACGGCGACCTGGAAGCCCGGACGCTCGAGATCGCGGGCCGGTTGGCCGCCGCCGCGCCGCTGGCCTTGCGCGCGGTGAAGACGATGATGCGCCGCGGACTCGAAAGCACCCTGGACTCGTCGCTCGGCGATGCCCAGCAGGCCGTCCTCTGGGTCGGCCCCAGCGCCGACGCACAGGAGGGCAAGGCCGCGTTCCTGCAGCGCAGGTCCCCGAAATTCACCGGACACTGATTCCCGACCAAATCTGGTGGAACCCTTCATCGTCCGTAGCTTTACATGTATAGTTCGGATCGAGGAAAGGACTACATCGTGGCAATCATCGAAAACAGCGTCGGCGAACTGCCCTATCAGCTGACCGACTTCGACCAGCATTCGTATGAGTCGGAGGACTGCTTCACGCGGTTCATGCCCAAGGCGAAACTGGACACCGCGGTGCGGCCGATCATTGCCCCGAGTGGTCGCAAGATCCTGCTCGCGAACGACCGGATCGTCACCGCGCTGGAGAACGATCTCGACCAGGCGTACGTGCCAGGTTCTCTGGTGGAAATGCTCAAGCAGCGGGCGTCGGGCAATGCGACCGATGCCGACCGCTTCTACGAGCCGATGCAGATCGAATACCTGGACAAGGAAGCGCGACTCAAGCAGCTCACCGAGCAGCAGATCGAGCGCACGATCATGTATCCCGGCGGCTGGGCCCTGATGGCCGAACAGTTCCTCACGGGCATCGATCCGCTCTACGACAACATCGAGTCCTTCAACAAGTGGATCAACGAGGACTGGGGATTTGCCCACCAGGACCGGATCTACGCTCCGGCGTTGTTGTCGTTCCGCGATCTCGACCGAGCGGTCGAGGAACTCGACCGCGTGCTGGCCGCGGGTGCACGCTTCATCGTGCTGCCCGCCGGGCCGGCCTACGGACGTTCTCCCGGCGACCCGTACTTCGATCCGATCTGGTCGCGGATCAACGAGGCGCGCGCGGTGGTCTGCTACCACATCGCGGAGTTCTACTACCAGGAAAACGTTGCCTCCGACTGGGGTTGGGGTGTGGTGCCACCATTCCAGTACTCGGCCTGGCAGTGGCAGAACACCTACGGTGAACGCCCCATCACCGACACGTTGTCGGCGCTGATCTTCGACAACGTCTTCGGCCGGTACCCCAACATCAAGGTGCTCGTCAGCGAATTCGGTGCCGAATGGGTGCCGCACTTCATCCGGCACATGGACAAGAGTCGCGGCATGGCCCGCGGCGGCCCGTGGCTGGGGGGACAGCTCAAGGACCGGCCCAGCACGATCTTCAAGAAGCATGTTCGCGTGGTCCCCTATCCCGAGGACGACACGGTCGGCCTGATCGAGAAGCTCGGCTCCACCGAGACCCTGCTGATGGGTTCGGACTGGCCGCACGCCGAGGGCTTGCGAGAGCCCGCTGACTTCTGGAACAAGGTCGAGGGCCTCGACGACGTGACCAAGCGCCTGTTCCTACGCGAAAACGGCATGAACCTCACCAACGGTATCGTCTAACGCTTGACCCAACGCCGAGTGTGAACGTCACGACGAATATCGTCCGAAAGCGTCGTCAGACGCACACTCGGCTCGTCAAGGAAGGGTTGGTGGAGGTGAGCGAGGACCTGTCCAACGATGAACTGGTGCAGCGCTTTCCGGGTGAGCCGATCACGCATGACAACGCGGCTCACTATCGCGGTCGATTGCGCAAGCAGTTACTGGTCAACCGCTGCGATGATTGCAATATCTGGCATGCCCCGCCGAAACCGGTGTGCCCGCACTGCTGGTCGTCGAACGTCACTCCCACCCCGGTCAGTGGCGACGGCGAAATCTTCATGAACATCTTCCTGTATCAAGGTCCACCCGCTGAAGGCGTCGACTACTCGACTCCTTACCCCGTCGTCACCGTCGAACTGGAAGAACAAGTGGGACTGAGGTTTACCGCGACAGTCGCCGATGCGAGCAACGACGACATCCGGATCGGAAGACCGGTACACCTGGCTTGGCGAGAACGCGCAGGCTCTCCGATGCCCGTCTTCGTCCTCGCGGGCAGTGACGCGTGAGCGGGTCGACGCGGAATCCGATGAAGGATCGGGTGGCGATCGCAGGTGCGTCGACCACCGGCTTCGTCGCGGCGAACCTGGACCGCAGCCAGGCCTCCCTAGCCGCCGAGGCCTGCATCGACGTCATCCGAAAGTGCGGTCTGGACGCTGCCGACATCGACGGGCTCTGCGGCAGCTGGCCCAGCGTCGAGGTCCTGCAGTCGACGCTCGGGCTTCCTGAGGTCACCTGGTCCGGCAATCCGTTGATCCCCTTGGTCGATCACTTCGCCACGGCAGCAGCGGCTGTCCATAGTGGCCTCTGCGAGGTGGCGCTGGTGTACCACGCCGCCTACCGCTCGGCATGGAACACCTCGTCGTCGCTGAAGGATCCGTTCCGACGCATCGCGACTCCCGGTTTGAGCGATCCGCACCCCGGCCCCGAGTCGGTGGCGTCGGCGGTCGGCTACACGGCGTGGGCATCGCGCTACATGTACGAATATGGCGCGACCAGTGAAGATTTCGGGCTCGTCGCCATCAACGACCGGACCAATGCAGCGCGTAATCCCGCCGCGGCCAAACGCGATCCGATCACCATGGACGACTATCTGGCGTCCCGGATGATCCGCTGGCCGCTGCGCATGTTGGACATGGACGTGCCCGTCGACGGCGCCGACGCCTTCATCGTCACGACGGCGGAACGGGCCCGCGATCTCGCCCTGCCCCCCGTACTGATCAACGCGGCCGTGCTCGGTCAGGTCGCACACAACGAGGAGGACCAGACGGTCGGGCTTCGCCATCACGGCCAGCAGGTCGTCGTCGAAACGCTGAAACGCAAGGGCGACTTCTGGATCGACGACATCGATGTCTACTTCCCCTACGACGGCTTCACGCCGATCACGCTGAATTGGATCGAGAACGCAGGCTGGTGCAAGCCGGGGGAGGCGGGCGACTTCCTGCGTGAGCACTGGGATGCCGAGGCGGGCCGCGCGCTGATCAATGGCCGGATCCCGATCAATCCGCACGGCGGGTCGCTCTCCGAAGGTGCCACCCAGGGCTCGGGTCACGTCCGTGAAGCGGTGCATCAACTCCAAGGGGTGGCCGGCGACCGGCAGGTGTCCGGCGCACGCAGAGCGCTCATCACCGCAGGCGGGTTCTTCTTCAACGCTCAAGGCCTGACCTTGCACACCGGTTGAGGACGCCGATGCCTGACGACACCATCCTGGATACGTTCCGCGGCAACGTCGCTGCGGCGCCCGACAGTCCGTTCTTGATTTACTTCGATGCCGTCCGGACGGTGGACGAGGTCGATCGGATGTCCGACGCATTGGCCGTAGCCCTGGCCCGTGGTGGTTTCGGCCGCGAGGACCGTATGGCGTTCTACACCCAGAACGTGCCGCAGTACGTCATCGCGCTGATCGCGGTGTGGAAGCTCGGTGGCATCGCCGTCGCCATCAACCCCATGCTGAGACCGCGCGAGATCGAGAAGCTGCTCGCCGACTCGACACCCGCGGCCTTCCTGGCACAGAGCGAATTGTATTCACCCGAACTCTCGGACACACTGCAGCACTCATCGGTGAAACGGGTCATCACCACGAGCGCGCTCGACCTTCAGAGCACGAACGACCCGCGCGTGCTGCCTGGTGATCGTGGTGAAACGCCAACTGGGACAGATGATCTCAATGCACTCATCGACGAGAATGACGGTCGGGGACCGGACGACATCCCGATCGCTCCGGAGGACGTCGCCGTCATCACCTACACGTCGGGCACGACCGGCACGCCGAAGGGCGCGATGAACACTCACCGCAACGTGGCCACCGGCGGGATGGCGTACCGCGACTGGTTCGGCCTCGACTCGAGCGACGTCATTCTCGGTGTCGCGCCACTGTTTCACGTCACCGGTCTCTCGGGTCACATCGCCGCGTCCATCGCCGCCCGGGCAGCACTCGTGCTGTCCTACAGGTTCGACGTCGGTGTGACACTCGACATGATCCGAGAACACCAACCCACCTTCACCGTTGGCGCCATCACGGTCTTCATCGCGCTGGCCAACTCGGCGGACGTCAACGCGAGTGCGCTGTCGTCGTTGACGAAGATCGCATCGGGTGGAGCACCGATTCCACCGGCCACGGTGGACCGGTTCGAAAGTCGATTCGGCGTCTACATCTACAACGTCTACGGAATGACCGAGACGACGTCGCCCGTGCTCGGCGTGCCGACGGGGGTCAGGGCACCGGTGGGCGCCGAGACAGGGGCGCTCTCGGTGGGCGTGCCGTTGCTCAGCGCGCAGGTACGTGTCCTCGACGAATCCGGTGCACCGCTGGCAGCGGGTCTACTCGGCGAGCTTGCCGTCCGCGGACCACAGGTCGTCCCTGGTTACTGGCAGAACGAGGGCGAGACTGCCGCCGCGATCCGCGGTGGCTGGTTGCTCACCGGCGATGTCGGATACGCCGATCAAGACGGCTGGTACTACCTCGTCGACCGCAAGAAGGACATGATCGTCGCCAGTGGGTACAAGGTGTGGCCGCGGGAGGTCGAAGACGTGCTGTACACCCACGACGCCATCCTCGAGGCGGGGGTGATTGGCCTGCCCGACTCCTACCGCGGCGAGACAGTCAAGGCGTATGTTTCACTGCGCGAGGGCTTTTCGGTGCAGCCGCAGGAACTCATCGATTACTGCCGCGATCGGATGGCGGCCTACAAGTACCCACGCGAAGTGGAGATCGTGGACGTGATTCCGAAGACGGCGACCGGAAAGATCTTGCGCCGCAGCCTGCGGGCCTCGAATGAGGGGGTGCGTGACTCGTGACCGGCACCACCGAAGCAGACCACACTGCCTCGGATCCCCGAGGCCACTGGGCGCCCAGTCGGGGCGTGCTCATGAGCTATTCCTACCTCGGCTCGTCCCCGCAGGCGATCGACCGCACGCACGCGCAGAACGTACTGCGGGTCCGTGAGGACCTACGCACGTCCGCCGGCGCGGTCATGGCGGCCCCGCTGGCGATTGCGATGCTCGATGCGGGGGTGGTCAACGTCGAGTCCTTGCACGTGCGTGCCGTCACGCAGGTCGACGTCACCGTCGTCGACTGCGCGCTCGACGTGGAGAGGATGTTGTTGGCCGGGGCGTTCACCGCAGAAGCCCGGTCGCAGTTGTTCACTGAGGCCAGAATCGTCGATGCCGACGACCCAGAGCGTCGGATCGGCTTCGGCACCGCGAACTGGGCAATCGTGGGAACGACGCCGCAGCGCTTCTGCTTCCCCGAACCAGCTGCCGTCCTTCCGGGGGCAGGTGCGCTCCCCCCACTGTGGCACGCGTATTCGGCGCGACGCCGCTTCGACGGGCGTCTCGAGATCCCACGACTGCAGGACGTCGGTGCCGAGCGCCTGCATCACGCTCCGATGCTAATCGTGGCCGAAGCGGTGGCGCTGGAACACGCGGCCGACACGCTCGGCACCGACGAGCTGTCGGTCGATAGTTTGAGCATGTCACTCGTCGCCCCAGGCCGGGTAGGACCGTTCGTTGCGACGCCGGTGTTCAGCGCGGTAGACGCCGAGACCGTCGGTTGTCGCGTGGAATTGCGTGATACCGGTTGGGACGACTGTCTGGTGGCCGCCGCATTCATCCGCATGCAGTCCTACTGAGAG